>PNJQ01000059.1 GCA_013821985.1 Opitutus sp.
CCGCATGGACGACGTGATTTTCCAGGAGTTCAAGGGCACCGGCAACATGGAGCTCGTCCTCGACCGCAAGGCCGCCGAGATGCGCATCTGGCCCGCCGTGAACATCCAATCCTCCGGCACCCGCAAGGAGGAACTCCTCCTCGACGAAAAGACGCTCGAAGGCATCCACTTCTTCCGCCGCGCCCTCGTGCAGCAGAAGATCGAGGAAGCCACCGACACCGTGAACACGCGTCTCTCGAAGACGAAGACGAACGCCGAATTCCTCAAACTTATCGCGCGCTAAAGCTAGGTCCGCATCACAAATTCATGCCGCGCCCAATCCAAGCTTGCCGCACCTCGCCCTTCCCAACCAACCTCACCGTCCGCTGAATGAATAGCTTCTCCGAGCAATGTCTCGATATGGCCCGCTCCATGCTCGGCCATAATCTCGACTCGATTAACCCTGATGGCACCGTCACCGCAATTGCCGGTGAAAACCCCCGCTCCGACGAGCCCGGCCACGTGGCCTACGCGCTCGGCGAATATTACCGCGCCACCGGCGAGACCACGCTGAAGGGGCACGACATCATCGACCTCGCGGCACGCTGCATCACCGCGCAGGCCTTCACCGAGCCCGCCGCGGAAAACGGCCTCGCCTACGCCGCCCTCGGCCTCCTCTGCTTCGGCCCGTCGAAGGAGCGCAATCCCGTCTGGGAACGTCTCGTCGATGAGACCCGCCAGCGCCTCGACAAGCAGCTGCTCCACCGCAGCGACTACGACAATTACTGGCAGGCCTTCAATGTTGCCAAGGCCGTCTGCCGCTACTCGCTCGGCCTTTCCAAGAAGGACGAAACCTCGCGCCTGATCGAGCGCATGGTCGAACGCATCGAGCAGACCAGCTCCAGCGGATTCTTCGACGACGCCGAGCCCGGCATCGGCGGTCACTTCAATCTCTACGGCGTGATGACGCTGGTATTCGTGCGTTCCGCGCTGCAGCTGCACGCCAACTCCGCGTTGCGCGAGCGCAAGCTCCCCACCCTCCGCACCTACGCCGAAAAATACATCAAGCTCATGCCGGACTTGGTCCGCGCGGACGGCTTGGGTTGGGCTTACGGCAAGGCGTCCGGCGCCTACGGCCAGATGCATTGCATCAGCCTCATTCTGCAAGGCCTGCGCGACGGTTGGATCCCCGAGGACCAGAAGCCGAAGTATTTCGATATCCTGCGCCGCCTGTTCTATTATTTCTTCCAGACCTATCTGGATCAGGAGCACGGTTTCCTCGACGTCCGCGACGAAGAGCGCACCGCCTACGCGACGCACACGACGCGCATGGCCAACTTCGACGCGGCCCGCTACCTCTGCCAATGGGCGCGCCTCAGCAAGACCGTCAATGTGCAGGACTCCGGCAAGGCCGAGCCCGCGCGCACCAGCGGTCGCTTCGTCATCTTCGACAAGTCGAACCGCAAGGAGCAGGGTCTGTTCCTCTATCGCGATGCCGAGTCCGGTCTGCATGTGCAGATTCCGCTCGTCAGCTCCGGCGGCACTGCCACCGCGGACAGCCTCGCCTTCCCGCACTCGCCCGGCGTCTTCGACTGGCCGAACAACGTTTACCTCCCCGTCATGCAGCCCGAACTCACGTTCGGCGAAAACGTCACGCTCCCGTCGTTCTACGGCCAGAAGTGCGTCACCGGCCTCGGTCTGAAGAACTCGTTTTTCTTCCGCTACGAGCAGCCCGAGCTGATCAACCTCCGCGAGGAAATCGTCAAAGGTATCGGCAGCGTGAAGGTTCAGTGGACATTCACCGGCAGCAAGATTTCCGCGGAGTTCGCCTACACCGTGAAGAACCAGGTGCAGCTCGACAAATTCCGCATGGCTCTCGTCATCGGCGCGCCGCACTCGAAGTATCGTCTCGGAACCTCGCCCGCGCTCGGGCCCAACGGCCACCGCTGCCAGGTGTTGAAGGACGATTTCCACGCCAACTGGCAGGAAACCGAAGTCGTCACCGCCGATCCGAAATACAAGACGAACTACGGCAAGCTGCATTACGTGCAGTCCTTCGTGCGCGACCACCCGCTCATCATGCGCCCCGGCCAGGTCTATCGCCTCGCGGTCAGCTTCGAGCCGGACGTCACGATGATCGAAGCCTGAGCTCTACGTTCCACACTCTCGAGGCCCGCGAACCCGCGGGCCTTTTTTTGTGCGGACCGGTTGGGCCTCTGGAGGGCGGCGCTCCGTCGTCGCCGCGATCTCGCGCTTGCTCCCAAATCGGGAAGAAGCCCGGCGCTGCCGCAGCAGCCTCCAGTCGGTTCCGCACTCGCGCGCAACTTTGGCATCCGGCTGCGGTGCCCGCGCGTGGCGCGCAAGTGCGCCACCTGTTTCGCGGCGCGCTCGAGGCGCCGCAAACCTCGTCAACTTGACGTCGAGTTCTCCGCGACTGCTTCCGTCGGCGGCGCTGGACTCGCGGCGGCCTCGGCAGCCTTGGGCTCTTCTTTCTTCTTCGGCGAGCCGACGAGCACGTCGAGCTGGCCCTGGATCTTCATGAAAAACTCCGCGTTCAAGTCGCCGATCGGCACTTCGAACATCTGGTGCAGCCGCATGTGCTCGAGAATCGTTTTCGTTCCATCCGCGGTGATGCCGCGCGGTTTCAAAATCTTCTTCCGCTCGAGCATCAGCGCGAGGAATTGAATCAGCGGCGTGTTCGCCTCGTTCGGCGGATTGAGCGGATCCGCCAGCGTGAGGAACAGATTCTCCGCGGTCAGTTTCAGCGCGCGATCGGCATTCTCTTCGCCGCGCCGCGACTTGTAGGCCAGCACCCAGCGGCAATAGATTTCCGCTGGCTTCGGAAGATTGGCGCCCGTTCCGCCAAAGTCCTCCAGCGGCGTCGGCGAGTCCTCGCTTTCCAGCAGATCGCGGCGGCCGGTGAGGCCGTCGGCCTCGCGCACCAAGTAGCACACCACGCGGTCGCCCTCGGCGAACTCGCGTCCGGACACGCAGCACTTCGTAGCGAGAGGATGAAGATTCAGCTCCATGAAAGAGCCCTTCTGTTTAGGGCCGGTCGGAGTGAAAGCTAGCCCAAATCGCCCCTCAATTCCGGCGATTCTTTTGGTGGCCAACCTCAATCGCATCCGCTGAACTCCGCGGATGGCCGACATCCAGTCCCTGCTCAGCGTGCGCGACGTCAAGGCGCTCGATCGCAACGGCTCCGACACCTTCGCCTGCGTTCTCCTCGTGCGTCGCATCACGAGCAAGACCGCCAAGAACGGCAACGCCTTCCTCACCGTCGAACTCGGCGACAAGACCGGCAGCTTTTCGCAAAACGTCTTTGGCGACAGTCCGTCCTTTGATCTGTTTTCGTCCTTGCCCGAAGGTGCCGTGGTGCGCGTCGAAGCCAAACTCGACTACTACCAGGATCGTCTTTCGCCGCGTCTGCTCCGCGCCGAGCAAATTACCCCCGAGCAGCTCGCGGGCTCGTCCGTGCTCGCCAATCTCGTCGAGACTGCCCCCGAAGACGCCGACGCGCTGTGGACGGAATTTCAGCAACACATCGCGTCGATTCAACATGCCGAATTGCGCGCGACGGTTCAGGCGGTGTTCGACGACATCGGCGAACAATTCCGCGTCGCGCCCGCCGCGGTCGCGATGCATCACGCCTATCGCCACGGCCTGCTTGAGCACACGACGCACATGGCCCGCGCCGCGCGCGCGCTTCTGCCGCTCTATCCGGAGGTGAACGCCGACCTCGCGATTGCCGGCGTGCTCGTGCACGACACCGGCAAAGTCATCGAATACCAGGGCGACCTCGTCACGACCAAGAGCCGCCGCGGCCTCCTCCAAGGCCATGTTGTCCTCGGCTATCAACTCGTGCGCAAAGCCGGCATGAAGGCGAAGCTGCCGTCCGACCTGCTCGAGCGCCTCGAGCACATCGTGCTCAGCCACCAAGGCGAACTTGAATGGGGCGCTGCGGTCATCGCTGCGACGCCCGAAGCCGTGTTCGTCGCCAAGGTGGACGACCTCGACGCCAAGATGGGCATGGTCCAACGCCTCCTCCGCAATGCCGGCGAGAATCCGGCGGACGAGTTTTCAGAAAAACATTTCGGCCTGAATTCGCCGTTGCTGCTGACAAAGCCACGGACGGCCGTCGGCGAACAGCCCTCAGCGATCAACTAGCAGCGCGCCGGGCGACGCGCGTTTCTCTCCTGTTCCGCGACCGCGCTTAATACTTTCGCCGAAACACATCCGGCAGCGGTGCGCTGGCCTTGAACGAGTGGCTCCGTCCCCCGAATTCGTAGGTAAAGCTCGTTTCAAGCGAGTGCAGGAAGAGCCGCTTGTCTCCCGTCGCCTTCGCGAACGAGCGGTTGAGCGCGAAGTCGCCGTAAGTCTGGTCGCCGACGATGGGCAGGTGGCGTTTCGCGCATTGGACGCGGAGCTGGTGACTCCGCCCGGTGTGCGGCTCCAAGCGAACGAGCGAAGTCGAGAAGGCGGCCTGGTGATGCTGAAGAAAGAGAAACTGCGTCACCGAGGGAATGTTGCCTGCCACCGCGTTGGAGCGCACTTGTCCGCCCTTCTTCTGCACCGCGATGAGGTCGCGCCAAAGCTGCGCGCGTTCGGCGGGCTTGCCGAATACGAGCGCATTATAGATTTTGCGGACCTTTTTCTTCGCAAACTGCTCGCGGATGGCCCGGGCGAGGTCGGCATCACCGGCGACGAGGATCACGCCGGACGTCGCGCTATCGAGCCGGTTGAGCAGCCACAAGCGCCGGTCCATGCCATTCGCATCCCAGACGAAACATTGCGCCTCGAGATCGTAGCGACACGTGAGCAGAGCGCGCGGTTCGTCGGAGCGCATGTTCGGGTGCGAGAGAACCCCGGCGGGCTTGTTGAACGCCGCCAGGCCGTTCGCGTCGCGGTGCAAAAGGGTGACGCCGTTTCCGAGGGGCAAGCTCTCCCAGAATTCTGCCGCTGGTGTGCTCACCAGTAATAGAAGCTGAACGTCATCGTCTGCTGGTTGCCCAGCACCGCGATCATCTGCTCGGTCCACTTGCGAAAGGGCTGCCGCGTGGTGATCGCGTTGGTGCAGGCATAGACGCCTTGGCGGCCGGCGGTTTCCTCGGTCGAAATCACGGAAACCTCGCCGTCCGAATTCAGGGTGAACGTCACGGCGACGCGCGAACCGGACTGCGGCGAAATCCGGCTTTCCTGCAGGATGCCATACCACGACGCCTGCACGATCTCGATGAACTCCTGCATGTATTCACCGTATTCGCTCCAGCGGGCGTCGATGCCGAGAATGCCGATGTTCGAGGTGCCCGCGACGCGGTTCTGCAAGGGATTCGGGCGGGCCTGCGTGAGGCGCGGACGTGGCCGCGGCGTCGGCCGATCGACCTGCGTGCTTTCCGTCAGTCCGCCGGTGGCGCTCTTGCCGTTCTTCGCCCCTTCGAGAAATTTCTCGGCTTGGTTGGACGGCGACTTGCTTTGCGAAATGTTGCTGCCGACGCCGTCCTCGGATTTGCCGTCGATCTTCTCGGTGCCGGCCAGCGGGATTTGTTCGGCGCGGGCCTGCTGGGCGGTCTGCGGTTCCGTATCCTCCGCGGCGTTCTGCATCGCCGTCACGGCGGCGCCTTGCTGCGGGCGCGCCATATCGCCGGAAACGATGGAGGATTCGTTCTTAATGTCGTCGCGGCCTTTCACGCTCGGGCGGTTTTCCGGGTCGAGTTCCGGCGGCTTCTCCGCCTGGGCGGACTGCTGGTTCCGATTGCTGAAATTCGGCGTCTGGTCCGGGGTGTTCTCGGGCGCGTCGGGATTGGTTTCGACGAACTTCACGGGGTCGCGCTGCTTTTCCGCCTCGGTTTGCGGCTCGAGTTCGAAATTGAATTCCTTCCCCCGCGCCTTCGCGATCGCCTCGAGATTCGCGTGGGAACCGGCGATTTTCTCGACCGGAAAAAACGGCGCCAGGCAGAACAACAGCACGTGAAACAGCACCGTGCAGGCGAGACCGATGCCGATCGAACGTTTCTCCTGCGCCTTCTCGGGAGCGGAATTGGCGGCGGCGGCGGCGCGGCGGCGCTGGGACGGTGTAAGCGTGAGCACGTTAGGGGAAAGTTCAGTGCGTCAGACCCGCGCGAGTCAAAAGTTGTTTCGTCTCTTCGAGCGGAAGTCCGATAATATTTGTCAGCGACCCGGTGAAACCGGCCACGATCAGTTCGGCGTGTTCCTGGATCGCGTAGCCCCCGGCTTTGTCGAGCGTGTGCACCAGCGAAAGGTAGCGGTCAATCGTCACGTCGTCGAGCGGCTTGAAGGTCACATCGCTCGCCACGCCGAGGTCCAGCTTCAGCCCGTCCTCGCCGCGGCGCACCGCGAGGCCGGTGAAAACCGTGTGCATGCGCCCGCTGAGTTGTCGGAGCATCGCGCGGGCTTCGGCGGGGTCGCGCGGCTTGTTGAGCACGACGTTGTCGATGAACACCGTCGTGTCCGCCCCGAGCACGGTTGCCGTCGGATGACGCGCGCTCACCCACTCCGCTTTCAAGGCGGCATTGTGCGCGACCATGTGTCGCGGATCCGCATCGGGCGCCTCGTGCTCGGTCACCTCGGCCGGCACGATGCGGAACGCCACACCCAATTGCGCGAGCAGTTCGCGGCGGCGCGGCGAGGCGGAGGCGAGGAGGAGTTCGGACATTAGGAGGCAGCACAGTAGGTGGCGTTTCGGCTTACGGCTAGCGGGATTTGGCAGCTTCGGATTGCAGTCGCGGAGAGCGTGGGCAACGTAGCGCTCGCATGCGGATCGGCCTCGCTCAAATCAACACCATCGTCGGCGACCTCGCGGGAACCGCACGCGCATCCTCGACGCCTACACGCAACTCGTCGCGCAGGGCGCGGAGCTGGTGTTGTTCCCCGAACTCGCGGTCTGCGGCTATCCACCGCGCGATCTGCTCTTCAAGAAACGCTTCGTGGCGGACGTCGAGCGGGTCACGGCCGAGATCGCCCGCGAGATCGGCGAAGTGCCCGCACTCATCGGGTTCACCACCGCGAACAAAAACGGCCAGGGCCGACCGGCCTACAATTCGGCGGCCTTCTGCCATCGCGGCGCCATCGTGCAGGTCGCGCGCAAATGCCTGTTGCCCACCTACGACGTGTTCGACGAGGACCGCTACTTCGAACCGGCAACAGAGCCGACTGTGCTCGAGTTCGCCGGCCGGCGAATCGGCGTGACGATTTGCGAGGACATCTGGACGCATACGCTCGTTTCGACCGGGTGCCGCTATCACCTCGATCCCGTCAAGTGGCACGCCACGGCCAAGCTCGACCTGATGCTGAATCTCTCCGCGAGCCCCTGGCAGCTTTCGAAGAATTCCGTCCGCCGCACGCTCGTGATCGATGCCGCGAAGACCTGTGGTTGCCCCGTGGCCTACTGCAACTCCGTCGGCGGGAACGATGAGTTGCTCTTCGAAGGCCGCAGCGTGGTCGCGGATGCCGCGGGCAACGTGCTCGCGGGATTCGCCGCTTTTCGCGAGGAATTGCGCGTCGTCGATCTCGCGGCGCGTGAGCCGAGCTACTTTCACTCGAGCTATGAGCAGGAGGAACTCGCCGACGTTTACGATGCGCTTGTGCTGGGCGTGCGCGATTACGCGCACAAAACCGGTTTCAAGAAGGCGCTGCTCGGCCTCTCCGGCGGCATTGACTCCGCGCTGGTCGCGGCGATCGCCGTCGAAGCGCTCGGCGCGAAGAACGTCACCGGAATCAGCCTGCCTTCGATCATCTCGAGTCAGCACAGCAAGGACGACGCCGCCGCGCTCGCGCGCAACCTCGGCATCGACTATCACACGCTCTCGATCGCCGACGTCGTGGCCGCCGCGGACAAGACGCTGGCGCCGCTTTTTGCCGGCACGCCCGCCGGTGTCGCCGAGGAGAACATCCAGGCGCGCGCGCGCGGCCTGTTGCTCATGGCGATTTCGAACAAATTCGGCAGCCTCTTGCTCACGACCGGCAACAAAAGCGAACTCGCCGTCGGTTACTGCACCCTCTACGGCGACATGTGCGGCGGACTCGCGGTGATCTCGGACGTTTACAAGACGCAGGTTTACGCCCTCTCGCGCTGGATCAACCGCGAGCGCGAGATCATCCCGCAGAACACGATCGACAAAGCTCCGAGTGCCGAGCTCCGGCCCGACCAAACCGACCAGGATTCGCTGCCGCCCTACGATTTGCTCGATGCGATTTTGAAGGGCTACGTCGAGGGAGGTCTGTCGCGCGCCGACCTGGTGGCCCAGGGATTTTCGCGCGACGTCGTCAACGACGTCGTGCGCAAGGTCGATCTCAACGAATACAAGCGCAAGCAGGCCGCTCCCGGCCTCAAGATTACGTCTCTCGCCTTCGGCACCGGCCGCCGCATCCCGATCGTGCAGAAATACGTGAGCTGACAATCGCAGCGAATGACTAGTCGGCCGTGCGTCGCTGCGGTTACTCTTTTTCCTCCATGACTTCCTCCGAGCAACTTTTTGAACGCGCCAAGCAGCTGATCCCCGGCGGCGTGAACTCGCCCGTGCGCGCGTTTCGCTCCGTCGGCGGTGCGCCGTTCTTCACGAGGTCCGCGCAAGGTGCGACGCTCACGACGGCGGACGGCAAGGAGCTGATCGACTTCGTCTGCACGTGGGGCCCGGCAATCCACGGCCACAATCATCCGCGCATCAAGGCCGCCATCGCCGACGCACTCGAACGCGGCACGTCCTTTGGCACGCCGAATCCGCTCGAAGTCGAAATGGCCGAGCTGATCGTGAAATTTTTCCCGTCGATCCAGAAAGTCCGCATGTGCAGCAGCGGCACCGAGGCAACGATGTCCGCCATCCGGCTCGCGCGTGGCTTCACGAAACGCGACAAGATCATCAAGTTCGCCGGCTGTTATCACGGGCACAGCGATTCTCTGCTGGTCGCCGCCGGTTCCGGCGCACTGACCCACGGCAATCCCGACAGCGCCGGCGTGCCCGCGGCGTTCGCGCGCGAAACGGTCGTTCTCCCTTACAACGACACCGCCGCGCTCGATGCCGCCTTCGCCGCCAACCCCGGCCAGATCGCATGCCTCATCCTCGAGCCCTACATCGGCAACGTCGGTTTCATCAAACCCGACGCGGGTTATCTCGCCTACGTGCGCAAAATCACCGCGGCGCACGGGACGATTCTCATCTTCGACGAAGTGATGACCGGCTTCCGCCTCGCGCGCGGCGGCGTGCAGGAACTCGAAAAAATCACGCCCGACCTGACGACGCTCGGTAAAATCATCGGTGGCGGACTTCCCGTCGGAGCGTTCGGCGGTCGCGCCGAAATCATGGATTATCTCGCGCCGCTCGGCCCCGTTTATCAGGCCGGCACGCTCAGCGGCAATCCGCTCGCGATGGCCGCGGGCATCGCGTCGCTCACGATGCTGGACGAACTGAATCCCTACGCGCGACTCGACACACTCGGCCGCCAGGTCGTCGAGGTCGCGAAAGCCGCCGCCGCGAAAAAGGGCCTGCCGCTGCAAGCGCCGCAAGTCGGCTCGATGTTCAGTCTGTTTTTCACGCCCACCGTCGTGCGGGATATGCCGACGGCGCTTACGTCCGACGCGAAGTTGTTCGGTCGGTTTTTTCATGCGTGTCTCGACCGCGGTGTCTATCTGCCGCCGAGCGCCTACGAATCCTGGTTCCTCAGCACCGCGCATGAAGGAAAAAACATTTCGCGGGCTTGCGAAGTCATCACCTCCGCCATTGAGTCCCTCTAAGAAAACGGCCTTCGTGCCGTTTCTTAAAGAGCCTCAATGATTCCTCCGCGCCTTTCCGTTTTTTTGGCCGCCGCATTGCTCTCTGCAACTGTGGCGTTTGCGCAACCGGCCCATGCGCCGGTGCTCGCCCTCGACGATCTTCGACCCGGCATGAAGGGCGAGGTTTGGACCGTTTTTCGCGGCACGGAGTCCGAGCCGTTCGGCGTCCAAGTCACCGGCGTCCTGCAGAACGCGCTCGGCCCGGGCAAGAGCCTGATCCTCTGCGAACTCACCGACCCGCGCGTCCAGTCAATGGGCGCCGTCGCCGGGATGAGCGGCAGTCCGCTCTACATCGATGGCAAGGTCGTGGGCGTCCTCTCCTACCAAATTCAGAAATTCGAAACCGTCCGCTACGCGGGTTTCACGCCAATCGCGGACATGCTCGAAGTTAGCGCGCTGCCGATGACAAAGCCCGTCCCGGCGTCGCCGCTGCCGATTCCGGTGAAAAGCGACCGCGGCTCGCGCGGAAACGGTTCTTCTGGCGCCCACGCTCGCGCCGGCGGAGATTTTCAACCTTTCCGCCCGGTCTTTTCGTTCGGTGGCATTGCGCCACAGGTCGCGGAAGTAATGGCGCCGCACTTCGAAGCCCTCGGCCTCAGCGCCATGGCGCTCGGCGGCAACATGGGCAGCGGCTCCACCGACGCTCCCCTGCCCGACCTCAAGCCAGGCGGCGTCGTCGCGGCGGCCCTCGCGGTCGGAGACATCACGATGGCCGCCGGCGGCACCGTCTCACATATTGATGGCAAGCACCTGCTCGCGTTTGGCCACCCACTCATGACGCTCGGCGCGACCGAGGTTCCGATGGCTGAGGCGGAGATCGTCACAATTTTGCCGAGTTCGTTGAACTCGGTTAAAGTGAGCAACACTGGCCGCGTCATTGGCACCTTCAGCCAGGACCGTCTTTCGGGCATTTACGGCGAAGTCGGCCGCATGCCGCACCTCGTGCCCGTCGAAATCAGCCTGCCGGCGCGTTTAAACCGCAAGAGTCTCAACTTCTCGGTCATTCAGCATGAGATGCTGTTGCCCGCCATCGCGGCCACCGGCCTGACTCAAGCCGTGCTCGGCTCGAATGAAGCCGGACTCACGCGCGGCTTTCGCCTGCATGCCACTGTCGAATACGCGGGGCGCGCGCCGGTGGAATTCAGCCAGCTTTATCCCGGTCCGCAGGGTTTCGCCCAAGGCGTCGGCGAAGTAACGGCGAATCTCCAGCAATGGCTCTTCAATCCTTACGAGCGCACGTTTCCCGAGCGTATCCGCTTCGCGGTCGAGGAGACCGAAGAAACGCCGGTCGGCTACATCGAGCTGTTCCAAGTTTCCCGCACCACCGCGGCGGCGGGCGAAACGCTCACCGCGACGCTCAACTGGCGTGGCTTCCAGTCCGAGAAATCCTCCGAGCAAATCCAGATTCCCATTCCGGCCGAATGGACGGGCAAGGATCTCGAGGTCGTCCTCGCGAGCGGCCGGCAGCTCGACGAAATCACCGGCCGGCCGCGTTCGCTCGGCGTGAATCAGCTCCGCAACTTCGACGAATACCTCGGCATGCTCCGCGCATCGCGCGACAGCGACGGGCTGTATCTCGCGGTGGTCGAGCGTTCATCCCTCTTCACCGACAACACGGCCACGACAATCGAGCTGCCCGGTTCGTTCGAACGCATCGCGCGTTCCGCCGACGCCGGACGCTATCAAAAGCGCGAAGCGGCCGTGCCGCTCTTCGAACAGCATTTGCTGCCTGGCCGCCTCTTCACCGCCTCCATTCGTCGTTCGCTGAAGATCACGGATTGATCGGCTCGCCGCGATTCTGGTGGGAGGGGCTCTACGCCCCGACTCTCCGGTCGCGCCGCAGTGTCGGGGCGTAAAGCCCCTCCCACCCCAAACCCTTCCCCATGCGCCTCTCCCACTTTCTCGCGCTCGCTGCCGTCGTGGTCGTGCTTCGCGCCGACCCGCTCTCGAAGTCCCTCGAGATCGATTTCTTCCGCGAAGTTCCTAATCGCAATCTGAAGGCGCTCGCCGTGCGCTCCGACGGACGCGTGTTGGCCGGACCGACCCAACGTGAACTTCCGGGCAAGATCCCCGCCGATCTTCTCTGGAGCATCGCGGCCACGACCGACGCGCGCGCGTGGCTGATCGGCACCGGGCCAGAGGCAAGGGTTTTCCACGTGAACACCGCGGGGCCCTCCGATTTCGAAGTTGCGGAGGCGATCGACCTGGAGGCGACGCACGTCTTCGCGGTCTGCCCAATCGACGACGCGACATTCCTCGCCGGCACTTCGCCCCAGGGCACCGTCACGCTCGTGCGTTCGGGCAAGATCGTGGCGTCGGTCACCTTGCCCGCCGATTCGATCTTCGATTTCGCGCTGGTGGGGGGCAAAGCGTCCGCAGTGCTCATCGCCACGGGCAACCCCGGCCGCATTTACCGGCTTGAGCTCGCGCAGTTCGAAAAATCCGGCGAAACCAAGGGCAAGCTGACGACCGACGAACTCGCGAAAGTTGGCATCACGACTTTCGGCGAAATCCGCGATCGCAATGTTCGACGCCTCCTCCCCCTGGCCGACGGCCGCGTCATCGCGGGTTCAGCGCCCAAGGGCAACGTTTACGCCTTTCCTGCGACCGGCGGTGCGCCGCTGTTGTTGCTCGAGAATCGCGAGGCGGAAGTCACGGACTTGCTCGCCGACGCCGAAGGTTCATTTTTTGCGGCCATCACCTTGTCCGGCACTCCGGGCGAATCGCGGGTCAATCGCCCACCGACGGTCATCGTGACGGCGTCGCCGCCGACGGACGCACCGGATTCCGATTCGACCAAGAACGAACGCTTCGCCGGTCGCGGCCAGCTGATTCATTTCCCGGCCGGAGGCCTGCCCGAGACGGTGGTCTCGCGCAGCAACACCGCCTTCTATCGCCTCGCCTGGCACGACGACACCGTCGCGAAGTGGGTGCTCATCTCCGGTGGCGAACAGGGTGAGCTGCTCGCCTACGCACCGGCCGAACGGCGCAGCATCAATCTCGGCGCGTCCGCCTCGGCCCAGGTGAACGCAATTCTTCCGAGCCAGCCTCAGGCCCGCGGCCAGTTCCACTTGATGCGCAACAACCCGGCCGGCCTCTCGCAGCTGGATTTCTCCGCCGCAGGCGAACGCTCGCTCGAGACCCGCAAGATCGACCTCGGAGTCGCGGCGGAGATCGGTCAGGTGCGGTTTGCCCAGATTTCCGGCCCCGCGGAAAATCTGCGCATCGCGCTGCGCACGAGCTTCGGCAGCGACGAACTCGAAGGCTGGAGCGACTGGACCGCCCTGCAGCCACTCGACGGCGGCTGGTTCGCTCCCGATCTCCGTGGTCGCTACGTTCAACTCCGCGTTGCCCACCCGCAGAAAGATCTCACCGCGCTCACGGTGGACAAGGCCACGCTGTTCTACCTGCCGCAAAATCGCCGCCCGCAGCTGTCGGACTTTCGCATCTTCCCGGCCAATCTCGGCCTCGTGCCGGTCGGCGAACCCAATCCCGCCGTCACCACGACCACGCTCGGGCAGTTGTTGTTTCCCAATCAGCGCGATGGGAAGGACGAACTCGGCGCGAAACGCAAAGGCGGCCTGCTCAACAGCCCGATCGTGCCGTCGCCGGGCGCGCAGATCATTTACTGGACCGTGACCGACGCCGACGATGACAACCTCGCCGCCACCTTCGCGATCACGCCCGAGGACAAGGACGATTGGACCGACCTCGCCGTCAACACGAGCGACTCGTTCGTGCAGTTCGACGTCAGCCACTTGCCCGAAGGCCGCTACCGCTCACGCCTTGCCGTCCGCGAGCAGGCGCCGCGGCCGGAGGCCCAGCGTCTAAGCTACACCTTTGAAACCGACGTGCTCACCGTCGATCGCACGGCGCCGGCGATTCTCGCCGCGCAGGCAGAACACGCGGGCAGTGCCTGGCGCATCAGCATCGAAGGAGCAGATGCACTCAGCCTCCTCGAAGGCGCGGAATTCAAGCTAAACAACGGCGCCCGGGTGACGCTCGAGCATCCGGTGGACGGAATTCTCGACAGCCGGCGCGAAGCGTTCGTGGCCGAGTTCACCGACGCAAGGGCCGCGGGCGCGAATTCCGTCGAAGTCACCCTCTACGACAAGTCGGGCAACAGCGCTTCGCGCCGCCTTCCGCTGCGCTGAACGCTACGACCGCACCGGCGGCGCGCCCGCGGGAGCGAAGCGGCGCAGCCACTGCGTCACGAGGCCGTTATCCGGCGCAAAAATCCACGCGAGGGCGAACAGCATCGCTCCGCACACGACCATCGCCGCGCCGAGCGAACACTCGAGCCACAGCCCGAGGTGGGTGCCCGCCACGGCGCTTATTGCCGCATGCAGCACGGACAGGAAATGCACGCGCCCCAGCCGCTTGGTCAGCAACGATGCGGTTGCCCCCGGCAAAATCAGCATCGCGATGACCAGGATGGCGCCGACGGATTCGAACGCCGAAACGATGACGATCGACAACACCGCCATGAGCGAAAAGTGCGCAACCGCGGGATTAATGCCGAGGCTGCGCGACAGTCCGGCGTCGAATGACGTCACGAGCAGTTCCTTGTAGAAAAACACGATGAGCATAACGACGCCGAGGAACACCGCCCCCATTCGCGCCACCGGCTCGGGACCGAAATCCCATCCGCCCGCCCGCGCATGCGGCTCCAGCGGCACAAAGGCAATCTCGCCATAAAGCACGCAGTCGGCGTCGAGGTCCACCTGCGCGGTGAAGATCGCGGTGAGCACGACGCCGATCGCGAACAGCGTCGAAAACGCGATGCCCATCGCCGCATCCTGCTTCACGCGCGTCTTGGTGTGGATGAGTTCGATCAGACCCGTGGCGAGCATGCCCGCCGCGAGCGCGCCGAGAAACATTGGCAACGTGCCGCGACTTTGGCTGAGCAGAAATGCGATCACCAGGCCCGGCAGCACGCTGTGGCTGATGGCGTCACCCATCAGCGCGAGGCGGCGCAGGAGCAGGTAGTTTCCAACCAGTCCGCAGGTGGCCGTGACGAGAAATCCCATCAGCATGATCCAGCCAAAGGTCCCAAAATCCGTCGTCCAGGGCGAGACCACGACCCGGTGCCAATCGAAGTCGGGAATGAGTTCGTTCATGTGACGCCCCCCGCCTCGGTGTTGCGACCGGCGTCGCCGTGGATCTCGGCCGCACTCGGAATGCGCCGGCCGTGTGGGTCGCGATCCGCATAATTCAGACGGCGTTCGAGTTCGCGCACGACTTCCTCGCCGAGGACGTGTTCGATTTTCTCCGCATCGTCATGCACGTGATCCGAAGCGATGTTGGCTGAATTTGTGAGGTAGAGCTCCCACAAACGATGGTTGCGCACAATCTCCGCCGCGCGCCGGCGACCCTGCGGAGTGAAGAGAATGCTGTCCCCACTGATCGTGGCGAAGCCGTGCGCCGCCAGCGCGAGGGCCTGCGCGCGCGCTTCGGGCACCGTTTCGCGGCGACGATCGGCGAGCTCGGCGAACGACACGCCCTCCTGCTCCGTGCCGCGCCGCTCCCAGACCTGATAAATCGCCTTGAGCGTGTTCTCGCGCCTGGTGCGCGCGGCGCGGTCACGCTGCCGCCACCAGCGGGCGACAACGCCGTGGCGTGGTCCAAAGAGAAACGCGCCCGCGAACACTATGCTCGCCGCTATCACCATGAACGGCCCGGTGGGCAGATTCGGCCCGATGAACGAAAAGAACGCGCCGAGCAGGCCCGACACGACGCCGAAACCCGCGGCGAGCAGCAGCAGGCGGTGCAGCCGATCCGTGAGCAAATACGCCGCAGCCGCGGGCGTGATGAGCATCGCGGAAACGAGCACTGCGCCCACCGCCTGGAGCGCAATCACGACCGTGAACGCGAGTAAGAGCATCAATCCTCGATCGACCCACGCGATGGGCAATCCGCTCGCGCGCGCGAAGGCGCGATCAAAACTCGAAACGAGCAGCTCTTTGTAGAACACGGCCACGAGCCCGAGCACCAGCGCCGCCACGATCGCCATCAACACGATGTCATCGCGTCCGATTGCCGCCGCCTGGCCGAAGAGAAACTTGTCGATGCCGCTCTTGTTTCCCGTCGGCAGCCGCTGGATCATCGTCACGAGACACGCGCCTACCGCGAAGAACGAGGCGAGCACCAGACCGAGCGCCGCATCCTCTTTGAGTCGCGTAGTTGCGGTGATGGCCCGCACCATCGCCGTCCCGGCGAGACCGGCCAGCGTCGCCCCGGCGAAAATCGCGAGCGGATCCTTGCTCATGTTCCAGAGAAAGCCCAGCGCCACGCCGGGCAGCACCGCGTGCGACAGCGCGTCCCCGACAAGCGCCATTTTTCGAACGACGACAAATCCTCCCAGCACGCCGCAGCAGACGCCCATCAGGATGGCGCCGCCAACCGCGTAGCGCACCGACGGGTCACGCAGGCTGAAGAAACGGGCGGCCTGCTCCCTCCACTCGATGTCCGTCACATCGCCCACCCGCGCGGCGTGGGCCGAGGCAACGCACACCAGCGCGAAGCCGACGACGGCGAGTTGACGCATGATTTTCATGCGGATGGATCCGGCGGCAGTTTCCAGCCTCGCAGCCGGTGGTAGCGTTCGCGCGGCTCGGCGGTCCACCCATTGATGCCTTGTCGGGGCAGCCACCAACCGTGAACGACCATGACCGCAACGGCCAGCGCACCGAGAAAGCCGAAAAACCATGCTCGGCCGGCGGTCGCGCTGATGAGAACCGCGAGGGCGCAGCCGATGAACACCTTCCCCACGCGGCGCCACTTCGCCTTACCCGCCTCGAAATGGCCGAGCAGGATGTTGCCGATCGCAATGAGCACACCCATCACCGCGACTTCAAACCAGTAGGGCGAGTTCATGGCTTCGGACGTGCCGGCATGTCGGCGGTGCCGACCGCTTGCGCCACCTCGGCGAGGATCGTGAGCCGGCCGCCGTAGGTGCGTTGCAGAAGCTCGGTGGTGAAAACATTTTCCGTCGGGCCAAAAGCGACAACGTTCATGTTGAGCAGCAACAATTGATCGAAGTAGCTCCGCGCGGTCGTGAGATCGTGATGCACCACGAGCAGCGTGCGGCCCTGGCTGCGCAGTTCGCGGAGCACCGTGATGATCGCCGACTCCGTCGCGGCATCGACACCCGCGAACGGCTCGTCCATGAAATAAAGGTCCGCCTCCTGCGCGAGCGCCCGGGCGAGGAACACGCGTTGTTGCTGGCCGCCCGAAAGATTGGAAATCTGACGATCGGCGAATGGCAGCAGACCGACTTTGTCGAGACTGGCGCGGGCCTTTTCCCGATCCGCGGCCCGCGGCCGGCGCAGCAAGCCGAGCCGTCCGTAACGGCCCATGAGGACGACATCCATGACGTTGACGGGGAAATCCCAATCGACCGATTCGCGCTGCGGCACGTAGCCGACGCGCGTCGTCGCGCGCGCGAGCGGCTCGCCGAAAAACTTCACCCAGCCGCTGCTCACCGGCAGCAGGCCCATGCACGCCTTGATCAGCGTCGATTTGCCCGCGCCGTTCGGACCGACGATGCCAATCAGCTGCCCGGAGCCCGCCACGAGGTCCACGCCCCAAAGCACCGGCTTCTTGTGGTAGGCAACGGTGAGATCGTGGATTTCAAGGGGCGGTTTCGCGGACTGGTTCGTCATGCGTCAGAATCCGTAGTTCACGCGCACGACCGGATTCCAGTCCGGCGCGTTGCGATTGAGACCGCGATACATGGCGAGGTCCCAGGAGAGGTGATCGGAAATCGTCAGGTAGGCGCCGACGCCGAGCGTCGTCTGCCAGGGGTAACTGCTGCGGGACTTGGAAGCGTCGAGTTCGGCATAGAGCGAAAGAAACCGGGTGAACTGTTTCGTCGCGGAGCTCGAAAAATAGAACAGCGTCTCGTAGCCGTCGTCGTTCGCATTGCGAATGAACGAGACGTCGAGCATCGAGTTGATCGTGAGAAAACCGCCGAGCACGTAGGTTTCCCACGGCACGATCACGCCGCCTTCGACCGAGTCGTTGCCCACATCGCCGCTGTTGGCGGGAATTTTGGCGTAAGGCAAAATCGCCACGCTGGCCCAGTCACTTTCGTGAAAGCGCCACTTGGTGCGGACGTAGAGATCGCCGAAGCCGGTGCGGCGATCGGTGAAACCGCCCGACTCGTAGCGTTGAGAGATGAAGAGCTCCGCGCCGACCTGAATGTCCCAATTGGAGGCGAGCCCGGTGGTGACCAACAGCAATCCCGCGCCGACGGCAGTGAATTTTTCCGTGTCTTCCCGATCCACCACGAGCGAGAGCGCGTCGGCTTCGAGCAGAAATCTGCCGGGTGCGACCGTCGCTGGCACCTCGGTGTATTGCGCTTGGGCGACGCACGTGGAAGCAATCGCGAAGATGGCGAGAGCGGACCTGCGGGAAAGTCGAAGCAAGGAGGGGCGATTCATGGATGGGGGCGGTCCACCATGGCAGCGGTGCCACGGTGGGTGGGTCCAGCTCTATTTCAGGGCTTCGACGATCGTGGTGAGGTTGTGGCGGATCATGCCCTCGTAGGTTCCGAGGTCATAGCCATTCACAATTTGCCCCGGCGTGCCCATCGCATCGGAAAACAATTCGCCGCCCACCCGCACACCTGAATCCGCCGCCACTCGCTCGATCGTGGCGTGCGGCACGCTGCTCTCCACGAAAATGGCCCGGATCCGCCGCTCGCGGATGAAGTCCACCAGCCGCGCCACATCGGCGAGTCCGGCTTCCGAGGCGGTCGAGATGCCCTGCAACCCAACCACCGTGAAGCCATACGCGCGACCAAAGTAGTTGTAGGCGTCGTGGCTGGTCACGAGGATGCGTTTCTCGGGGGGCAACTCCGCCGCTTTCGCGAGGGCCCATTGGTGCAACTGCTGCATCCGCAAGCGCAATTCGGCAGCGCGGCGCGCGTAATGGGCGGCGTTTTCCGGGTCCGCGGCGGAAAGTCCCTCGCGCACGACGTCGATGCACTTCTCCCAAAGCGAAACGTCGAACCAGAGATGCGGGTCGTGGTGCCCGGCGAACTCCGGCGGCTGCAGCAATAATTCCTCGGGCACCGCCTCGGCCAGCGCGTAAACCTGCTTCTTAGTGCGTGCGAGCTTGGTGAAGAGGTCGGTCATCTTCCCCTCCAGCACGAGCCCGTTGTAGAAAATCACGTCCGCCCGCTGCAATTTGAGGACATCTGCGGCGACCGGCTTGTAGAGATGCGGATCGACGCCCGGTCCCATCAGACCCTGCACTTCCGCCGCCTCTCCCGCGACCTGGCGAACGAGATCGGTCACCATCGAAGTCGTGGTGACGACGCGCAGCGGAGCGGCGCCCGCCGGCCCCAGACCGAGCCACCAGACTGCCGCGAGAACACCGATTTGGAAGAGTCGCATGCCGGCGAGTGGATGCAGGACAAGGTTGAAAGCAATAACAAAGTTAGCCATGGCTAAGTTGAAGCGCCGGGCCGGGCTTTTCCTCCTTGTCAGTTCCCCTGCGGTGCGCCGACATCCGGACAGCATGTCGCAAGGCTTCGCCCGGATCGTCTTCGTTTCCACGCTGGTGTTTTTCGCCGCGTTTTTTGCGTGGCCGATTTTTCAGATCCTCAAGGGCGGCTTCGTCGATGCGGACGGCAAGATCACCTTCGCCTACCTCACCGCACTGCTGTCGGACCCGATCTACCTCGGCGGCCTGGCCAACTCCTTCCTGCTCGCGATCACCACGACCTCGATCGCTCTCCTTATCGCGCTGCCGCTCGCGGTCATTGCGGATCGTTTTCGCTATCCGGGCAAAAATCTCCTCGGTTCACTCATTCTCGTTCCGATGATCCTGCCGCCGTTCGTCGGGGCGATCGGCATCAAGCAGATCCTCGGACAATACGGCGCGCTGAACAGCTTTATCATCCAACTGGGGCTGCGCCCCGCCGGCTGGACCTTCGACTGGCTTGGCGCCAATCAGTTCCTCGGCATCGCGGTCGTGACGGCGCTGAGCCTCTACCCGATCATCTACCTCAATGCCGTGGCGGCGCTCGCGAACATCGACCCGGCGATGGAGGAAGCCGCGGAGAATCTCGGCTGCGTCGGCTTCAAACGCTTTTTCAAAATCACGCTGCCCCTGATCAAGCCCGGCCTGTTCGCGGGCGGCACGATCGTCTTCATCTGGTCGTTCACGGATCTGGGCGTTCCGCTCATCTTCGACTACGCGCGCGTCACCTCAGTGCAGATTTTCTACGGCCTGAAGGACATCGGCGGCAACCCATTCCCCTATGCGCTCGTCGCGGTGATGCTTGCGAGTTCGGTGCTGTTCTACGGCATCGGCAAGGGTCTCTTCGGCCGGCAGAGCTACGCGATGATGGCGAAGGCGACGCACTCCGGCGGTCCGAAGGAACTTCCGGCTGGACGCGCGTGGATTTGCACGGCGCTCTTCGGCGGCGTCACTTTCCTCGCGATCCTGCCGCACCTCGGCGTGGTCGCCGTCGCGTTTTCCAACGACTGGTATGCCTCGATTCTCCCGAGCAATATCACGCTGGATAATTTCAAGCTCGCGCTCGGTCACGAGCTGACCGTGCCGGCCATCGCGAATAGTCTGAAATACGCGAGCATCTCCACGGTCATCGACCTCATCCTCGGCATCGCGCTCGCCTACGTCATCGTGCGTTCGAAGATTCGCGGCCGTCAGATCCTCGATTTTCTCGCCATGATGCCGCTCGCCGTGCCCGGCCTCGTGCTGGCGTTCGGTTACCTCGCGATGAGCCAGGAAGGAAAATTCTTCTCGTTCCTCAATCCCGTCGCGGATCCGACGCTTTTGCTCATCATCGCCTACTCGGTCCGTCGCCTGCCCTACGTTGTGCGTTCGGCGGCGGCCGGCTTCCAACAAACCAGCGAGACCCTCGAGGAAGCCGCGCAGAACCTCGGCTGCCCGCCGCTCAAGGCGACGTTCAAGATCACGCTGCCGCTCATCCTCGCCAATCTCATCGCCGGCGGACTGCTCGCGTTTTCGTTCGCGATGCTCGAGGTGTCGGACTCTCTCATCCTCGCGCAAAAGCAGGTCTATTATCCGATCACCAAGGCGATCTACGAACTCTTCCAGCTCCTCGGCGACGGCAAGTTCATCGCCTCCGCGCTCGGCGTGTGGGCCATGGCCTTCCTCGGCATCACCATTGCGGGCATGACGATTCTGCTCGGCAAGAAGCTCGGCGCGATCTTCCGCGTTTGAAAAACGGCCGCCCCGCAGAGCGGCCGTCCGTGGGAATGCCATTGCGGCGGCGCGTCAACTCGTGCGCTTGAAGTCGAACGCCCACCGCATCGAGGTCACGACGGGCAATCCGTGGCGGCGTGGCGTCTCGTAGCGCCAGCGGGACATGGCGGCGAGCGTCGCCTGCGCGAACTCCTCGGCCGTGGCGTGGTGAACAACCGGGGCCCGGACGCGACCGGCTTCATCGACGTAGAATTCGACCACCACCCGGCCGGTCTCGTATTTGCCGAGCACGCTCGCGGGCACGGTCGGCATCGGTTGCTCGATCGCCCGAAGCTCGGCGTCGAGTTCCTCGGGCAGTATGGCCCGCGGAGTCCGTTCGGCCCGCATCTCCGCCGCGTAGTCGCTGAGCATTTTGCTCACGACCGTGATCACGCCTCCGAGTTCGAACTGGAGGTTGTAAGTCTGGACGAGCTTTCCGCCCGGCGGACGGCGCCATTCCCGTGCCGCGTCCACCGCGGATTCGCCGAACGCCGGAAAGCTCGTGTGCAACACCACGACGTCCGACGGTCGCCCGGTTTCGTCCCACGCGACGGCGAGGAGAACGTTGCCCACGGAAATGCCGCGGTGCTTTGCGTAATCGGGAAACATCGGCGCAACGTAGTGCGAAAGACCGGGGGGACCTTCGCGTTGATTCAGGGCGACATCGGCAAAAGCGGCGGGAACCGCCGCGCAAGCCAGCGCGACTGCAACGCAGCCGGCGGAGACACGGATGAGTGAGTTCATGGCACGATCGAGGACGGGGATCCGCCGGCCCTACGGCGGACCGGCCGGGGTTGAAATTCGGGACGCTCCGTGTTCGCAGCCGCTCACGGCTTCGTGTGCCGCGCGCTGTGTTCGCGTGTCTGTTTCGGCGAGTCCCACAGGAGTCGGAACAATCAGGCAAATTGTCCGGTTCACGCCGGAAGAATACCGCGAAAAGCCGGCGCGGCCAAGCACCACGCGGTGGTTATCAATTCCGTTAATTGTCCGGCCGGAGGAGTTCCGCGTTGTCCGGCCGCGGCGCAAACCACGCCAGCGCCGCCACGCCGAAACCGAGCGCCGCGGTGAACGCAAAATACCTTCCGTCAACGTGCAGCCCGAGCGCGCCAAGCAGCACTGGCGAGAACCCGGCCAGAATGCGCCCGAGATTGTAGGCCGCCCCCGAAAGCATGGTGCGATACGTGCCAAACAGTTCGTTGAAATAAGCGCCCATCAAGCCGAACGGCACGCCGTTCAGCACCGGCAGCAGCAGCGCAAACGCGAGGCTGCGATGCGGGGAATCGCTCGTCCAACACGCCAGCGAAAGTGCCGTCAGGCCCAGCGCATACAGGCCGAGCGCCCCGCGCACCCCGAGGCGCCTCACCAGCCAAGCCCCCAGCAACATGCCGGGCGCAACGTTGGCCCAAAACAGCACCGTGTAGAGCGGCGACTGCGGCAGCTCCTTCGCAAAAAACACATTCATCGTGCCGCTCGCGATCGTCAGGCTCGCGATCACCAAGCAAAACAAAAACGACCGCCAGTGGTTCGCCACCGCCGCTGGCAGTGCGACTTGCGGGGAGCGTTGCGCCGGCTCGCCATCGCGCAGCGACCGCCAGCGCCAGATCGAAAGCAACGCCACCGGAATAATCGAGGCTGCGAAAAGCCACCGCCATCCGACGATCGGCAACGCGAACTTCGCCATCATCGCCGCCAGCAATCCGCCAAGGATTGAAAACTGCAACAGGGCCGAGAATCGATAACGTCGTTCTCCCCCGACCCGCTCGGCGAGGTAGGTGTGGCTGATCCCCCACTCCGCCCCGAGCGCCACCGACGCCAGCAGCCGGAACGCGAACAGGCTTTCCACATTCCAGGCGACGCTGATTCCGGCGATGCCGGCAACATAAACGCCAAACGTCGCGAGCATCATGCGTCCGCGACCGAAGCGATCCGCCAGATACCCGAAGACCAAAGCGCCAAGCCCGACGCCTGCGAGTCCCGTGAATTGCAACCAGCCGCTTGCCCGCGCGCTCAGTTCGAAATCCGCCGCCAGCACGCGCTCGAGGTAAACGAACAAGTAAAGATCGTAGTAATCGAAGAACAATCCGATGAACGCCGTCCAATAGATGGACGCCGGGGAAGCTGGGCGGGCGCCGCTCACGGCGAAGGCCGCACCTTTCCGCGGAAATCACCGCCTTCTTCCCACCGACCCTCGCGTAAAGTCTGCGCCACCGACGCGTCCTGGCGCAACGTCTGCGCCGGAGCGTGGAGCGCTTCGATCCGCAGCGCCGCCTCCGCACATTGCACCGCGCGGTCGGCCCGCCCCGCCGATAAATGCGCGCGGCCCAGTGCGACGAGCGTCGCTATCTCGGCCGGCTCGACCTCGCGCAACGCGTCGAACGCGAAGACGGCCGTCTCGCGCCAGCCGAGCGCGGTCGCCGCGCCGCCGAGCATTCTCAATCCGGAGACGCTGCCCGGATCAGCCTCGAGTATTTTCTGCGCATTCGCGATCGCCGTCAGGGGATCCGTTGCCAGCGCCAGGTTGCCCGAAAGAAGGAAAGGCGCGGTGGAGACGCGACGGAATGCCTTCGCCAGTCCGCGCGCGGCCGGAGCCCGCTTCAGCTGCGCCGCCCGGTGCAGCTTACGCACCGGCAGGCAGCCGGGTGACGCAGCGAGCACGGTGCGACACAAGTCGAGCACGGAGTCGAAATTGCCGCGCTCGAAGGCCTGCCGCGCGCTTTCCACCTGCCTCTGCAGGCGGGCATCGAGCGCGGCAACGGGCACTTCGTCCATGGCCAGCGGGAATGTCACGCGCGTCCCGCCCCGGCAAGCGCGCAACTTAAAGCACGTGCAGATCGGCGCGCACCGCGCTCGTCAAACGCTCCATCGCCGCTTCGACCAATTCGTCGCTCGGTCCTTCGATCAGCAGGCGCAGCTTCGGCTCGGTGCCGGAATAACGCACGAGCAGCCGGCCCTGTGCGCCGAGTTCGCGCTCGAGCGCGGCGATGCAGGCCGTGACGACGGGGAGAGTCTCGAGCGGTTTTTTTTCCTGCACCGTCAATGCGGCCGTGAGTTGGGGGAATTTGCGCAGCGCGCCGCGCAATTGCGAGAGCGGCTGGCCCGTGGCCAGCATGACTTCCAGCATTTTGAGGGCGGCCACGAGACCGTCGCCCGTCGGTGCGATCTCCGCACAGATCACGTGCCCGGAGGATTCTCCTCCCAGCATCGCCTGTTCGGCGAGCATGCGCTCGATAACGTAACGATCGCCGACCGATGTGCGCAGCACACGGCCGCCTTTGGCGTGCACGGCGGCGTCAACGCCGAGGTTGCTCTGCACAGTGACGACGAGCGTGTTCTTCGCGAGCGTGCCCTTCGCCAGGGCGTGGAGCGCAAGCACGGTGAGAATCTCGTCGCCGTCGAGAACTTCACCGCGCTCGTCACACAGGATGCAACGGTCCGCATCGCCGTCGTGCGCGATGCCAAGCCGGGCGCCGTGTGCCTTCACCGCGGCGCACATCGCTTCGGGATGCTGGCTGCCCACCGCCGCGTTGATATTCGTCCCGTCGGGCGAGCAACCGATCAAAATCACCTCGGCCCCGAGCTGGCGCAGCACGGTCGAACTCGCGCGGCAACCCGCCCCGTTGGCAGTATCGAGCACGATCTTCCACCCGCGGAGAGCGTTCGCCGGCAGAAAATTCGCCGCCGTGCGGACATAGTGCGTTTCGGCGTCGT
>PNJQ01000060.1 GCA_013821985.1 Opitutus sp.
CGCTCGGCCCGCTTCCCCGCGCCGCCTGATAGGCCTGCGTGTGCAATTCGAGCGAGGGAACGACGATGCGCACGCGCCCGCCAGGCGCGAGCACACGGTGCATTTGCCGCAACACGCGCTGCAAAGACGCTTCATCGAAGTGCTCCAAACAATGCTCGGTGAAGATGCCGCGGAAGCGCCCGTCCGGAAACGGCAGCGGGCGCAGCAGGTCCCACACGACGTCCACGCCCGGAACCCAGCGGTAGTCGAGATTGACGAAGCCGGGTGCGATTTGCGGCCCGCAGCCGATCTGCAGCAGGTCGCGCGAAGCGAGCGGCGCGCGGCGGGCTTGGAAGTGACGGTTGCGCAGAAACCAGCCCGCGAGCCGGCGAATTTTCTGATAGTCGGAAAGAGCGCGCATCAGACGTGATCGGCGGAAAGGTGGGCGGCATTCTCGAGCACGGCGGCGAGCCGCGCGCGCAACGGCACGGGGTCGAAGGCGGGCGCCGCGGCCTGGGCTTGCGTGGCGAGTTCGAGGCGCCGCGCGGGTGAGTCACGCAGTGTTTCCAACGTGGCGCGAAGTGCTTCCGGTCGCGGATCGGTGACAGTGGCCGCGATGTCGCCGCGGCTCAGACACCAGCGCAGGCCGCTGGCAAAATCGGGCCCGGTGATGAGCAGAGGCAGGCCGAGCGCGAGCGCGTCACCGAGCTTGCTCGGGAAGTGCGTGCGGTATTGCTGTTCGAATTTGCCCGCGGGATTCAGGTAGGGCTGCAGCACCGCGTCACAGCACTCCAGCATGCCGCGCCATGCGCCTTCCGGGCTCGGCGCATAACCGTGGAAGGTGAAGACGTCGGTGGCATCGAGCAGCGCGCAGACGGCGCCGGCGGGGCGCGGCCCCCACATTTCCACCCGCGCGCCCGTTGCGCGCAGCACCGGAATCATGCGCAACAATTGTTCGCCGTAACCGTAGTGCAGTCCGCCCGCGTAGCCGAGGGTGAGGCGGCGGGCGGTTTTCAGCTCGGCACATTTTTCCGGCTGCTGCGCCACGGGCTCTTCCGAGCGCGGTGGCAGCAGGGTTTCGGATGGAACGCCGAATTCGCGTTGGAAAAATTCCGACATGGGCTCGCTGATGCAGAGGCGGGCGAACGCCTGGCGCGCGACGCGGCGATCGCGGACGAGCTGTCGCGCCTGCCAGCGCGGCGCGACCGGTTCGAAGCCGTGCGCCAGATCGTGGGCGAGGAGCACGAGCGGCAGGTTGCGCGCGAAGGCGTAGCGCGCGGCTAGATCGTAGAACCAGGAATCCTGCATCAGCGTAACGACGACCTCCGGCGTGAACCCGCCGAGCAACGCATCAACGCGCTCGAGCTTGACGAGGGCGCTCGCGCCGAGCGTGCGGAGCAGCGGGCGCCATTCCCAAAAGCGTGTGCGGCTCAATCGGTCGGCCGCGAGCGGCAGGTGCTCGTAGCGGCAATCGAGGGTCGCGGCCCCGGCTGGCGGGAGATGATTGGTGACGACGAGAAGTTTGCTTTTCGGGAATTTTCCGAACAGCCGGTGCAACACGATCGCGCCGGCGGCCGAGGTGTGCGGCGACTCCGCGCTGAGGAGCAGCGCGCGCGGGAGCGATCGATGGTGGACGAGACTCAAGATGCCTTCACGGGCGCGGTGCGCAGGAGGACGTGTTCGGCGTATTCCGCGCCGGTAATTTTGTCTTGGCGACGGGAAATGATCCGGTGCGAGAATCCCGGACGGGCACCTCGATGCTGCCGGGTTCATTTCTCGCGACGAGATGTCCGCCGAAACCGTGGCCGATGAAACGAGCCGAACCGCTGGACAGTCCAGCCGCGCACGGAAGCACGTTGGCCGAGAGACCGTTCAGGGCGAAATTTGTCCGCAAGCGCAGCAAATTGTCCGGTTGCGGTTCGAAGGTGTGGCAGTGTGCGGCCGGAAATCGCGCGTGAGCCAGCAAGGTGAAGAAACCTGCGCACGCGCCGACATCGACAATTGCGTCAGGGGTGAACGGAACCTCGCCCAGCGGGTAGATCTGTTCGACGAAGAGCTCTTCGAACACGATCAGGTCCGTCACCTCCGCCAGGTTGAGGGCGACACGCTGCCCGCCGGCGCAACGCAGACGTGGTGTAATGTTGAGTCCGCCAAGGCGGCCCAGTCGGGAATAGACGCTGTGGTCGTCGAACGGCCGATAACGGGCAAGTCCGGCGCGAAAGAGTGTCCATCGGTCCCGGATTCGTTCGCCCGAGGATGCGAAACGTCCGGCGGCGCGCAGGCGGGTATTGAGGCGGGTCCAGTTGAGGCTCACGCGAGGGACTGGAGAAACCGCGCGGCCAGGGCCGCGGGGGAATAGTGGGAGAGGGCCCACTGCCGGCCTTGCGCCGCGATGCGCTCAGCGAGACCTGGCTCCTCCGCGAGACGGTCGAGGGCATCGTCGATCGTCTCCGGCCGCACGCCGACGTAATGCACGAAATTTTCCGGCATGACGGGAATCTTCACCCCGTAGTGCGGCAGATCGAAATTGAAAACGAGGCAGCCCGCCGCAAGAGACTCCCAGAAGCGCCAGCTATCCCACTGGATCAGACGCGGCGCGCGTGGAGCGAATTTCGCGAGCGTTTCGTAGAACCGGCGCGACAGTTTTGCGCGACCACCGCCGACGAGATACGGCGGGCGAAACGGAGCAGGCGGAATCATCTCGCCGCAGAACGCCGCGACCGCCTGCGAGCGCTTCAGGCGCTCGTAGTAACTGCGGCTGTGACGCTGCTGCGTCTGCTCCCACCAGTGACGGTCGAGCGGATCGGCCGGCGCAGCTTTCAGGTCGTCGCGCTCGCGGTTGACGTGGAAGAGTCGCGCGACGCGAGGCGTGAAATGTTTTTCCATCAGCGTGCGTGCCGGATGCACGAACGGATGCGAGGCATTGAAATTGACGAGCACGTCGCGATTTCTCTCCGACCACGGCAGCGCGTCGGCGGTGTGATCGATCATGCGCGACGACAACCCGAGCACCCACGGCACATGGTTCGTGGGGTGGAAGCACCGCTCGTTGTATTTCGCACGGAACACGCGGTCGAACTGCCGATACTCCGGCGCGTGACTGCCCGTGAGATAGCCATCCTCCAGATCGAGGTAGGCGGTGCGGTAGCGCCGGCCCGCCGCGAAAAGCCCCGCCGGTAGCGGCGCAGTGTGATACTTGAAGCTCTGGTCGATCCACCGCGTCCAGCCATACGACACGACGACAATGTCGCAGTCCTGCGGTGCGACGGCCGCGTCGTGGCGCACGAGATAATCCGCCGGATCGAGCGAGCGCTGCCAATAGTTGCAGTTGCCGAAGACCTCATGGCCGAGTGCGCGCAAGCCCTCGGCGAGCACAACGACATCGTCCTGATAGGCGTGCCGATTATCGCGGCAGAAAAAATAGACGCGGCTCAAGATCGCTTGGTTTCGGCGGCGGACAATTCCGCTAGTGCCCGGGCTCGTCCGCGCCACGTGGCGCGTTGCACGGCGCGTTCAAGTGCTGAAATACTTCGCCCGTGCAAAAGTCGGCGCAATTTTTCGAGCGGTCCGCCGCGCAGCGTGGGGAGTCTTCCGTGGCGAACCAGGTGATGCAGGATGTCCGAATAGCCGCGGTCTTCGGCATTCTTGCAGAGATAATTCTCGGTGCAACGGGAAGCTGGAATGATGTGTTCGAGGCGCAGCGCGCGAAATACGCCTTTGCCCCAGCCGAGATCGCATCCGACATAAGCGATGTCCGTGTCACCACTTGCGAACCGGCGTTCGCCACACAGGTCGAGCGCCCCGCGGCGCTCGTCCGCTCGCACCGCTTTGGCGTAGGCGGTGAGGACAGTTCGGCGGACACAGAAGCCCGCTCCCCACGGCGTGGAGTCATGGTGATTGGGGTCGTTGGACCACTGATCCTGGGCCGCGCTGCGGAGCGTGAGCAGCGAATGGAGGCTCGGTGGGGGAGCGGTCTCCGGGCGTTCGAAGCGCGGGGTGATGATACCCGCCCCCCACGTGCCGAGCTGGGGATGCTCCACCGCGATGCGCAACGCCGTGGCGAGGAAGTCGGGTGCGAGAATGTTATCCTGATCAACGAACACAATGAGGGCACCGCTGGAATTGGCCGCTCCCGCCAGTCGCGCAGCAGTCGTGCCGGGCCTCTCCTCGCGGACGAGACGTCCATTTGGATGCCAGGCGACCAGTTCAGAGTCGAGTGGTGGCACGGTCCGATTGTCCACAATAACGAGTTCCCAGGCGTTGCGCGGCAGGGTTTGCTTGCGCAGAGCATCGAGCACCGGACCGATTTGTTCGGGCGGCGGAAAATAGGCGGGAATTATGACCGAGAGGCGGATCATCGGCTGAGTCGGAGGCGATTGTCCATGGCGCGGCGATAGGAAGCGAGCTGCGCTTCGGCGATTCGGGGTAGACTGAAATCACGGAGCACGCGCGCGCGACCTGCGGTGCCGAGCCGCTCGCGCTCGACCGGATCTTCCAGCAGGCGGATGATGAGCGAAGCGAGTTCTCCCGGCTGGCGCGGTTCCACCAGTTTGCCGCAATTGCCGTGCTCGAGAATCTCCGCCATGCCGCCGCGAGCGCCGCCAATCACGGGCCGACCGGCTGCCATTGCTTCACAGCAGACCAGACCATAGCTTTCCCAGTGGCTTGGCACGGCGAGAACGTCTGTTTCCGCCAGGATGAACGGAATCTTTGGGGGCGATACCGCTCCGGTAAACTCGACCGCATGGCGCGAGCGACCAAGGCGACCTTCGAGAAATGCCTGCATCGATTCACCCGAAGAATGTGGCATCGAGCGGCCGACGATGCAGAAGCGCGCCTGCGGCACGCGCGCTAGCACCAACTTCACGGCGTCAATCAAGTCCACGATTCCTTTGCGTTCTTCCAGCCGGCCCAGGAATGTGACGCGCCCGGTTGACGAGGTGATGGGAATGCGAAGCAATGCGGAACTCGGGTCGAACGGCAGGGGGAGAATTTCCACGCGCGCGCGCAGGCCGGGCAGCCAGCCCTCGGCCGCCTCGGCAATGGCGTGGGAAGGCGCAGAAACGAGATGAGCGGCTTGCAACGTGGCGAGTTCTGCCTGCGCGGCGGCATCGCTCCGGATCGCCTCCGGCCGGTGAAGCCGACCGCGTCGCCATGCGCCGAGGTGGATACGGAGCATTTGTAAGCGCGACGGAGAGGTGTGATTGAGTTCTTCGACGAAGAACCGTGGCGTGTGCAGCTTGACCACGCACGCGAGGTCCGGAAGTCGGTGCTGCAAGTCTAGAGCGGGAGCGTCGAAATCGGCAGCTTCCAGAATGTCGAACGGCTGCCGCGAGTGTTCAGCGAGGAACGGCGCGACGACGGCGTTGCGGAATGCCGGTGAGTCGGCGCAAGGCAGCCGATGAACGGTCAACGTCGGCAGATTACGCTCGACGCGCGCGGTGGTTTCTCGCGTCCCGGCAAAGATATGGACGTCGTGGCCGGAGGCGGAGAAATATCTGGAGACCTGCTCCAAGTATGTGCCGATGCCGCCGCCTCCCGTATCGGGCGGGAATTCGTAAGCGACGAAGGCCAATCGCATCTTCAATTCGGGCCGAGTTCGAAACGATCCGCCGGCAGCGGGCGAGATGCGACCTGCGTGAGCTTCGCGCGGCAGGATTCCACCACCTGTTCCGGTGTGATCGCGGATAGGCACACGCGGTCGAAATCGCATGTCGAGTAGCGCCAGCAAGGAGAACACGGGGGACGGGAAGCGAGATTGGAGTTGCACGAGTAGCCCGTGAATTCAGCGGGCTCCCGCCCGCCATAGATAATGACGGCGGGGCAATCGACCGCGCGCGCAAGGTGCATCAGAAATCCGACCAGTCCCACGAAAAGATCGCAACGCGCCATCTCCTGTGCCGAAGCACTGAGTGATAAGCCCCGGAGATCCTGCGCGCCGGGCAATAGCGGGTCGGCGGTTCCGCCGAGTTGGACGACGTCCGCAAATTGCGCCAGCGCGGTCGAAACTCGTTCCATTGAGGCAATCGCCCACTGCTTGTTGGGGATCGGGAAACGCGCAGAGAGGCAGCTTGATTGGATGGCGATCCGCGCGCGCTCGCGCCGCACCGGTGGAGCGTCGGCGAGGTGGGGCAACGAGGGCCGCAATTCGATCTCACCGGCGAGGCCGGCACTGCGACAGAGCGCGGCGATGGCTGGCTCACGCAGCGGAATGTCGCGATCGCCACCCATCACGTAGCCTTGGTAGAAAAGCTTGTGCACCGTTGCTCCGGACCGTCGCGCCCACGGCACAATCGCCAAATCGAAGCGCACCGGGGTGTGCCCTTGGGCCGGGCGATCGTGACCGTCGGCTCCGGCCATGAGCGGAAGAACGACGGGAAGATCCGGATGACCGCTGAAGAGTTCGGGAGCGTGCGTGAAAAACCACAGGTTGCGGCGTTTGCGCTTTTGGATTTCGCGCGCCACAGCGGTGCAGAGCAATTGGTCGCCGATGCCTCCGTAGAAATAGATGATGGTTTCCGGCCTTCCGTGCTCGCGGACGAGGGATCTCCAACGGAGCAGGCCCCGCACATGGTAGAGCGGATTCACACGTCAGGCAAATTTGCGCCGGAGACGGGCAGGCCGCTCACGGCGCACGGGCGGAAAGTTTTTCGACCACGAGATCCCACGAATACAGGTCCACGTCGGGGTTTTCGTGGATCACCCGGCATCCACCGATCTGTTCGAGCAATCCCTTCACGAACCCGAGCGAGAAGTGGGCGTGGACGTGGTGTTCGTTGTAGGGCTGGCCCGTGCGTGCGCAATGTGCGCGGAAGCGCGCTTCATCCGGGCAGAAGATCACGAGTCGTCCGCCGGGCCGGATGACCCGCAGCCATTCGCGCAGCACGCCTTCGGTGTCGTGGAAATCCTCGAGGACATGCGACGAGAAGACAAAATCCAGCGCATCGTCGCGAAACCAGCGGAGATTCGAAGCATCGCCGCGCAACTGCGGCGGATAATCGCCGACCGCGCCGTATTGGTTCGGCAGGTCCATCCGGATCGCCGCCGGGGTGATCGGATCGCCGCCGAAGCCGAGGTCGACGCCGTCGCCCGTGCAATAGGACGCGAGCCGCGCGCGGCATTTTGATGTCTCGCTGGGCCAGCGCCGCGGCGGGTTGACGAATCGTTTCAGCGCATGCCAGTGCGGGCGCAGGCGGTCTTTGAGCGAGCGGATCATGAGGAAGTCAGACTCCACGTCCCGTCGGGTCGCCATTCGCCGTGCACGCTGTGCAGGTGCGGCGGTGTCTGGGGGCCGGGCTGCACATCGAGCTGGCAACAGTCGGGGAAGTAGTGGTGCGGCTGGTGCTGCGGACCGAATGCTCCGACATCGATGCGATAGCGGCCCGGAATGAGGTCACAGCGCGGGAGCGTGAGCGTCATGGTGTGCTCGCCCTGATTGGCGCGATGTAATTGATGCGAGTAGTCGCTCTCCCAAGTAACCACGCGGCGCCCTTCGACATTGCAAAAGCCGATGCCAAATCCGACGTGGATCTCGCGATCGGCCGAGAAGCGCAACATCACTTCGACGGGCTGCCGGTTCAAGAGCGGCTGGCCGCGATTGAAGGTGATCGAAAGCAACTTCACCGGCGCGCCGCGGACCCAGCCTTCGTGCGTCAGCGCCACCGTGCCATCCGCCGACTGCTGGGTCGCGCTCAGGTAGCGGTTGATCGACACGGCAGTATTGCCCGCGAACGCCAACCGTCCCTGATCCAGCAGGAGACAGGTCGAGCACAGTCGCGCGATCGCCGCGACGTTGTGGCTGACGAAAAGCACGGTGCGACCTTCGCTGGCGGCGACCGATTCCATTTTGCCGAGGCACTTCTGCTGGAACTGCGCGTCGCCCACGGCGAGGACTTCGTCAACGATGAGAATCTCCGGCTCGAGGTGCGCCGCGACGGCGAAGGCCAGCCGCACATACATGCCGCTGGAGTAATGCTTCACGGGCGTGTCGAGGAAGCGCTCCACCTCCGCGAACGCGACGATCTCGTCGAACTTCCGCGCGATCTCCGCGCGGCCCATGCCGAGGATCGCGCCGTTGAGAAAAATGTTTTCGCGCCCCGTGAGCTCCGGGTGAAACCCGGTGCCAACCTCGAGCAAGCTCGCGACCCGTCCGCGCAAGTGCACGCGGCCCTGCGTCGGCTCGGTGATGCGCGAGAGGATCTTCAGCAGCGTGGATTTGCCTGCACCGTTGCGGCCGATGACGCCGACGACTTCGCCGCGCTGCACTTCGAATGATATATCTCGCAATGCCCAAAATTCCTCGCTCGTCGCCCGAGCCGCGCTGCGACCGAGCAGGCGCCGTGCGAAGCCCTCGGCGCCGTGCGCGAGCGAGTCGCGCAACGTGTCGTGCCTGGCCTCGTGCGCGAGGCGGTAGCATTTGCCGAGGTTTTCGACGCGGATGATGGCTTCGTTGGCCATGGTCAGATGATGTCGGCGAACGACCGCTCCGTGCGGCGGAAATACCAGATGCCGGTCAGCAGCAACAGCGCGGTCACCGCGAGGCCGATGAGTTGTCCGGGCCACCAGAGCGGTTGCGCCCCTCCGAGCAGGCACCAGCGGAAGCCGTCGATCGCGCCGACCATCGGGTTGAGCGAATAAAGCAAACGCCAGTTGGGCAAATTCGCGGAGCTGAAGCCGACGGGCGAGAGGAACACGCCGAGTTGAATCAGGAACGGCACGATGAAACGAAAGTCGCGAAACCGCACCGTCAGCGCCGTGAGCCAGAGCCCCGCGCCGAGCGCCGCGAGCAAGGCCGCGAGGACGAACAGCGGCGTGAGCAACACGCGCGCATCCGGCAAATAATCGAACCACACGCACATGACCGCGTAGAGCACGGCCACGAGCGCGAAATCGATCAGCGCCACCGCGACCGAGGCGAGCGGCACGATCAGGCGCGGGAAATAGACCTTCGAGATCAGGTGCGTGTTGCTCACGAGACTGCTGCTCGCGGAGCTGAGCGAATTCGCGAACAACTGCCAGGGCAACAGGCCGGCCATCACGAGGAGCGGGTAGGGCACGCCGCCCGCGGGCATCGCCGCGAGCTTGCCGAAGACGAACGTGAAAATGACGAGCGTGATCGCCGGTTGGAGAACCGCCCACGCGACGCCGAGCACTGTCTGCTTGTAACGCACCTTCACGTCGCGCCACGCGAGAAAACCGAGCAGTTCGCGAAAACGCCACAGGTCGCGCCAGTAGTGGCGCTCGGCGCGGCCGGCTTCGATCACCAGTTCGGAAGTTTCGACGGGAGCGGACATCACGCGAGCGCGGCGGCAAGACGTTGCTGGAATATCGGGAAGGCGAACGCCGCGGCGTGTTGCTGAATCGCAGCGGGATCGCGGGGGTGCAGCACGAGGTCGTTCAAGGCGGCGGCAATCTCGGGAATATTTCCATATTCGGCAAGCGCGCCGACTTGTCCGTCGATTACCTCGGGCGCGCCGCCGGCGCGGGCACCGAGACACGCTTTGCCGTAGGTCATCGCCTCGAGATAGACCAGGCCGAAGCCTTCCTTCCGGCTCGGCAGCGCGAACACGTCGCACGTCTGATACTCGCGGGCGAGCGCCGCGTCGTCGAGGATGCCCGTAAATGTCACCGCTTCGGTCAGGCCGAGACGTGCCACGAGCGCTTGCAGGCGCGGCGTGTCGTCGCCGCCTCCCACGATGCGCAACTCTGCGCGTGGATGCCTCCGCCGCAGCTGCGGCATCGCCTCGATGATCGTGTCGAATCCCTTGTAGGTGTCGGTGGAGGCGAGCCGTCCCACCGTGAGAATCCGCGGTCCGTCCAGGCGCGCGCCCGCTGCCGGATAAGCGTCGCTCGCCGCGGGCGCGAAAAACGGATCGAGCGTGTTCGGCACCACGACGAGGCGCGCGGGCTCGAGGGTCGGGCAAAACCGCAGCATCTGGCGGCGAGTGTATTCCGAGACACACAGGATGCGGCGGGCTCCGCGCAACGCGATCGTCTCGAGGGTCGTGTAGGGCCGCCATACCTCGATGCCGTGCGCCACGAGAAAATAGTCCACCTGACGATGCGTCTTCGCCGCGAGCCACGCCACCGGGAGCTGATGCAGATGACCGCAAACGATGCGCGAGCGCGGTGTCGTCGCCGCGAGTGTGGCGCGGGCGAAGCGGCCTTTGCGCCGTGCACACCCGATGCTGGCGCGGAGCGCAGCCGTCGAGTAACGGTTGAGACGCAGATCGGGCTCCGCGGCATCGTTCAACACGATGCTCGCGACTTCGTCGCCAGGCGCGGCGAGTTCGCAGAGCGCCTTCAGGTAGAGGCGCATGATGCGCGCGATGCCGCCCTCGCCGAGGAAAAGTTCGGGACTGAGCAAAAGGGTTTTCATCCGGTGCTACGCACCGGCCGGTTGGCGAGTGCGACCAGCATGGCGACGGTCCAGATACGCGACCACGCGCGCGGGTCGCCGCGGGAAAGAAAATCCGCCCACAAGCGCCGCACCGCCGGCCCGTCGAGGTAGGGACAGCGCGCCAGCGACGCGGCCGAAAACACGTCGTCGAGAAACGGCCGAAGTTCGGCGCGCATCCAGTGGGCGAAAGGCAGCGCGAAGCCGCGTTTCGGCCGACGACGGATCTCCGGTGGCAGGATGTCGGCCAGCGCGTCGGCAAGGGCGCGTTTCGGCTGGCGGCTGCCGGACTTGTAGAAGGCGGATTGCGGCCAGAGCCATTCGAGCAGCACGCGGTCAACAAACGGCACCCGCAGTTCCAGCGAGTGGGCCATGCTGAACACATCGCTGTCCCGCAGCAGCACGTCCGCCATGTAGGTGCGCAGTTCCCACGCGCTGATGATCTGGAATTCGTCCGCCCCGAGCAGGTCCGCGACGAAATCGTCGAGCAGCGGATAATGCGGCCCGAGCCGCATCGCGAGCGCCCGCGCGTCGGGAGAGAGGAGGGCGAGACGCGTTGTCTCCGGTAGCACCCGGCGTTGCAGCGACGCGAGTTCGTGGAGATCGCGCGCGGCCCACAGAAAATCCGCCAGCTTGCGCGCACGCGCACCCGGACGCGCGCGCAACGCCGCGACAATTCGCGCGCGGATTTTCTCCGGCAGGCGCCGCCACCACGGCAGGAAACTCGCAAGCTGCGGCAATTGCTGGAATGATGGGTAGCCGCCGAACAGTTCGTCGCCTCCAAGTCCGGACAGTGCGACCTTCACGCCGCCTTCGTGTGCAGCCTGGCTCGCATAGAACGTGTTGATGCCGTCCCCGGTCGGCTGGTCGAATGACGCGATGATGCGCGGCAGATCGTCGGCGACGCGGCGGCCGGTGAGCCGGAATTCGTGATGCTCCGAGCCGAAGGCGCGCGCCGCGAACTGCGCGGCACTTTGTTCGGAAAACTCGGGTTCGTCGAAGATGACGGAGAACGTCTTCAGCTTCGTCGCGCCGCTGTGCATCATCAGTCCGACCACGCCCGACGAATCCATGCCGCCGGAGAGAAATGCCCCGACCGGCACGTCCGCGACGCGGTGCGCGCGAATCGTGTCCTCGAGTTGCGCGCGCAGGCCGCGGACGAAATCCGGATAGCTGCCCGCCCGCTGGGTGGGTGAATGCGGCGGCGGCAAATGCCACCACGCGCGCGTCGCGAGCCGGCCGCGCGAATCGACCCTCAGCGTGTGTCCGGGCGGAAGATTGAGCAGACCGGTGTAGAGCGTGCGCGGAGCCGGCACGCTGAAGCGCGCGAGGTATTCGCCGACGGCGGCGGGGTCGAAGTCCGCCTCGACGAGTCCGCTTGCGAGCAAGCCGTTGAGTTCCGAAGCGAGGATGATACCTCCCTGCGGCAGCCGCGCGTAGTAGAGCGGCTTGATACCGTGCGCATCGCGCGCGGCGAAGAGCGTTTGTTCCTGCGCGTCCCATACGGCCAAGGCGAACATCCCGCGCAAACGCGGCAGGCACGCGGCGCCGTGCCGGGCGTAAGCGGCGAGCAACACCTCGGTGTCGCAATCGGTCTGAAAATGCCACCCACCTGCGGCGAGTTCCGCCTTCAGTTCGCGGTAGTTGTAGATCGCCCCATTAAAAACCAGCGTGAACCGTTCCGTGCGCATCGGTTGGTGGCCGCGCGCTGGATCGATGATCGCGAGCCGCCCCATGCCGAGCGTCGCGTGCCCGACCGACGCCAGGCCATCGTCGTCCGGACCGCGGTGCCGTTGGCGACGGATCATCCGGGCCACCGCGTTCTCGCGGCCGACCGCGTCAACCGACGCGGAGATTACTCCGGCAATTCCGCACATAGGGTGAAACCACTACGCAAGCTTCGCCCCATCGCTTCCGTTTCTGGGGCGCACAATTGCTCGAGGGCGGGCAGTCGTTGGGGCAAACGCGGGCCGATTCGGCCCGGGTGGAGCCAACGCGAATCGGACCGGACTGGCAATGCGCTTTTCGCGCAAAGCCCTAGAAACAAATGGCTTTGCTTACCTCGGCCGATTTCTCCGTCGACACCAACAACGCCACCAAATGCAGGCCGAATTCCACCGCGGTGCCGGCACCGCGCGAGGTCGTGATCCTGCTATCGGTGACAATTCGTTCGTGGACCTCAATCGCCGGAAGTTCGTCTGCCACCGAGAAATGCGCAGTATATCGCCGCCTGTTCAGCAATCCCGCATCGTGCAGGACAGTAGGTGCGGCGCAAATTGCGGCGAGCCAGCGGTCGGCCGCGGCGTGCCGCTCCACCAAGCCGCGGACCCGCGAATCTGCGCGCAGGTGCTTCACGCCGGGACCGCCGGGAATGAAGAGCAAGTCGAACAATTGTTCGCCCACGGCACTGAGCGCCACGTCGGCGTGGGCCACGATTCCGCTTCGCCCGGTCGCATGCCGGTTATCCGCGAGAGAGGCGACCGTCACCTCGACGCCGGCGCGGCGGAGCAAATCCACGGGCGCAAACGTTTCGATTTCCTCGAATCCCTCGGCGAGCAGCGTCAGCACGGTCGGCATGAGCTGAGTATCAAGCCACAATCCGCCGCGTCACAAGCGGTCTTCTCGCCGACGCCGTGCGGTTGATCCGGCGGACTTGTTCTTGTGACGCCGCGCACGGCACGTGTTACTCCGTGCATGTCCCTCCTCGCCCAAAAGCATTTCGTCATCTTCGGCTGCGGTTACGTCGGCGGAGCGTTGGCGGACGCCGCTCTGGCCCAAGGTGCGCGCGTGACGGCGTTGACGCGCAATCGCGAGAAAGCCGCGGCGCTGGCGCAACGCGGCGTCGAGGTCGTTTTAGGAGAACTGGGCGCGAGCGACTGGCATAACAGAATCGAAGCGGGTGCCGATCTCGTGGCGAACACCGTCAGCGCGTCCGACTCCTCGGTCGAAGGCTACCGCCGCTCTTACGTCGAGGGCATGCGCTCGATCCTCGCGTGGGCGGCGCGGGGAACGCGTCCGGTCGGAACGTTCTTCTATACGAGCAGCACGGGCGTCTATCCGCAGGGCGGGGGAGCGATCGTCGAGGAATCCGCCTCGACCGTCGGCGCGAGTCCCACTGGCGCCGTGCTCGTCGAAGCCGAGAATTTGTTGCGCGCCGCGCCGTCGAGTGTGGTCGCGCGCTGGTTCGTTCTGCGCCTCGCAGGCATTTACGGACCGGGGCGGCACCACCTGCTCAATGCGCTCCGCGCCGGCACGACGCAGTTCGCGGGCGATCCGAAGTTCCGCATGAATCTCGCGCATCGCGACGACATCGTGAGCGCGCTGCTCGCCTGCGTTGCCGCGCCGCCCGCGGTGCGCAACGAGATCTTCAACGTCAGCGACGATGCACCGGCCACAAAGGCGGAGTTGCTTGGCTGGCTGGCGCGCGAGTTGAATCTGCCGGCGCCGAGCTTCGAGGGCGCCGCGCCCGGCAGCGCGCGCAAGGGCGGGGTGCCGACACCGGACCGTATCATTCGGAGCGAAAAAATCCGCCGCCTGCTCGGCTGGACGCCGCGATTCCTGGACTTCCGCGCGGGGTATGCGGAGCTCTTGCGCGAACTCTAGCCTTGCCTCGCTCCGGCGCGCGCGCCGCAATTCCCGCTCCACAATTTCAACCCTCCCCATCCCATGGCCGGCGTAGGCAAACTGCTCAAACAAGCCCAGAAAATGCAGAAGCAGATCGAGGAGATGCAAAAATCCCTCGAGACGCGCGAGCTCGACATCTCCACCGGCGGCGGTGCCGTGCAGGTGAAGATCAGCGGCGCCGGAAAATTTCTCGCGGTGAAACTCGACCCCGAATTCCTCAAGGAAGACGCCAAGCTCGTCGAGGAGACGTTGCTCAGCGCCATCCAGGAAGCCGCGACGAAGGCGAAGGAACTTAACGATACCGAAATGCAGCGCATCTCCTCGGCGTTCCAGATGCCGGGAATGTTCTGATTGCGAGTTGCGGAATGCGGATTGCGGAATGAATTTCCGCTCCGCGCGGACTCAATCCGCACTCCGCAATCTCCATTCCTCAATTCCATGACTCCCGCCCTCGAGCACCTGCAGAAGAAGCTGAAGCAGCTTCCCGGCGTGGGCTTTCGTTCGGCGGAGCGCATCGCACTGCACTTGCTCGTCGAGCAGCCGCACAAATTGCCGGAACTTGTCAGCGCGCTTCAAGCCGCCGCGCAATCCGTGCGGCGTTGCGCGAAATGCGGCAACCTCGCGGAAGAGGAGCTCTGCCCGATCTGCGCCGATGAGCGTCGCGCGACCGGCCAGTTGTGCGTCGTGGAAAACGTGCCTGACCTTGCCGCGATCGAACGCTCCGGCGCGTATCGCGGACGCTACCACGTGTTGCACGGCAAGCTTTCGCCCATCCGCGGAGTCGGGCCCGAGGACCTCAATCTCGGCGCGCTGCTCGCGCGCATTCAGTCCGGCGAAGTCACCGAGCTGATCCTCGCGCTGTCGAACGACGTCGAGGGCGAGGCCACTTGCCATTATCTGACCGAGCGACTTCCGACCGGCGGCGCCGTGAAGGTGTCGCGCATCGGCTTCGGGCTGCCGAGTGGGGGAGGCGTGCTTTACGCCGACGCGGTCACCCTCAAGAGCGCGCTGGAGGGCCGGCGCGACTATTCGTGACTTGCCCGGAGCGGACCGCCCGTGCAAGTTTCCCGCCGTTCTTTGCGCGCGGGTATAGTATATCGGCTATTATGCGGCTTTCCCAAAGCTGAGAGGGGGGTTCGACTCCCCCTACCCGCACCAATTTTCTTTCCGGAGCGGAAAGAAAATTGCCCTCCGAAGCCTCGGCAAAGGAGGGCGATCACTCACGCTCCGTCCAGAAAACTCGCACACACCCAACCCCAGATACGAAAATGAAACTCGTCAGACTGTGTGCATTGCTCGCCCTCGGGCTGGCCTTCGCGTTCGCCATGGCGGACGCGGCGGAAAGCAAGAAGGCGCGCTGCTGTGAAAAGGCATCGAGCCAAGGCAAAACGTGCGACCACGTCTGCTGCATCGATGCCGCCAAACAGGGCAAGCAGTGCGAAAAGTGCGGCGGCAAAAACTGAGCCGCTTTTCTGACCGAGACCAAGCAAACCAACTTCGAAGCCGCGCCTGACCCGCGCGGCTTCGCTGTTTATGGGAGCACAGATCACAGACTCAGAGGTGGGAGGGGCTTCATGCCCCGACGTTGGATGTGGAGCGCGGGTGGAAAGTCGGGGCGTAAAGCCCCTCCCACCTTCAATAATCCTGTAGCCGGGATCGCCGACCCCGGTGAGGACCATCGCGAGCGCCGACGCGCCGACCCGGCTCAGCGAGCTGGGCTACAGAAGAACGGAGAACGCTCTGTCGGGCCATCGCTTGTCGGCGGGCCGCGAAAGAGATGACGTTCCCGGCCCGGGGCCACAAGGCCGGCCCAACTCGAAATTTCAAACCTCCGCTTCGACCGCGGCGGCGCCGAGGCGCTTGTAGCGCTCCTTGATCCGGCGGACGATGTCGTCCGTCGAGAGGCCGTAGCTGGCGCGGAGGATTTCCACACTGCTGCCGTGCTCCACAAATTTATCCGGCCAACCGATGCGTTCGACGGGCGTCTGACAGTCGCCGTCCTGCAACGCTTCCAAGACCGCGCTGCCGAAGCCGCCGGTGACGACGTGATCCTCCATCGTCACGAGCAGCGGAATGCATGCGGCTTGACTGAGGAGCAGCGTGCGGTCGAGCGGTTTGACGAAGCGCGCGTTCACGACGCCGACGGACAGCCCTTCCTCGGCGGCGATGCGATCGGCGACCTTGAGCGCTTCCTGCACCATCGGGCCAAGCGCCCAAATCATGACGTTCGAGCCTTGGCGCAAAACTTCCGCGTGGCCGATCGGCATCAGCGCGGGTTGAGCTTTGATCTTCGCTCCGGTGCCGGCGCCGCGCGGGTAGCGGATGAAAGCGGGCGAGGGGAGCTGCAGCGAGGTATGCAACATGTCGGTCAGCTCGTCTTCGTCCTTCGGCTGCATCACGACGGCGTTCGGCACACAGCGCAGATAAGAAATGTCGAACAAGCCATGGTGCGTCGGGCCGTCATTCGGCGAGAGGCCGGCGCGGTCCATGCAGAAGGTCACGGGCAAATTCTGCAGACAGACGTCATGGATCACCATGTCGTAGGCGCGTTGCAGGAACGTCGAGTAGATCGCACACACCGGGCGAAAGCCCTTCGTGGCGAGACCCGCGGCGAACAACACCGCGTGCTCCTCGGCGATGCCGACGTCGAAAAATTGGCCGGGCACTTCCTTGCTCAACTGCGTCAGGCCCGTGCCGCTGGGCATGGCGCCGGTGATGCCGAGCACCTTGGGATTTTGTTTCGCGAACTGCGTGAGCGCGGAACCGAACACGTCCTGATAATTCGGGGGCGTGCCGGTCGGCGTTCTGGCGTTTTCGCCGGTCGCCGGATCGAACGGGCTGGCGCCGTGAAATTTTTCCGGGTGCGCGATGGCGGCCTCGAGGCCTTTGCCCTTTTTCGTCAGCACATGGACGATCACGGGCACGTCGCAGTGTTTGGCGAACTCCAGATTCTTCACCAACTCGTCCAGGTTGTGGCCATCGACGGGGCCGACGTAACGCAGGCCGAATTTCTCGAAGAGCGAGGAATCCATGAAGAAGTCCTTCGTCTCGCGCTTCCATTTCAAATAGAGCGCGTTCATCTCGTGCCCGTGCGGCAGGCCGAGGAAAAACTTTTCCACGTCGTGGTGGAGCTTGTTGTAGGTCGGGCTCGTGCTGAGCTTGTTGAGATACTTCGCGATGGCTCCGACGTTCTTCGCGATCGACCACTCGTTGTCGTTGAGGATGACGATCAGCCGCTTCGTCGAGGTGACGACATTGTTGAGCGCCTCCATCGTCACTCCGCAGGTGAACGCCGCGTCGCCGCAGAGCGCGACGACATGTTCGTGGCTGCCGCGTAAATCGCGGGCCGTGGCCATGCCGAGCGCGGCCGAGAGCGCCGTGCCCGCGTGGCCCGCGCCGAACGCATCGTGCGGACTCTCGCGGCGGTAAAGAAAGCCGGACGCGCCGTCGCTTTTGCGCAGCTTCTTGAAAAAATCGCCGCCGCGTCCGGTGAGCAGCTTGTGGACGTAGCCCTGGTGCGCGACGTCGAAGACGAACTGGTCTTCCGGCGTGTTGAAGACGCGGTGCAACGCGATCGAAAGTTCGACGACGCCGAGATTCGGACCGACGTGGCCGCCGTTTTTGGCGGTCACGGCGATGACATCGTCGCGGATTTCCTGCGCGAGTTGCGTCAGCTCGGTGGGGGAGAGCAATTTGACGTCGGCGGGACCGCTCACGCGGTCGAGAATTCGGGTGGCGCTCATCAGGGTGCGTGGCGGCGGATTAATCGCTCTTGGCCGGTTCGAAGCTTTCGAAGTCGGCGGAGCCGTCCTTCTGCTTCTTGAGTTTTTCGATCTTGAGCTCGGCGTCTTTCAGGCGCGTCTCGCAGACCTTGAGCAACTTCGTGCCTTCCTCGTATTTGCTCAGCAACTCGGCCAGAGGCACCTCGCCCTGTTCCATCGAATCGACGATGGCCTCGAGCCGCTGAAGCGCGGTTTCGAAGGTGAGCTTGGTGTTTTTTTCCGTGTCCACGAACTCACTGTGTGTCCGGTCGGAGCGATTTCAACACACTTTCCGCCCGCTGCCTCTCAAGGATTTAGATTGGCGCGCCCGCGAAAAACGCTGGAGTGGCGCGCATGCCTTGGTTGCCCCAAGTGGTTCTCGCCCTGATCGCCGCGCGTCTCGTCGCCCAACTCGCCCTCGAGGCCCTCAACCGCTCCGAAACCGCCCTGCACGCGGGCGTGTTGCCGGGGGCCTTCAGCGGCATCATGGACGAGGCGACGTTCGCCAAGGCGTCCGATTACACGCTCGCGAAGAGCCGCTTCGCGTCGTTCGAACTCGTGTTCGACGCGCTCGTGCTGGTCGCGGTGGTGTTCAGCGGCGCGCTGCCTTGGTTGTGGACGCAGTTCAACGGGCTCGCACCCAACGCCGCGTGGAGCGGAGCGCTGTTTTTGATCGCGACGGGTGTGTTGCTGAGTTTGCCGGGCCTGCCGCTCGAGTGGTGGGCGCAATTCCGTCTCGAGGAACGCTTCGGCTTCAACAAAAGCACGCTCGGGCTTTGGGTGATGGACCACGTGAAAGGGGCGGTGCTGATGATCGCGATCGGCTTCCCGCTCGCGTGGGCGTTGCTCGCGCTCGTGTCGTGGGTCGGGCCGCTCTGGTGGGTCTGGGGCTTCGCGCTGCTGTTCGGCTTTCAACTGCTGATGCTCGTGCTCTACCCCAAGTTGATCCTGCCGCTTTTCAACAAACTCACGCCGCTCGGCGACGGCGAACAACGCGACCGGCTGATGGAACTGGCGGACCGCGCGGGCTTCAAGGCGCAGACGATCGAGGTGATGGACGGCTCGAAGCGTTCCGCGCACTCGAACGCCTTTTTCACGGGCTTCGGACGCTTTCGCCGCATCGTGCTTTTCGACACGCTGATGGCGCAGCTCTCGCAGGCGGAACTCGAGGCCGTGCTCGCGCACGAAATTGGCCACTATAAGCGCGGCCACATTCCGCAGCGCCTCGTCACGGGAGCGCTGCTGCAGTTCGGTGCGTTCGCGGTCGTCGCGTGGCTCGCACAGGCGCCGTGGTTCAACCCCGCGTTTGGCCTGCCGGCGGGCGCGCTCGCGCCGACGTTCCTGCTCTTCGCGCTGCTCGGCGGATTGGTGACGTTCTGGTTCTCGCCGATCGGCAACTGGATTTCGCGCAAGCACGAGTATGAGGCCGACGCGTTCGCGAAGAATGCCCTGGCCGACTGCACGCCGATGATCGGTGCGTTGCACAAACTCGCGCAGAAAAACCTGACGAATCTCACGCCGCATCCGCTCTACAGCGCAGTTTACTATTCGCACCCGACGATTATCGAGCGCGAGCGGGCGTTGCGGTCGCGGCGCTGAGCGTAATTGCGTCGGCCGGACGCGCCGCGCCGTGACTCAGGGAAATTCCGGGGACGCCGGGCCGGTTGTTCTCCCACCTCGGTGCGTCGCCGCGGCGTTGCGGCCTTCCCTCGGCCCGGCAGGATCACCGGCGGTCCATGAAATTGTCCCCTGAACCCGGCCCCGATCCGCACTCGACGCAGACCGGGCGGCCCGATCGCTATCGCGCGCTGTTCGACTCCATTGACGAAGGGTTTTGCGTGATCGACATCGTTTTCGATGCGCACGGCGGAGCGCAGGATTATATTTTTCGGGAGGTGAATCCCGCGTTCGTGCAGCAGACCGGCCTCGCCGACGCCGTTGGTCGCCGAATGCGCGAGATGGTGCCGGAACACGAGCAACACTGGTTCGACATTTATGGCAAGGTGGCGAAGACCGGCCAGTCGATCCGATTTCAAAACGAGGCGAAGGGGCTGCACCGCTGGTATAACGTGTATGCGTTCCGCTTCGGGGCGCCTCATCCGCAGTCGGTCGCGGTGCTGTTCAGTGACATCACCCAGCTCAAGCAGAGGGAGCGGCGCGCCGCGTTTCTCGTCGAGCTTTCGCATCGCCTCGCGAGCGTGCGCGATCCCGAGGAGATTCAACGGGTCGCGCTGACGGCGCTGGGAACATACTTGGCGGTGGATCGCTCGTATTTTGCCGAGCACACCGGGGACAACGACCGGGTCGTGATCGGACCGGATTGGGCGGAGCGTGGACTTGGCAGCATCGCGGGAGAACTTGAGCGGCGCGACTTCGGCGGACCGGAGTGGTGGCACTGCGTCACCCGGGGCGACTTTGCCGTGCACGACGTGACGACCGATCCGCTGACGCGCGACCGCATGTCGGATTACGCGCAGATCAATGTCCGTGCCTACGCCGTCCAGCCGTTCCGGAGCGAAGGCCCGCGGACCATCCTGCTCGTCGTGGCGCAGCAGGAGCCGCGGACGTGGACCACGGAAGAACGCCACGTGCTCGAGGACGTCGTGGCGCGCGTCTGGCCTCTCGTCGAACTCGTGCGCTCGGAGCGGGCCGCGCTCGAAACGTTGGAAGCGAGCGTGGCGGATCGCACGGCGCGCCTGCGGGAGACGGTCGCGGAACTCGAATCGTTTTCCTACAGCATTTCGCACGACCTCCGCGCTCCGCTGCGGGCGATGCAAACTTTCGCGTCCATTCTCGACGCTGACTTCGGTGTCCACCTCGGCCCGGAGGGACGCGAGTATCTCAAGCGCATCGTGAAGGCGTCGGATCGCATGGATCAATTGATCAAGGACGTGCTCATCTACAGTCGCCTCTCGCGGGAGGAAATGCCTTTGCAGCGCGTGGAGTTGGGCACCTTCCTCGCCGACCTGATCGAGTCCTACCCGCAATTCGGGCCGGCGCAGCTGCAGATCGACCTGCAATCGCCCTTGCTGCCCGTCTGCGCCAATGCCGCCGCGCTGACGCAATGCGTTTCGAATCTCCTCGGCAACGCAGCAAAGTTCGTCGCGCCCGGTGTCGCGCCGCACGTGCGGGTCTGGACCGAGGCGCGCGCACCCGATCGCGTGCGCGTCCATTTTCGCGACAATGGCGTGGGCCTTGATCCGGCGAATCGGGAGCGGATTTTTGACATGTTCTACCAACTCGAACCGGGCCGCGGTGGGGGCACGGGGATCGGACTCGCGGTCGTGCGCCGCGCGGTGGAGCGCATGGGCGGCGCGGTCGGCGTCGAATCGGAGCCGGGCGCGGGCAGCACGTTCTGGCTGGAGCTGGACCGCCCCACGCAACACTGACGGGTGCGATTCAGATTCGCCAACCGGCGCGCTTCGGCCTTCTGTGGTGCGTGATGATTCACCTCTGCCGTGTTGCTCGCCTCGCCACCCTTGGACTCGGATTGCTCTGCCTCGCCGTCGCGGCGCGGGCGCTCACGGTCGCGACCTACAACGTCGAGAACTACCTGGTGACCGATCGCATGGTGGACGACGTCTTTCGCCAGGCCTACCCGAAACCGGAAAGCGAAAAGAAGGCGCTGCGTCTCGCGATCAAGGACATCGCGCCCGACGTGCTCGCGCTCCAGGAGATGGGCACGCCGCCGTTCCTCGAGGAACTCCAACGCGACCTCAAGGCCGACGGCGTGGATTACCCGCACGCGATCGTGCTCAACGCCGCCGATCCCGCCCGGCACGTCGCGGTGCTGTCGAAATTACCGTTCAAAGAGGTCCGCCGACACGACAAGGTCCCGGCGAAATACCTCGGTGAGACCGATGTCGTGAAACGCGGCGTGCTCGAAGTGACGGTCGCCACGACCGAGGGCGACCTCACGATTTTTGTCGCGCACCTCAAAAGTCGTCGCACCGAGCGTCAAGACGATCCCCAAGGCGTCGCCCAGCGCGCCGCCGAAGCCGAGGCCTTGCGGGACTTGGTGCTCACCCGGTTTCCGGATCCGACAAAGGCCATGTTCATCGTCTGCGGTGACTGGAACGACAACCGCACGAGCAAGCCCGTGCGCTCGCTCGTCAAGCGCGGCGACACCGTCATCGGCGAGATTCTCCGCGCCCACGACTCACGCGGCGAAACGTGGACGCACGCGTATCGGCGCGAGGATTCCTACAGCCGCATCGATTACCTGATGGTCTCGCCGGCGTTGAAACCATTTGTGCAGCACCAGGGCATGGCGAAGATCCACGACGGCCCCGGCGTGCGCGAAGCGAGCGACCACCGGCCGGTTTACGCGGAGCTGAAGCTCGCGGCTGCCCAGTAACCTGACAGCGGCGACCGTCCGTTCGCCGCTCGCGGCCCCAAGATCGTCGCACGTCGCTTGCGCGTGGTCGGCGCCGGACGAATTTCCGGGTGCGCGGCATTTCGCGCAAAACCCCGCCGTCGTCATGATTTTTCTCCGCTGGTTCGCCGCGCTTTGCGGCGTGTTGGGGGTCGTCGCCCCTCTGTGGGCCACGACCGTCGTCCCCCCGGACTTTTCGCAACTCGTCAACGAATCCGACTACGTCGTGCGCGCACGCGTGACCGCCGTGACTGCCGAACGTGTCACGCGCGAGGGTCGCCCGGCCATCTTCACGCGCATCGAGCTCGAGATTCTCGAAATCATCGCGGGCAATCCTCCCGCCCGGCCCGTGCTCGTGATGCTCGGTGGGCGCATCGGCGACGACGAGATGTGGGTAGAGGGCGCGCCGCGCTTCGCCGTCGGAGATGAGGACGTGCTCTTCGTCGTGGGCAATGGCCGCTACCTTCACCCGCTCTACGCGCTGGGTCACGGTCGCTACCGGATCGCCCGGGATGCGGCGGGCCGTGAGTTCGTGACGCGCAGCAACGGCGTGCCGCTCGAGGACGTCGCAGAAATTTCCCTGCCGCTGAGCGATGGCTCCGCCGCGACTCTGCAACGCCGCGCGCGCACCGGCGCCACCGCGCTTGCTCCCGCGCAATTCGCCGCCTCGATCCGTGCCCTCCGCCAACCCGCTGCGCGCCGTGAAAAATAATTCCCTGCGCCGGGGCGCGTTCGCTTGCGCCTTCTCGTTCGCCGCGGTCGTCGCGGTCCGCGCCTACGTGCTCGATCGCGGTCCGGAAGGCGGCGCGATCACGCTCAACCCCGGCTCAACCACGCTGGCGATCCGACTTGGCACGACGCCGACGCTCAGTGACGGCAGCAATCCCAGCACCGCCGTCCTCGCCGCGATGGACGCATGGAACGCCGTGCTCGGCCGCATCCATCTCCTCGGCAACATCCAGCCGCCCGGGGGAAACCAGCAGGAAGAGGACGGCGTCAACGAAATCGTTTTCTCCGCCACCGTCTATGGTCAGGCCTACAATCCCGGCGTGCTCGCCGTCACGATGGGCCGCCGCGCCGGCTCTCCGCGCGCCGACGGCACGTATCGCCGCGTGCAGGCCGACATTTTCTTTAACACCGCGAACAACTGGGATTCCTACCGCGCCCCGCGCCAGCAAAACCCGCTCGATCTCCGCCGCACCGCCATGCACGAGCTCGGCCACGTCATCGGCCTGCTGCACCCGAGCGACGCCGGCCAAGGCGTCGCGGCCGTGATGAACAACAACGCCGCCGAGCCTGCGCTCACCGCCGACGACATCGCCGGCGGACAATTCCTCTACGGCGCCGCCGGCTCCGTCACGCGTCCGGCGAACAATGATTTCGCGAGCGCCGCGGCGCTCAGCGGCACGCAGGCGACCGGCGCGAACACCGGCGCCACGAAACAAATCGGCGAGCCGAATCACGTCACCGGCAACTTCGGCGGCGCGTCCGTCTGGTGGCGCTGGACCGCGCCGGGCAACGGCAGCACCACCGTCACGACCGCGGGCAGCAATTTCGACACCGTCCTCGCCGCCTACACCGGCGCCGCCGTCGATTCGCTCACGCAACTCGCGTCCAACGACGACGTGCAGTCCGGCGTCGCCCGCACGAGTTCTGTCACGTTCAACGCCACCAGCGGCACCACGTATTTTCTCGCGGTCGATGGCTGGGACGCCGAGGCCGGCAACGTCACGCTCAACGTCACCTTCACCGCCGCGGGTGGCGGCACTGCGCCGGTCATCTCCGGCACGTTGCCGAATCAAGTCGTCACCACCGGCCACGGCGTCGCGTTCACCGCGGGCGGCTCGAACGGCACCGTGCAATGGCAAATCTCGACCGACGGCGGCACGACGTGGGCGAATCTCGCCAACAACGCCACCTACAACGGCGTGACGACGCGCACGCTCGAAATCTCCAATGCCACCGCTGCGCTCAAC
>PNJQ01000061.1 GCA_013821985.1 Opitutus sp.
AATGTGCTCGAGCAAATCAAGGCGCGCCTGCCGGGCTTCCCGCTCGTCATGCATGGTTCCTCCTCCGTGCCGCAGGATGAAGTCGCGCGCATCAACGCCGCCGGCGGCCAGATCGCCGGCTCGATGGGCGTCGATGTGAACGAATACCTCCCCGCCGCGAAGCTCGGCGTGACCAAGATCAACATCGACACCGACGGCCGCCTGGTCTGGACGCGCGTGCACCGCGAGTTCTTCCGCGACAATCCGAAGGAGTTCGACTTCCGTCCGCCCGGCAAGGTGTTCATCGAGGAATACGCCAAGTTCATCGCCTCGCGCAACGTGCTGCTCGGTTCGGCCAACCAGCTCGACGATCTCCGCCAGAGCCTCGCGAAGTGACGGCGCCCTAGCGCCGTCATCCGCCGAAGCCTTGGCGAAGGCGGATCACGATTTCATCAGAATTCTCGACGCCGTCTCCTGGCGAGGCGGCGTTTTCCGTTGTGACTTTTTCGACCAGTTGCGGCCATCTGGATCCATGCACCTCGTGTTCCTCCACGGCGCACCCGCCACCGGCAAATACACGGTCGGACGCGAACTCGCCGCCCTCACCGGGTTCGAACTCTACCACAATCATCTCGTGGTGGACGACGTGCTGAAACGCCACGCGTTCGGCACGCCGGAATTCGTCGCGGAGCGCGACGCCGCCTGGCGCGCGCACCTGAGCGCCGCGCCACGGCGCGGCCTCGCAGGTCTGATTTTCACTTTCAATCCCGAGAACTCCGTCCCGCAGGACTTCATCGACTGGGTGTTCACGGCGCTGCCCGCGGTCGGTTGTCGCGTGTTTTCCGTCCAACTCGTCGCGAGCGAAGCGCAAATCCTCGCGCGCCTCGGCTCGGAGCAACGCCGGCAGTTTGGCAAACTCGTCGATGCGGAGCTCTACGCGCGCCTCGCGCGTGCGGGCGCGTTCGATGTTCCGAAGATTCCTCGCACCGACCTTGTCCTCGACACGGCGGCGCTCACGCCGGAATCCGCGGCCCGGCGCATTGCCGCGGCCTGTGCCATCTGAGTCCGCGAGGCGCGGACGAATTTTTCTCGGCGCGCCCGGCGTGGTGCGGCATACGTCGGTGATGCAACGCGTGAAATTCACCCGTCTCTTTATTTCGCTGATTGCGCTCTGGGCCGGCGCATCAGCTTTTGCACAAAAATCACCGGAGTCGCCCCTCATCAAAGTCGCCGACCATCCCATGCTCAACGCGCGCCTCGGCGCCGCGGTCGTGCATTCCGGCGACTACCTCTACATCTTCGGCGGCAGCGGCGGCGGCGCGCCGATCTACAAGGCCGAGCGCTTCGATCTGCGCACGGGAAAATCCGAGGAGTTGCGCGGCGATTTTCTCGCCCGTCGCTTCCACAGCGCCGCGGAACACGAGGGGAAATTCTACATCTTCGGCGGCGAGGGTTACCTGCTTCCCGGCCGCGCCCATGAGCGAAAGATCGAAGTCTACGACCCGGAAACCGGCGCGGTCACCTTCGCCGGCGAAATGCCGCGTCCGCGCGCGAAGGCCGCGACCGTCAAACTGGGAAGCGAAGTCTGGCTCATCGGCGGCGACAAGGCGAAGGACGGCCGCTCCATGGCCCAGACGAACGAAGTGGAAATCTTCGATCTCACGACGCGCGAATGGCGCCAAGGCCTGCCGATGCCGACGCCGCGCGCTACTGCGGCCGTAATCGTCGGCTCCTTCATCGTCGTGCCCGGCGGCTACGCGAGCCGCATCACGCATGACGAAGTCGAGATGTATGTGCCGCAGGAACAGGGGTGGAAGCGTCTGCCCGCGCTCAGCGAAACCATCAGCGCGCACTCCGCCGCCACGCTCGGCCGCTGGCTGTTTCTCTTCGGCGATTTCGAGAACACCGACCGCGTCCTCGCCTACGAGTTGCCCACGCGCAAGACCACGCGCATCAAGCCCGGCTACACCGACGCGCGCGGCACCGCGGCGATCAGCACTGCCGACCGCATTTATGTCATCGGCGGCGCTGGCAAGGACACCGGCTCCCTCGGGAGCAGCCGTGGCACCAATCAAGCGGTCACCCGGGGCACCGAACGCGCGCTGATCCAGGAGTTCAAGTTGAACCCGGATTTTGGCGGCAAGTGATGTCGGCGCCCGGGACACCCACTTCCGCGACGTGATTCCGGATTTCCCCGCGCGTTTGCGGCAGATGGCGGACGTGCTCGTGCGCGTCGGCGTCAACCTGCAGCCGCGTCAGCCGCTGCTCATCTCGGAGCCCTACGAGCAACAAGGCGTCGCCCGTAGCGCCGAGGTAATCGTCGAAGCCGTGCGCCACGCCGCGGACGATCTCGGCTCGTCTGTCGAGGTGATCTGGAGCGACGGCGCTGCGCTGCGCGCCATGCTGGAACGCGACGACCGGATCGCATTCCAGCAACTCGTGCGCGGCAACGTCCGCCGACTGCAGCAACACGTCGAGGCCGGAGGTGCGCTGATGTTTCTCACCGGGAGCCAGCCACGAGTCCTCGCCGGATTGCCGGCGGAGCGGCTCACGATTTTTAACGAAATCAACTGGCGTCAGCTCGGACCGCTCGTGCAACAACTTGTCCACGGCGCCACGCAATGGACGCTCGCCCCCGCGCCGTCGCCGACGTGGGCCGCGCTGACCTTCGCGGATTTGCCGGGCGAAGAACGCCTCACTGCGCTCTGGCGCGTGGTGTTCGACGCGCTGCGGGTCGATGGGGCGGACGACGCCGTTGACGCCTGGCGCGCTCACCTGGCCGGACTCGAGCAACACGCCGCTCGCCTGAATTCCCAGCGCGCGCACACGATTCACTACGAAGGTGACGGCACCGATCTCACGATCGATCTTCCCCGCCGGCATCACTGGTGCACTGCGCAACTCACGTCGGCCGCGGGCGTGCCATTCGTCGTCAATTTGCCAACCGAGGAAATCTTCACGGCGCCGGACCGCTCCTCGGCCGAAGGTGTCGTGCGCGTGGCGCGGCCGGTCGTGCACGCCGGCACGACGCTCGACGGCATCGAGTTGGAATTCCGCCGCGGCCGGGTCGTGCGCTCCTCGGCGCGCACAGGGGGCGAATTGCTCGCGCAGCTCTTAGCCACCGACGACGGCGCCGACCGCCTTGGCGAAGTGGCTCTGCTCGCCAGCGAATTCGGTGCCGCACCGCGTGACTGGCAGTCGGCGCGCCCTTTGTTTCATCACCCATTGCTCGACGAAAACGCCGCCTGCCACGTCGCGCTCGGCGAGGCTTATCCGTTTTGCCACCGCGGGTGGTGGAAGCGCGCCGTCAACCGCAGTTTGATCCACGTTGACCTTCCGCTCGCCGCGCGCGTCGCGGTCCGCTAGGAACCTCTCCGACCGCCGACTTGTCCAGACCTCCCGTCCGTGGCCTTCACCGATCCTCAACCTGCCGAATCCGCTGCGCTCCTCGCCCGCGCCCAACAAGGCGACGAGGAGGCGTTTGGCAGGTTGATGCGCACGCATTATGAGCCGGTATTTCGCGTCGTGCACTCAATCTTGCGGAATGAACACGACGCGCGCGACGTCTCACAGGAAGTCTGGCTGACGGTCTGGCGGGAACTGCCGAAATTCCGCGGCGAGGCTAAATTCACCACCTGGGTGCATCCCATCGCCGTGCGCAAATCCCTCGATCTCCTCCGTAAACGTCGCCGCTGGTTCGACCGGTTCCTGCCGTTCAACACCGCAGTGGACGACGACGCGTCCACGCCCGCCGTCGCCGAACCGACGACCGAGACCAATGCCCGCGACGAAGCCGAAACCAGCGAGCGCAACGAGCGCCTGCACCGGGCGCTCGACGCGCTGCCGCCCAAGCACCGCACCGTCCTCGCGCTGCGCGAATTGCAGGGTCTCTCCTACGAAGAGATTGCCGCCGCCACCTCACTGCCGGTCGGCACCGTCATGTCACGACTTTATCACGCGCGCCGGCAACTGGCGCAGAAATTCAAGGCAACACCATGAAAACGCTCCGCTTCCTCCTCACCGCCCTCGTGCTCGGCGCGGCCCTGGCCGCCTCCGCCACGACCGCGCGCGCCGAGTCGCTGCACGCCGTCCTTCTCACCGCGAGTCCGGAGAAGGGACCGACCGATCCGCGCCTTGCCAGCTGGGAAGTCACGTTGAAACGCGTGCTGCGCTTCAATTCCTACACCTACCAAGGCAGTGATACCGGAACGATCAACGCCGGTTCGCGCGAGAGCCTCATGATCGGCCAAGGTCACGAATTGTTCGTCGAAGCCGGCTCCAGCCCACTCTCCGTTCGCATCCGCTGGACCGCGGCCGGCCGCACGTTTATGAGCACCGGTCTCGTCCTCCGTCCCGGGATCCCGGCGGTCCTCGGCGGCCCGAGCACGGGCGACGCGCCGGGGGAAGTTTATGCCGTCATACTCGTGGTCCGCTAATGACTGTCGGACCGCCAGTTGAGGTATCCGGAAATTATTGAATAAAGGCGCGGCACATCCCGTCCCAAGGACAACCGAAAGGTAATCCATGAAAACCAAACTCACTGCCCTCCTGCTTGCTGCCGTTGCCGCCCTCGCCCTGGTCCCGAAACAGGCGCAGGCCGGCGACAAGGAAGTCGCCCTCATCGGCGGCCTCATCGGTGGTCTGATCATCGGTTCCGCCCTCAACGATCATCGCCCGGACTACGACTACGACGCCTCGGTGGTCGTCCACAACGGCTACAATCCCGGCTACGGCCGCTACGAGCCCGCCGGTTATTGGGACTACCGCACCGTGCGCGTCTGGGTGCCCGCCTGCTGGGAATTCCGCCACGTCCGCGGCTATCGCGAGCGCGTTTATGTCCCGGGCTACTGGACCCATCGCCGCGATCGCGTCTGGGTCGCGCATAACGGTCACCGCCGTGGCTACGACCGGCATGATCGCTATGATCGCCACGATCGTTACGACCGCCGCGACGACCGTCGCCGCTGGTAACTCCACTGTCCGCCCATTCTTGATTCTCCCGCCATGAAGTGCCGCGACGCAGCTCCGCTCCTTTCCGCCGAACGCGACGACGCGCTGACCACGTCTCAGCGCGCCGAACTCGGACGGCATCTGGCGGGCTGCGCCGCGTGCCGGCAGATGCAGGTGGAACTCACCGCCGCGCTCGCGGCGTATCAAGCGGACGCCGCGCGCGTCACCGTGCCTGACGCCGACGAGGAATGGCGTCTGTTGCGTCCGCAACTGCGTGCGCCGCAGCTGGCCGCTCGCCGTCGCGTGGCTCCCATCACGTGGTTCGGCGTGCCGCTCGCCGCCGCCGCGGCCATCGCCTTTGCGATCTACTTCGGCCAACCTGCTCCAACCAAACTCGACGCCTTGGCGGTTTCCGGCGAAGCAGTGGCGCGCGCCGACTTCGTTGAAGTGACCGACCCGAACGCCACGCCGATTGTTTACACCGACAAGGAAAGCGGCTGGCTCGTCGTCTGGGCTGCCGAGGGCGAGACGAACGGCAATGCCTCCGCGGTCAGCGGCTAGAGCATTTTCCGTTTTTCTGTAGCCGGGCTCGCTGAGCCCGGGTTGGCGTTCTTCGCTCGACGACCGTCCTTCCGGGGTCAGCGACCACGGCTACACCTCGGTTGAAAATGCTGTAGACTCGCGGCGCTGAAGCCCGGGGGCGGGCTGGATTCCGGTCGTCCCGGGTTACCGTGGACGCTGCGCTTTGAGTTCCTGCTGATAAATTTCGGCAGCCACCTCGGCAAAATCGCGGAGCATGGCGTAGTGCTTCGCCGCTTCCGCTTCGGAACGAACCTGCGCAACGCCCCCAGCCTGCCCATAGAACGCAAAGGCACTCTGCCATTGGGTGAGTTCACGGTTCGTCGGTGACGCGAAACTCACGATGCCGATTTCCTCTCCGCCAGCAGGATCCTCCACGAACGTCACACCAGCGGGCGATAGTCGGATTTTCCCGTCGCCGGTATGAAGCGTCAGTCCGGGCACGAGCGATTGCATCGTGTCTTTTTGGCCACGAAGGATCAGGTGGAGATGACCGTCGGCCAGGAAAAGGGTGTCGGCGATGAACTGCACCTTGCGACCGTCGCGGTTGAGCGTCGTGAAGATGCGGTTGTAGTGCTCGCGATCGTAGGGCCAGAGAAAAACCTCCGCGAAGTAGGCGTTCCACGCTTCGCCTGCTTTTCGCGCGCGACGTAAGCGCACGCCCTTGGGATTGGCCGGGTCGATCTCGGCAATCGCGCTGTAGGGCGGCTTCGTCTGCGGCGCGCGCTTTCCCTTTCCGTCAACGGCGGGGGTCCACAGCAGGCCGCCGAGGCTGGCGAGCGCGGCGAGCCGCGCGGCTCGCTTCATGGTGAATCCGTCACGGCAGCCACGGAAAATTTTCCGTCTTGGGTTTCCGCTTTTCCTTCTGCGCCGTCATGAACTCCTTCGCCTCTTCGGTCATGTAGTAGAGCATGGTGGCGTTGCCCGCGAGTTCCTGGATGCCGGATTGGCCATCGAGTTCGGCGTTGAATGCCGCCTTGAGGCAGCGGATGGCGAGCGGGCTGCGCTGAAGGATTTCCCGCGCCCACGCCACGCCCTCGGCCTCGAGCTGATCGACGGGCACGACTTTGTTGACGAGGCCCATCTCATAGGCCTCCTGCGCGGAATACTGTCGGCAAAGGAACCAGATTTCGCGGGCCTTTTTCTGGCCGACCATCCGCGCGAGGTAGCTCGAGCCGAAGCCGCCGTCAAAGCTGCCCATCTTCGGACCGACCTGGCCAAAGATGCCATTGTCCGCCGCAATCGTCAGGTCGCACATCACGTGCAGCACATGGCCGCCACCGATGGCGTAGCCCGCGACGAGCGCGATCACGACCTTGGGCATCGAGCGAATAAGTTTCTGCACTTCGAGGACGTTGAGCCGCGGCACGCCCTTGGCGTCGATGTAGCCACCGTGGCCGCGGACCGTCTGGTCGCCACCGGCACAGAAGGCATATTTGCCGTCCTTCGCCGGGCCGGCGCCGGTGAGCAGGACGACGCCGATCGACTGATCCTCCCGCGCATCGAGCAGCGCCTCGTGGAGTTCGTTCACCGTTTGCGGCCGGAACGCGTTACGCTTCTCCGGTCGGTTCAGGGTGATTTTGGCGATGCCGGCAGATTTCTGATAAAGAATGTCGTCGTAGGTTTTGGCCGTTTTCCACGCAGGAAGCATGGTGGAACGGAACGGCGAAACCTACTGAGCGGCAATCGTTTTTGCGACCTGGCAACGATTTTTACGAAAGTCCGTCAAGCGATTTTGGGCCGAGCGCCCAAACGGAAACTGCTTGGAGAATCATGCTCCTTGGGCAAAAGTCTGCGGCTTAATGCAGACCAAAGACCCAGGGGCGAAGAGCTTCGTGAACAAAGGTCTGGCGCTCGGTGCGCTTGGGGTGGTGTTTGGGGACATCGGCACGAGCCCGCTCTACACCATTCGCGAGTGTCTGCACCACCTCCCGCCGGGCGAACACGCCCAAGCCGTGCTTGGCGTCCTTTCCCTGATCTTCTGGTCCCTGGTGTTGGTGGTCAGCGTCAAATACACGATCTTCGTGCTGCGCGCGGACAACCGCGGCGAGGGTGGGATTTTTGCCCTGCTGGCGTTGAGCAAACTCGAACGGAACACGCCTCGGGCTCTGGGAATCGGCACGTCGATCGTGCTGGTGGGAGCGGCCATGCTTTGCGGCGAGGCGATCATCACGCCGGCCATCACGGTCTTGAGCGCCAGCGAAGGCTTCAAAATCGTCTGGCCGCAGGTCGATCGCTACGTGGTGCCCATCGCCTGCGTGATCCTCGCCGGCCTGTTTGCGTTCCAACACCGGGGGACCGCGTTTATCGGACGCGTCTTCGGCCCGGTGATGCTGGTGTGGTTTGCCGTCCTTGGTGGACTGGGCATCTGGCACATCTGGCGAACTCCGATGGTGCTCCAGGCCTTGAACCCCCTCCGCGGACTCGAGCTCCTCTTCACCCATCCGGGACAGGTCGCGTTGCTGTTGGGCTCCGTCGTGCTCGCCGTCACCGGCGTCGAGGCGCTCTACGCTGATATGGGACACTTTGGCCGCCGCGCGATCAAGGTCGCGTGGTATGGCGTCGTGCTCCCCGGCCTGACGCTGAACTACTTCGGCCAAGGCGCCAACGTGATCGCGCGCGGTGGCCACGTGGAGAATCCGTTTCTCGAACTCGCGCCCGATGGACCGCTGCGTTTGGCGCTCCTCGCCCTCTCGATCGTCGCCGCCATCATCGCCAGTCAGGCCCTGATCTCCGGCGCCTACTCCCTCATTCGTCAGGCGATTCAGCTCGGCTACTTCCCTCGCCTGACGGTGCAACACACGAGTCGCGAACATATCGGACAGATCTACCTGCCGCTCGTAAACATCGCCCTTGCGATCGGTGCCATTCTCACGGTCGCGGAATTTCGCACCTCGTCGAATCTGGCCGCCGCCTATGGCATCGCGGTAACGGCGACGATGATCGTGACGACGCTGACCCTGTTTGTGGTGATGCGCCGCGCCTGGAACTGGCCGTTGTGGCAGGCGACGATCCTCTGCGCGCTCTTCCTCGCGATCGACGTCACGTTCTTCGCCTCCAACCTGCATAAATTCTGGGACGGCGGCTGGCTCCCCGTCGCCATCGCGATTGGCGTGCTCGCCATCATGACGACGTGGAAAATCGGCAAGACCGAGATTTTCCGCCGCATTTACGCGAACGAAATCACCGACACGGAACTCAGCGACATCGCCTGCAGCGAACACATCACGCGGGTGCGTGGCACCGGCGTCTTCATGGCGGGAAACCCGAAAGGCACGCCGCTCGTGCTGTTGCATCACCTCAAGGCAAACAAGGTCCTCCAGGAGACCGTCGTCCTGCTCAGCATTGTGACGGAGGAAGTCCCCACCGTGCCCGACGCGGACCGCCTCACCGTGAGCGAAATCGGCCACGGCGCCTGGCGCGCCATCGGCCGCTATGGTTACATGGAATCGCCGGACGTCGCGCGGCTCATGGAGCAGGTCAAGGCCGCCGGCGTGCCGGTGAAATTCAACGAAGCCACCTATTACTTCAACCGCGAGATGATCCTCACCGGCGGCAATACGGCGATGTTCGAGTGGCAGAAACATTTCTACGCGTTCCTCAGCCGCAACGCCCGCCAAGCCCGCGACTACTACCGCTTGCCCCCGATGCAAATCATCGAGGTCGGCATGCCGATCCAGTTGTAGTGGATCGAAGGTGGGGCGCGTTGTCCCCAACGCGCCGCTGCGCGACGCGGCAAAACACACCGGCGGATTGCCGATAATCCGCCCTATCTCAACGCCGCGGCCGCGCCCGCGAACAACCGCTTCCGCGTCGCTGCGTCGCGTTTCCGATCCGTGCGCAATTCCAATACGCGCACGCCTCTCGCGGGCAAGTCCGTCATGAGCCGCTCAAAGTGCGCCCAGTCGCGGACGAGTATGTGCTTCACGCCGTAGGCGCTCGCGAGACGCGCAAAATCGACCGACTGCGGCGTCGCAAAAAAGCGTTCGAACGGCGGCTCGAACTGCGCGACTGGCAAATGCTCGAAAATCCCGCCGCCATCGTTGTTGACCACGATGACCGTCAGACTGCCGCGCAACTCGCGCGCGAGGAGGAAACCGTTCGTGTCATGCAACAGCGCGAGGTCTCCGGTGAGCAACACCGTGGGCGCGCCGCAATGCGCCAGTCCGAACGCGGTCGAAAGCGTGCCATCGATGCCGTTCGCGCCGCGATTGCAGTGCACGACGTGGCGTCGGTTGTTCGCCGGCCAGAAATACTCCGCATCTCGCACCGGCATGCTGTTCGCGAACATCACCGTCGCGTCGGCGGGCAGCAGTTTCGGCAGCCATGCACTCGCCTGCCCTTCAAATGTCCCTTCGATCGCCACGAGTTCGCGACGCAACCGCACCTCAACGCGCTGTTCCAGCTGCGTCCAGCGCCGCACCCAGGCGGCAGGCGCGCGCGCCCCGCGCACCGCGCCGCAAAATTCGGGCACACTCACCCGCACCACCCGCGCCGCACCGTGCAGTGCATCGGGATTATCGGCGCGGTCCGACACGAACGTCACCGGCACATCGTGCGCCGCGAGCCATTGCCGCAGCGCCTTGCTCGTCGGCCAATCGTGGAGACACAGCACGTGTTGGGGTTGCAGTTCCTTCGTCAACCCAGCTGAGCGAGCCACCACGTCGTAGCGCGTGATCAGTCCCGGAACCACGTCCGCGAAATTCCGCAGCGGCGACAACGCGTCCGCCAGCACCGGCCAGCCCAACCGCCGCGCGAGTCGCCCGACCGCACGGGCGTAACCCGCGGGATCCGCCGTGCGCGTCTGGCCGGCGACAATGATGCCGCGTCCGGCCAATCTCACCATCGGCACAGCCGCCGGCACGCGCGCGGAAATCTCCAAGTGCCGGAAGAACTTCTCCGTGATCAGCTCCTTCAGCCCCGCCGAGCTTTCGTCCTGCACCGGCGGCAACGGATCGCGGAACGGCGCATTCAGGTGCACCGGTCCCGCGACCGGCCACTGGGCGCGCTCGACCGCATGCGCCATGGTTTGTCGCAGGTAGCGCAGCATCGTCACGCTCGCCTCCGGCACGGCGAGCTCGTGGTAGAAATTCACGTAGCCACCAAACAGTTTCTGCTGATCGATCGTCTGTCCCGACCGGCATTCGCGCATCTCGGGCGGACGATCGGCCGTGAGGACGATCAGCGGCACGCCACTTTCCCGCGCCTCGATGATCGCCGGGAAGTAATTCGCGCCCGCCGTGCCGCTCGTGCAGAGCAACACGACCGGCCGATGCGCCCGTCGCGCCAAGCCCAGCGCAAAGAACGCCGCCGAACGCTCATCGAGCACCGGAATGGCCTCGAACTGCGGATGCGCCGCTAACTGGACCGTGAGCGGCGTCGAGCGCGAGCCCGGCGAAATCACCGCCTGCTGCACGCCGAGCCGCGCGAGCGTCTCCACGAGCACGCTGCCCCAGAGGGAGTTCACGTTGCGGAAGTCGAGGCCGAGCTTTTGCACGGCTTTCTAGAAACCACGAATGGACCCGAATGAACACCCATAATTCACGACGCGGGTTTCGTGCCTCTTCATGTCCATGCGTGATTGTTCTCAGCTCTCCGTCAGCGCTTCGACGAGTGCTTTGAATTTCAGTTCGGTCTCCGCAAATTCCTGCGCCGGGTCGGAGCCCGCGACGATGCCGGCACCCGCATACGCCGTCGCGGTGCAGCCATCGACGAGGGCCGAGCGCAGGCCGACAAAAAATTCACCGCCACCGCGATGATCAACCCAGCCGCACGTCCCGGCGTAGAGACCACGCGCGAACGATTCGAGGCGCGGGATCGCCGCCACCGCCGGTTCGCGCGGCGTGCCGCCGACCGCGGGTGTCGGATGCAGTCGCGCGACGAGGTCGAGAATGTGCACCCCCGCCGGCACATTCGCACTGATCGGCGTGTGCAAATGCTGGACGTTCGCGAGCGGCAGCAGGCGCGGTTGCGGCGCGTGCTCAAGCGTGATGCCGAGATCGGCCACGCGACGACCGATCGAGCCGATCACGATGCGATGCTCACGCAGATCCTTTTCGCTTTGCAACAGGCCGCGCGCAAACGCGGCATCCTCACTCGCGGACTTGCCGCGCGGCGCCGAACCGGCAAGCGCTTCGGTGTGCATGCGGCCGGACGCGACGCGCACGAGCCGCTCCGGTGAGGCGCCGATGAAGCTTTGGCCGCCGCCGTTTGCGACGGAGAAGGCGTAGCAGGTGGCGTAGCGTTGCCGCAGGTGATTGAGCACGCCGAGCGGGTGGAATGCCTCCGCCGTCGTCAGCCGCAGCGCGCGCGCCAGGACGATTTTTTCGTAGTCGCCGCGCGCGATTTCCTCGAGCGCCAACGCCACGGCCCGCTGATACGAAGCGGGCCCGCCAATCTCCTCGATGCGCTTCGGCGCCGACGGTCGATCGTGGCCGTGCGCCGCCGCGTAGTTGAACGAGCGAAACTTGGCGTGCGCCTTCCAGACTTTCGCCGTGACGAGATCGAGCGGCAGCTCCGGCGTGATCAGCAAATTCGCGACCGCGACCGAGCCATCGCCCATGCGCGACACCTGCCAGCGCGGCACGAAGACGCGCAGCGCGGGGAACGGCGCGTCCGCCGCCGCCTCGTGCCCGAAACCCGCCGCGACGAAAAAATGCGGTCCGGCGAACGGTTCATCGAGCGGGCCGACCGCGAGCGTGTTCGCCAGCATCTGCTCGATGAAGTGCTTGGCCGCCGCGAAGCGCTGCGCGCCTTGCGCGCTGAATTCCAGCACGGTCTCTGCGCCCGCCACCGCGAAACCGGAGCCCGGGCGTTCGGTGTAGAAATGCAGCTCCTGCGCTTCGAAAATCGACTCCAGCACCGCGAGCGGATCGAGACTCTCCACCGCCATGCTGATGCTCACCAGCTGTGGACGACCCGCCGCGCGCGCCGCTTCCGCGCACTCCCCCAAAAACTTCCGCAGCGCCTCAGGCGAGGGATTATCGGTGGGGTTGACGGGAAGTTGCTTCATGCCGAGGTGATGCGCGGATGCGTGAGCGTGGATCCTTCGCTGCGCTCAGGATGACCCGCGGAGAAAATGTTTTTGGAACCTGTCATTCTGAGCGGAGCGAAGAATCCACGGGTGGTCGCCGCTGTCCCGAGCGGCGACACGATGCGCTCGTCACGTGCGGTGCGAATCGCCGCTGGGGACAGCGGCGACCAGCTCGGACAGGCACAAGCGAAGCTCATAGCCCTACCCTTTTTTCTCCGTCGCGGGCTTGGGGAAAAGGATATCCACCGCGCCGAGCTTCGCGCCGGAGAGTCGGTTGCCCCACTCGAGTTCGCCTTCCCACTGCGCGAGCGCGGGCTGCGCGAGACCGCTGCGGATCTTGTCCACGGTCGCAGGCATCGCGGGCCAGAGCAGCGCGGAACCGAGGCGGAGCGCCTCGGCGATGGTCGCGAGCGTGGTGCGAAGCTGCGCCTGTCCCGCGGGCGACGGATCCTTCGCGAGCTTCCACGGCGCGCGCTTTTCAATGTAGGCGTTCGTGGCGGTGATGAACTGCATCGCGCGCTCGAGTGCGACGTGGAACTGGAACCCGTCCGACAGCGCCATGAACTCGTCACGCGTTTTCGGCCACAGCGCCTGCAACTCGCGCTCGGGCTCCTCGGTGACTTCCGCCGCCGGCACGACGCCCGCGGCGAAACGCGTCGTCATGTTCAGCGTGCGATTCACGAGGTTCCCGAGGTTGTTCGCGAGTTCGCTGTTGTAGCGGACCAGGAATTGCTCCGGTGAAAAATCCGCGTCCATGCCGACCGTCATCTCGCGCACCAGAAAATAGCGCATCGCATCGACGTTCCATTGCTGCGTGAACGCCACCGGATCGACGTAGTTGCCCGTGCTCTTCGACATCTTCGCGCCGTTGATCGACCACCAGCCGTGGACGAGCAGGGCCTTGGGCGGCGGCAGCCCGAGCGCGTGCAACATGATCGGCCAGTAGATGCCGTGCGCAGGAATGAGGATGTCCTTGCCGATGACGTTGTAGTCGGCGGGCCAGCGGCCGAGTTCCTTCACCGCAGAATAGTAATTCAACAGCGCGTCGAACCACACGTAGGTGACGTAGTTCTCGTCGAAGGGCAGCGGGATGCCCCACTCGAGCCGGTCTTTCGGACGCGAAATGCAGAGGTCGTTGAGCGGCTCGTTGAGGAACTCGAGGAGCGACTTGCGCCGGTGCGCGGGGAAAACGAACTGCTCGTTCGCCTTGAGGTGCTCGATCAGCCACGGCTGGTAGGAGCGCAGTTTGAAGAAGTAGTTCGACTCCGTGATCTCGACGACTTCGCCGAAGATTTCCGGCCACGAGCCGTCGGGCTGGCGGTCCTTTTCCTGGAGAAACTGTTCCTGGCGCGCCGAGTAGAAGCCTTGGTATTCCGCCTGGTAGATATCGCCCTTGTCGAAGAGTTGCTGGAGCGCATCGCGCACGACCTGCTTGTGCCGCGGCTCGGTCGTGCGGATGAAATCGTTGTTCGAAAGATTGAGCAGCTGCGCCAACTGCACGAATTCCGCCGCCGTTTCGTCCACGAACTGCTGGGTGGCGACGCCCTTGGCGCGCGCGCTTTGCTGGATCTTCTGGCCGTGTTCGTCGGTGCCCGTGAGGTAGAAAACGTCCATGCCCTGCATCCGCTTCGTCCGCGCGATGACGTCGGCCAGCACCTTTTCGTAGGCGTGGCCGAGATGCGGCGAGCCGTTGACGTAGTCAATGGCGGTGGTCAGGTAGAACGACTTCATGCAAAGAACGGTCAAAGTAGTGCTCGCCCGGCGTTTGTCGAAGATTTTGACGGGACTCGCCCGATGCCGGAGGCTAGCTGTAATGGCTCACGCATGAGCACTCTTGCCCGCGCCATCCTGCTCGCCGCCGCCCTGGTCGCGGCGTTTCTCGTGGGCGCGCTGTCGTTGCAGGCGTGGCTCACGCGCCAGGCGCGCGCGCTGCACGCCGAATCCGCCGCGCAATTCAGCCAACGCCTCGCCGCGGCTTACGCGCTCGCTCCCCGCGCCGCCGAGGCGTGGGACGAATCCTATCGGGCGCAACTCGGCGCGGCGGTGCAGGCCGACGTGCGGCTCGTGAGAGCTTCCGCTCCGCCGCTCCGCCCAAGCGAACTGCTTCACGCGAGCCTGCCGCTCGGCGACGGCGCATGGCGCATTGACGCTTCGGCTGTTTCCCCCGCCCTCGAGCGGCTCGAAATTCTCCAGCGGCGCTTGCTGGCCGCAACACTCATGCTCGCGCTCGTGCTCGGCGCGCTCCCCATCGTCATCGCGGCCGTGAACACGCGGCGCACGCCCGCGGATACACGCGCCCCGTGGCGCAACGACGCGGCGGGATTCGAACAATTTGCCCGCCTCACCGTCGAGCGCGGCGCGGCACTCGAACGCGAACACGGCGCGCGCGTCCGGGCCGAGGAGGATCTGCAGGTCAGCCGCACGCTGCTCGATCGTTCGCTCGACGAGCGCATTCGCCTCGGCCGCGAGCTGCACGACAACATCAGCCAGACACTCTACGCCGTGACCCTGACGCTCGAGAGCGTGCGCAAGAATATGACCGCCGCCCCCGCCTTCGCCCAGCGGCTCGACCAATGCATGGCGGAGTTGCGGCGCGTGAATCAGGAAGTCCGCGCCTTTCTGCGCGACCTTGAGCCCGACGCCGTGCAGCGCGCGCCCTTCGCGACTGCGCTCGCCGCCACGCTCGCGGCCGCAACCAGCGCCTCCGCCGTCGAGATCGAGCAGCGTCTCGACGACGACGCGGTGCAACTTATCCCCCCGCAACACGCCGTTGAAATCGTCAATCTCGTCCGCGAAGCCGTGAGCAACAGCGTGCGCCACGGCCGCGCGGGCCGCATCACGGTGCGGGCGGCCCGCGGTGACCACGCGGTGGCACTCGCGGTCACCGACGACGGGGTCGGATTCTCTCCGGCGCCGGGCGCACCGACCGGCCACGGTCTCGGCAATATGCGGGCGCGGGCCGCCGCGATGGGCGGCACGCTCCAGATCGAGTCTGCGCCGGGAAAAGGCACTCGCGTGCTGCTGACGCTGCCGGTTGAATTCTTACCGTCATGAGCGCTTCCTCCACGAATCCCTCCGTGCGTGTCGTCCTGATTGACGACAGCCCGTTGATCCGTCTCGGGTTGAAGGCCGCGCTCGAGGATCGCCCCGACATCGCGATCGTCGGCGAAGCGGGCACCGCGCGCGACGGCGTGGAATTGTGCGCCAAACTGAAACCCGACGTCGTGCTGCTCGATCTGCGCCTGCCCGATTCACCCGGCATCGCGGCATGCCGCGAGTTGCTCAAACGCACGCCGCAGGCGCGTGTGCTCATCCTCACGTCCTCCACCGACGAGCGCAACGTGCAGCAAGCCATCACCGCCGGCGCCTGCGGTTACCTGCTCAAGGACAACGACGGCGCGACCCTTGCGGCCGCGATTCTTCAGGTGGCTTCCGGACGCTCGGTCCTCGATCCCACCCTCGCCGACCAGGTCGTTCGCATGGTGAAGCGCGGCCCCGAACTCAGCGCTGCGGACAAAATCAAGAGCCTCTCAATGCAGGAACAGCGCGTCGTGGCACTGCTCACGGAAGGCCGCACGAACAAGGAAATCGGCGACGAACTCGGCCTCACCGAGAAAACCGTGAAGAACTACCTCGCGACCGTTTTCGATAAGCTCGGCATTTCCCGCCGCGCGCAAGCGGCTGCACTCCACACGGAAGCGCAGCGGCAGCTGCACTAGTTTAGCTTAGAGTCTAAAGCCTCTAACTATCTTAGAGGCGAACGAGCCCGACGAAAGGCCGTTATGGCCTTAGTCGAAATAGGCCATAATGGGGGCATGCTGCTTCGCTCTTCTTCGCGCCGTCGTCGCGCTTCCTCCCCGGGACTCACCTTGGTGGAGGTGATGATCTCCCTCGGAATTTTCGCGATGGTCGCGACGTCCGTGGTCGCCGTCACTTTCCGGATTCGCTCGATGGCGGAGCAAGCCGTCTATCAGAACACTTCGCTGGTGCTCGCCCAAGGCTACGTCGAACAACTGCGCAGCCTCGACTACACCACGCTGGAGCGCGCGGCCCAGGACGCCACGGGCACCGTCGCGCTTGCCCTGGTCAACGCCAGCGGCGCGACCGTCACCGATCTCTCCGCCGGCGTGCTGGGCAACGGTGACTGGTCCACCGAAACCGTCTTTCTCGACGAAAACGTCTCAGGCACGCCGATCCAGCCGCTGCAGTTCCGGTTTCAACCCGTGCTCACCAGCCTGACGACCGCCACGAGCGGCGCGGCCACTGGCGTCGAGATCACCGTGAATTACCAGACGACCTACAACTTCGGCCACGAGCAGACCTTCACGGGCAGCCTGCGCACGGCGCGTTCCGCGATCCCGACTTACTGACCATGCGCGCCACTCTTGATTGTCCGGCGACCCCACGTGCGCATCTCCGCGCGGGCTTTACGCTCGCCGAGGTGCTCGTCACCGTGACGGTGTTCGGACTCGTGATGGCGGGCCTTCTGCCCTTCCTCGTCACGAACCTCCGCTACCAATTCGTCGGCGAGCAAAAACTCCTCGTCAACCAGGACGTCCGCCGCGCCACCAACGAGCTCGTCGAAAACGCCCGCGAAGCGAACAACTTCGCCCTCTACCAGAGCTTCTTCGCCCAATCGCGTCCGAACGGCACCGCCGTCTCACGCGACGCCAACGCCAGCGGCGCAGTCACCTGGGCCGATCGCATGCTCAACGGTCAAAGCGGCGACATGCTCGTCTTCGTGTATTACGCCGACTCGTATTTCGATGCGCGCTTCTACGACGGTGTGGCGGGCAACAGTCCCGATCTTTCGCAAGGCCGCGTGACGCGTCTCGTCATTTATTGGACGGCGCCGAACCGCACCATCTCGGGCGAAACCGCGCTCTACTCGCTCGACACGGACACTTACAAACCCTCGCCGTCCGCCGCGTCGTGGACCACCGGCTGGGGTGCGACGCTGCCCGCCGCGCTCTCGACCACCGGCGTCAGCGGCACGACCACCCTCGAAGCGCTGCTCCCGCCCGCGACGTCCGCGTGGGCGCAGGCCTCTGCGGCGCGCATCGTCCTCAACGACATCAACGGCCTCTCCACCGCGGGCGCATGTTTTCAGAATTTCCAGAACCGCTCGCTCATCGTGCGCACCAAAATCCTCCACGGCAGCCGCGCGAAACGCGTCACCAACACCTACAACTTCACCGTCACGCCCCGCGGCTGACTTCGTTCCAATGACCATTGCGCCTCAACGTCCTTCCCGCCGCGGCGTCGCGCTCGTCACCGTCGTGCTACTCACGACCTTTCTCGGCATGACGGCCGCCGTGCTCCTGCGTTACGCAATCGTCGAGTTCCGGCTGAATCAGCGCAACCAGATGCGCTTCGCTGCCAAGAACGCCGCGGAAGCGATGACCGAATTCGGCGCCGCCGAGCTGATGGCGCGACTCCAGCGCAACGTGAACTTTTCCACCGGCGAACTCACCGCCGCCCCACTCACGACACAGGGCTCGCGCAAGTCCGTGCTCTTCGCAAGCAACGCCACGAACTTCGTCGATGCCAGCTCGCTGCGTCTGTGGGCGAGTTCCTACAGCGAGGCGGGCCGCAAATACGTCGATCCGGGCGATCCGGGCAACGACTTCGATCCGCTCCGCGGCCAGAACATCCGTTCGCAAACCATCCGCCTCCTCTCTCAGGCCACTGCCCGCTCGGCCAGCGGCCAGGTCGAGGCGCCCGCCTACGCCGCCGAGACCATCGAAATTCGCGACGTGTTCCTCTTCAACTACGCCATCTTCTACAACATCACGATGGAGTTTCACCCAGGCGCGGACATGACGATCTCCGGGCCCGTCCACGCCAACGTCGATTCCCGCTACAGCGCGAGCAGCACCCTGCGGTTCCAAAGCCCGGTCACGTCCGCCGGACGCATCATCGCCGCACCGCTCTCCAACGCCGGCACGGGGCGGCCCACCGGACAAAACGTCCAGTTCGCCACCGGCCTCGACCAGAACGCCGATGGCGTTCCCGACACGGTCGCGATCAACAGCGGCAGCATCACCGGCGCGAACGGTTCCGCGCTCGGCACCTATGTCGATTCCGACCTCGCCGCGCGATCCAACAGCAACAGCTTCGCCCAAGTCGCCTCGCAAGTCTGGCGCGGCAACCTGCAGGACACGTCGATGGGCGTCATCCAGCAAAACCTCCCCGCCATCACCGCCGCCGATCCCACACAGGCGCACGACCTCATCGAACCGCCCGACGCCAGCGTCACCAGCTCGAGCGACGCCGCCGTGCAGACGCGCGAAACCCAGAAGTTCTCCAACAAGGCCGGCCTCTACATCGTGCAGGGCGCGCCGGGCACCGACGGCGCCGCGGCCGGCACCGCACCCGAGCCGGTGGGCTTTCGCGATCCCGCCGACGCCGCCGCCTACAAGGCCCAATCCGCCGCCGGCCGCGCGACCTGGCGCGCCGCGAATCCCAACAAGGTTGTGACGCTGCCGACCGGCATGGTGAAGAACAACCGCCGCATGAAGGACTGGCGCGAAGGCAAGATCGTCAACACGGTCGATGTCGATCTCGGCAAAATGCGCACCGCCGTGAATCCTTCCGGCACGACGCCCGCGACGGATAAATTTCAGATCAACGGCGCGGATTGGAACCTCGACGCGAGCAGCGGCGGCTGGAACGGCCAGGTTTATGTCGAGGTCGAGTCGCCGCTCTCCGGCTTCACCGCCACCAGCGACGTCGGCACCCTCGGCTCCGGCACCGGCACCGCGACAGCCGTGCGACTCGTCAACGCCTCGCAATTGCCCAATCGCCGCGCGGCCGATCCGTCGAATTCCTACCTGCCCGAAGGCGTCACCGTCGCCACCAACGCCGCCGTCTATCTCGTCGGCAACTACAATTCCCCCGGCCTGAACGCGGGCACCCGCAACGGCTCCGCCGTCGGCACCGAATCCACCGCGACGATCGGCGATCCGAAGGACGGCGAAGTGCCCGCCGCCATCGTCGCCGACGCCATCAACATCCTCTCCAACGCTTGGTGGAACAGCGGCAGCGGATTGCCGACCGGCGACACGAATTCGTTCAACTCCGCCGCATCCTCCCGCGTCGCCTCGAACACCGAGGTCTGCACCGCATTCCTGACGGGCAACGTGGCGACGAGCGGCAGCGGCAATGTGAACGACAACTATTCCGGCGGCGTGGAGAATTTCCCGCGCCTCCATGAGAACTGGAGCGCCTCCGGCAACCGCACGCTGCGCTACCGCGGCTCGATGGTCGCGCTCTTCAACAGCGAAGTCGCAACCGGCAGCTGGATCGACGCGAGCTACGGCGCGCCAACGCGCGAATGGGGGTTCAACAAAATGTTCGCCCAGGGCCGTCAGCCGCCGGGCACGCCGATGCTCCGGTCCTTCCGTCGCGTCGATTACCGCGATTTGTCCGCGACTGATTTCAACTCGCTCCTCACCAACTCGAGTTACGCCTTCCGTGAAATGTAACCGCTCCGTCCTCCTCGCCCTGCTTCTCCCGTGGCTGGCCGCCCGTCCGCTCCACGCCGATATTCTCGGCGCGCGCCCGCTGCCACCGCCATCCGCCGCCGCCGTGGCCGACGCCCCGCGCCACGCGCGCGCCACCCCCACGTGGCCGCGCCCGGCACCGCCGCCGCCGCTGCGCGTCGTGCCGCGCGACGACGACGATGCGCCCGGCCGCTGGCTGCAACTGCGCTTCGCCTCCGCCTCGCTCAATCTCGATGTCGAGCGCCTCGACGACTGGTTGCGTCTCGCCGAGCCGACGGCACACCAACTCGAATGGGTGAACCGCTGGTCACCCGCCGTCCGGCTCGGAGTGAGTCACGCGCCCGCGTCCGTCCTGCCCAACCTCGCCGAACCCACCTGGTCCCGCCATCTTGCCTCACTCCGTCAGGAATGGGGGCGCAATCTCGAGCTCCTGGTTGACGACGACTCGCAGCGCAACACCGACATGACCCGCGTGCTCGGCGGTCGCACCCGCGTGCTCGTCTATGATCTCCACCTTCCCGCCACCGGCGGTTCGCGTCATCGCCTGATGCAGGTCGCCGTGGAATTGCCCGGCGGCGTGCTGGTCTTCGCGTGCAGCGGCGCGTCGGACAAAGTCGCGGCAATGAGTGCGGTCTTTCAGCGCTTTATCGTCCGCGCGGAACTCGCCGCGACTGCTCCCCATTGAACCTGCCCTGAAACACTGCGCCCCGGCATCCCTGTCAGGACGCGAGTGGCTCGGCGCGCCGCGCGTGAATTCCGGCGGCTGCACCACTCCACCCTTCCTTCACGTCCGATGTTCCGCCAGCCACGCCGCGAGCTGCGCCCAGGCCCGACCGCGGTGACTGATAGCGTTCTTCGCCGACTCGTCGAGCTCCGCATACGTGCACGCGAAACCCTCGGGCACAAACAACGGATCGTAGCCGAAGCCTTTTCCGCCCCGCGGTTCGAGTCCGAGCACGCCCTCGCAGCGTCCCTCGAAAATCTGTTCCACCCCCTCCGGCCCGCGCAACAGCAGCACGCACACGAAGCGCGCCGCGCGCTCCCCTGCCGGCACGCCACGCATCACTTCGGTGAGCTTGCGGAGATTCGCCGCCGCGTCGCCGTGCGGCCCGGCGAAGTAGGCCGATTCCACGCCCGGCGCACCGCCGAGCGCATCGACACACACGCCGCTGTCGTCCGCGAGCACCCACGCACCCGGCGGCAGCGCCGCCTGCAGCGCGAGGGCCTTCTTGCGCGCATTGCCGACGAACGTGCCTGTGTCCTCCTCGACCGGCGGCATTTTCTCCGCCGGCACGATGCGTAAGCCCAGTCCCGCGGTCGCGGGCGTCTCATCGGCGAGCCGCTGCATTTCCTGCGCCTTGTGCGCGTTACCGGACGCGAGGTGAATGATCATGGCAGATTTTAAACATTAAAGGGCCGGCGCTCGTCGCCGGGCCGCGAAACTCGGCACGGCCACAAGGGCCGGCCCTGCAGGCTCCGAATTGAGCGGCAAGCGAAGCGGCTTGTCGCGCCGAAGCCTTGGCGAAGGCGGAATCACTCGACCAGGCTCCGTTTACTAAACGTCGCCTCATCGACGAACATCTTCTCCGGATACTTCACGAAACCGCGCATCAACGTGTCGTCGCCGTGCGCTTCGTGACGCACGCGCTCGAGCCGCACGGCGTTCGCCAGCGTCTCGGTGCGCAACCCGCGAAAGATCGCTTTGCCCTTGTCGTCGGCGAACAGCACCGGCGCGTGATACGTGAAAAGGTAATCGAGTTCGCGTGCCTGCAGCAGCTCGCTGAGCAATTGCGCGCCGCCCTCGAAGAACACGCCGTCGATGCCCTCGTCCGCGCAACGGCGGCGGAAATCCGCGAAGCTCACCTTCGTCCCCGCGCCGGGCAACACCCACGTCTTCACGCCCATCGAATTCAACTTGCGCACGTAGCCCAGTCCGCCGTGCGTGGTCGTGACAACGATCGTGCGTTCGCGAAACTCGTCGGTGTAGAGGTTCGGCATGTGCTGATCGAGCACGCTGCGCAGCAGGCCATCGAAGACGAACCGCCACGGACACCACTCGACGCCGCTCACGCGCGCGGTGAGACGCGGGTTGTCGGCGCGCAACGTGCCGGCCCCGATCGCGATCGCCGGGAAATACCGCCGCCACAAGTGCCCGTTGGCGCGCGCGGGTTCGCCGGTGATCCACTTCGAATCGCCCGTGCGCGTCGCAACCTTGCCGTCGAGCGTCACGCCGGACTTCGCCGCGAAGAGCGGCCGACCGGTCGCGATCCAGTGATTGAAAATCAGGTTGAGGTCGTCGCACTCGGCCGCGAGCACGCCGCTCGTCACTTCCACGCCGCCGGCACGGAGCACGTCGAACCCCTTGCCCGCGTGCGCCGGATTCGGATCGGTCGCGCCGATGACGACGCGCGTGATGCCCGCATCGACGATCGCGTCGGTGCACGGCGGCGTGCGCCCGTGCGTGCAACACGGCTCGAGAGTGACGTAGAGCGTCGCGTCGTTTCGCGGTTTGCGGCCGAGCGCACGCAGCGCATTGACTTCGGCGTGCGCCTCACCGGCTTTGGCGTGATGACCCTCGGCGACAACCTCGCCGCCTTCGACGATCAGCGCGCCGACGAGCGGATTCGGATGCGTGTCGCCCCATCCACGCTTCGCCACCTCGATCGCGCGCCGCATGAACCAAGTGTGATCGGTCTCGTTCACGCAGCCTGCTCCTTGGGTGGGAGGGGCTTTATGCCCCGACGAAAATCCGGCGTCGGAGCATTAAGCCCCTCGCGCCTCAAAACTGCCTTGTTCTGCAGATTATTCATCGCGCCACCGCGGCCACGAACGGGTTGCTTTCCTTCTCATCGCCGACCGTCGTGCGTGGACCGTGACCGGGCAGCACGACCGTATCGTCGGGGAGCGTGTAGATCTGCTCGCGAATCGATTTTGCGAGCACGTCGAAATCGCCGCCGGGCAAATCCCAGCGGCCCACGCCGCCATTGAAGAGCGCGTCGCCCACGAGCGCGGCTTTCGCCTCGGGCTGGAAAAACAACACGTTGCCCGGACAGTGCCCCGGCACATGCCGCACCTCGAACGTGCGTCCGAGCGCGGTGAGCTTATCGCCGCCCTCCAGGAACGCGTCGATCTTCACGCCTTCCAGTTCGATGCCGGGCATGAGGAACGCCTTCATCACTTCGGGTGTTTCGATCAGTGCCGTATCGGCGCGATGCGCGCGCACCGTGGCGCCGCTGGCGCGTTTGATCTTCGCGGCATCCTGCGTGTGATCCCAATGCCCATGCGTCAGCCAAAGCTCCGTGAGCCGGCAGCCTTCCTTCGCGAGGATCGGCTGGACCTTTTCCCAAACATCTTCCGGCGCATCGACGAGCACCGCCTCGCCGGTCTTTGGCTCGGTCAGCAGATAGCCAATGGTCTCGATCGGCCCGGAGGGCAGCACGTGAATCTTCACGTGGTCAGAATCCCCGCGCCGCGCGGTTCCGCAAACGTAAATTGCCGCGCGTCCCAGCGGTGCCTCGCGGGCCAACTTTTCACTCGCCGCCTCCCGCTCCGTTCTCTGTCCTCAGTCCTCCTCGTCCTCCAAAGCCTCGCGCGTCGGAGGACGTCCTCCGACATGACCTCCGCCGAAATTCGCCAGTCGTTCCTCGATTTCTTCGCCTCGAAGCAGCACGCCATCGTGCCGTCGTCATCCCTGATGCCGACCGCCCCGAACCTGCTGTTCACGAACGCCGGCATGAACCAGTTCGTGCCCTACTTCCTCGGCGACCAGGCCGCCCCGTGGAAGCGCGTGGCCGACACGC
>PNJQ01000062.1 GCA_013821985.1 Opitutus sp.
GTGCTCGGTCACGGCGACAGCTCCATTCTCTGGCAGGCGGTCCGCGAGAAGTCCCGTCTCGTCCACACGATCGATGCAATGACCTGGAGCCCCGGCACGAGCGGTCTGTTCTACGTTTCATTCCTCGCTGACCCCGAAAAGCGCATCGCGGCCGAAGCCGCCGTGCTGCGCGAGGTGACGCGGCTCAGCGAGAAAGGCATCACCGCGAAAGCCCTCGCCAAAGCCGTCCGCCAGGCGGTCACTTCGGAAGTAAACATGCGCAAGACGATGTCCGGTCAGGCCGGCCGGCTCGGCGCGGCGGAGGTGATCGTCGGCGACGTCAACTACACCCGCCGCTACTTTGAACGGCTGACCGCGCTCACGCCGGCCGACCTCCAGCGCGTGCTCCGCACCTACCTCGTGCCCGAGCGGCTCACGGTTGTTTCGTCGAATCCACTGGCCTCCGCTCCTGCCGCGACGAACCCGAGCAATCGCGAGACGATGAAACTCGATTTCGAGGAAATCAAACTTCCGAACGGAGCCCGCCTGTTGCTCCAGCCAAATCAACAGCTCCCGAACCTCCACCTGCGTCTCGCCTTCGCGGGCGGCCCGCTGTTCGAACCTGCGGACCGGCGCGGCGCCAACGCGCTCCTCGCCACGCTGCTCACGAAGGACACCGCGAAGCGCTCGGCCGAGGAAGTTGCGCAGGCCATCGAGGAAGTGGGCGGATCTTTCAGCGAATTCTCCGGCAACAACAGCTTCGGTCTCTCCGCCGAAGTGCTGCCGGGCGACGCCGCGCTCGCGCTCGAGTTGCTGAGCGACGCGGTGCTGCGCCCGGCCTTCAAGGCGGCGCGGCTCGAGATCGAGCGCGAAGGCGCGCTCGCGGGCCTGCGCGAAGCGCAGGACGACGTCGTGACGCTCGGCCGGAAAAAAGTCCGCGAGAAATTCTTCGGCGCCCACCCCTTCGCCATCGAGAGCGTCGGTCACGAACCCGGCCTCAAGGCGATCACGTCGGCCGACCTGAAGGCGCTGCACGCACGTCTCCTCGTGGGCGGCAACGTCGTGCTCGCCGTCGCGGGCGACTTCGACGCGAAGAAGCTCGTGCCGAAACTGAAGGCGTTCCTCGCGCGACTGCCGAAAGGGCGCCTGAAGTTTCCCACGCTTTCACTCGCGCAGCAGACAGGCGATTTCATTGAAACACAGCCGCGCCAGCAGGCAGTCGTGTTTCAGGCGTTTCCCGGCCCGGGTCTGCTCGCGCCGGATTTCTTCGTCGGCGAGGTGGCCGAGGAACTGTTCAGCGGCATGTCGTCTAATCTCTTCGAACGTGTGCGCGAGCAGAAGAGCCTGGCTTACTTCGTCCGTTCCAGCCGCGTCACCGGCCTTGAGCACGCGATGTTCTATTTCTTCTCCGGCACCAGCCCGGAACGGCACGTCGAAGTGTTGGAGGAATTCGGCCTCGAGATCGCGCGGGTGCAGTCGGGCGGCGTCACGCCCGAGGAATTGCGCCGCTGCCAGACGCGCCTCAAGGCCGGCAAGCGCATGGCCATGCAGACCAATTCCGCCCGCGCCATGCAGGCTGCGCTCAATGCCGTTTATGGTCTGCCGGTCAACGACTGGCGCAACTACGACGCGCGCATCGATGCGGTGACGGTGGCGGATCTGCAAGCGTTCGCGCGGAGATATTTCACGCTGCCGCAGCGCACGCAACTGGTCGTCAAGCCCTGAAATCACCCCAATTCAGGACGTTCAGCGACTTGGCCTGGCGGTCGTCGCGTGGCATGCTGCGCCCACCATGAAATCATCCTTACCCCGCTACTTCCTCGCCGGCGCACTCGCGCTCGCTTTCGGTTTCACCGCTGCGCTTGCCCAGGAGAGCGACGCGAAAAAAGAAAAGGGTCCGAGCAAAGCCGATCTCGCGAAATACGACGCGAACCAGGACGGCACGCTCGACGAAGCGGAAAGCGCGGCCATGAAGGTGGACAAGGACGCGAAGAAGGAAGCGAACCGCGCCGCCCAACTCGAAAAATACGATACCAACAAGGACGGCAAAATCGACCAGACCGAGCGTGAGGTCGAAAAGGCCGACAAGGAAAAAGCCAAAGCCGAAAAACAGGCGGCAGCCGAGGCGAAGAAAGCGGAGAAGGAAGCCAAGAAAGCCGAAAAGGCCGCGAAGCAGTCGTGAGCTGAGAATAATTTTCTTTGCCCCACGCCCCGGTTCACGCCGGGGCGTTTTTTGTGCCGCCTCCCGCCTCAAATCGGCGCGTGACCGTCCCGAATCAATCGATCATAGAGCCGGAGCGCAGTCGCCGTATACCCAGCGGTCAAATTCCGCGCACCGCGCCCGCAGTTCCTATTTCCGGTCCGCAAACCCGCCGCTCCACTTCAGCTTGCTGCGCATCACCGCGAAGTGCGAGTAGGCGCGCGGCTGGATCAGCGCGAGCCGTCGCGGGGCGAGCGTGATGTCGATCGAGCTGCCGGTGACGACCGAATTACGCTGGCCATCCATCGCGACGAGCAGGCGCGCGTCGTCGGTGCGGTTGACGATTCGCAGCTTTACCGTGTCCCGGAAAATAATTGTGCGATTGCTCAGCGTGTGGGGGCAGATCGGAGTCATCGCGATCGACTGCGCCGCCGGATGCACAATCGGACCACCGGCCGCGAGATTGTAGGCCGTCGAACCCGTCGGCGTGCAGAAGATGATGCCATCGCAATAATAGTCGGTGACCAGCTCGCCGTCCGCGAACACCTCGAGCCGCACGAGGCGCGAATTGACCTCGTTCTTGATCAACACGTCGTTCAGCGCCACGTCGCGCCGGCCCGGGCCGATCTTGCATTCGAGCAATGTGCGTGAGGCGATGCGGTAATCGCCGCCGAGAATCGCACCGAATTGCGCGCGCGCCTCCTCTGCCGAATAAGTCGTGAGAAAACCGAGGCTGCCGCGATTGACGCCGATAATCGGGATGCCGTCGCGCGCCGCGGAGCGCACGACGCCGAGCAGCGTGCCGTCGCCGCCGACCACGCAGACTGCATCGCAGCCCTTGAGGTAGCCGCGCGGGAGCTTGCGGCCCTGGTTCAGTTTCGTCTGCTTCACGCCGGCGCGGCCCGCGAGCGCGATCAGCTCATCGGCCAGTTCGGTCGCGCCGGGGCGATCCGGATTCACGACAAAGGCGAGGCGGCGAAGGGGCGGCATGGCGGCGACAAGCTAGCGGCAGGGCGGCGGATTTGAAAATACCAATCTCTGCGCAACTTCTGCTGTTAGGCCGCTTAATCCGTTTTGCGCAAACCCAGTAGAAACTCGCGGTTGCCGTCGGCGCCGTGCACCGGGCTCTCGCACTCGCCGTGCAGCGTCGCACCCGGTAGCTCGCGCAGCGCGAAGTCGCGCACGTCGTTCATCACGCGACGGCGCACCGCGTCGTCGCGGATGACGCCCTGGCCGCGATCGACCTCCGCCTTGCCCGCCTCGAATTGTGGTTTCACGAGGGCGACGAGCACGCCGCCCGGCCGCAAGAACGGCCACACTGCCGGCAGCACGCTGCGCAGCGAAATGAACGACAGGTCCATCACCAGCACGTCGTAGTTCGCGCGCGGCAGCGAGCCGGGCGTGAGGTGGCGGGCGTTGGTTTTCTCCAGCGAAGTCACGCGCGGATCGCGGCGGAGCTTGTCGTGCAGCTGCCCGGTGCCGACATCGACACACGTCGCCGATGCCGCGCCCGCTTGCAGCGCGCAATCCGTGAAGCCGCCCGTCGAAGCTCCGACGTCGAGCACGTGCGCACCGGTGAAATCGACCGGAAATAACGCGAGGTAGGCGGCCAGTTTTTCACCACCACGGCTGACGAAACGCGGCGGCTGATCGATCGAGAGCTCGAAATCCAGCGGGTATTCCTTGCCGGGCTTTTCGAGCCGCTCCGTGCCGTGGCGCACGCGGCCGGTCATGATTAACGCCTTCGCCTGCGAACGCGACTCGCAGAGCCCGCGCGCGACGAGCAATTCATCGAGACGTTGTTTGCCACCAGCCATGCGAAGAACGAAACGCGCGTTCGCCCGGGCGTCGACGCCGAAGTCTCCTCACCGGTGCGGGTCGGCCGTCGTCAGGCATCCTCCGCAGACATCTTGGTGGGAGGGGCTTTATGCCCCGACGAAGCGTCAACGTCGGGGCGTAAAGCCCCTCCCACCTCCAAACCTTGAGTTCACCGCTGACACCGCGGGCACCAGCAGCTCGTGCGTCCGCCGACCGTCGCGTGTTTGAGTTCCACGCCGCACCGCGGGCAATCGCCACCTTTTTGCCAGCGATGCTTGAACAGCCACGTCTCCGGAATGTGCACGTTGAGATCGGGCGGAAGCTTGCCGCCGACGCCGGCGATGACCCGCAACGCCTGCTTCGCCACAGTGCGCGTTTCGCGATGCAACGCCTTCACTTCGTTCGGGTGCAGCGAACCTGCCGGGCGCTGCGGCGCGAGCCGGGCGCGCCAGAGAATTTCGTCCGCCATCCAGTTGCCAATGCCCGGGAAGCGCTCCTGCATGAGCAGCACCGCTTTGATCGGCGCGCGACAGCGGCGTTGGAGAAACTCCGCCACCGCGCCCGGCGAGAATTCCCGCGATTGCACCGCCGGCGCGATGCCGCTCCACCACGCCGGCGTGGACTTGCCGCGATGGAACAAGACCGCGCCGAACATGCGCGGGTCATTGAACACGAGGGTGCGCTCGCGCTGCTGCAACACGAGGTGGTCATGCTTGCGGGGCTCGTAGTCGGGCGCCTCGACCCGCAACTCGCCGCTCATGCCGAGATGGATGCCGAGCCAGGCGTCGCCGGAAAAACGAAACAGCATCTGCTTTGCCGCCGTTTCGGAATCGCGCAGCGTGGCGCCGGTCAGCTCGTGCTCGAGCGCGCGCACATCGCAGCCGCGGAAGACGCGCGCTTTTTCGTGCGCGAGCACGCGTCGCGCTTTGGCGCCATGACCCGCCGCCCAGCGGCGGCGGAAGAATTCGACTTCGGCGAGTTCCGGCATGCCGCGAAGGGAACGCCACGCGTGCTGCGTCGCAAGCGACGAGTATCGCGATGGGAGGGGCTTTATGCCCCGACGAATCCCCAACGTCGGAGCATAAAGCCCCTCCCATCCAACAGAAGATACTGCCGTCGCGATCGGCTGACGCCGGCTCTACTTACGGAATGAGCGGCGAAAAGGGCAGCGAACAGCGCGCCGCTTCAGCCCAGCGTCGCGGCGAACGCAGCCAGATCGGAAAACAATGGCACGCCCGGACGCAGCCGCGGGGCCCATGCGGCCGCATCGTATTTGCCGGTGCAGACCGCCGCGGCGCGGATGCCGGCGGCGAGGCCGGCGTCGAGATCGCTTTCGCGATCGCCGATCATCCAACAGCGCGCGGGGTCGAGCCCGTGTTGCGCGATCATCTCGTGGATGAAACGAGGTGACGGCTTGCGGTAGAGCGACGGCTGGTCGGGTGCCTCGGGCGCGATGCAGATGCCCGCGAAGAGATTTTTGCCGAGGCCGAGCAGTTCGAGCATGCGTGCGTTGCAGCGGTGCGTGTCGTCGATCGTGTGATATCCGCGCCCGATGCCGGATTGATTGGTGAAGAGGAAGAGCTGGTAGCCGAGTTCGCGCGCGCGGCGGAGCGCGTCAGCCGCCCCGGCAATCAGTTCCACCCCCGCCGGATCGCAGAGGTAGTCGCGATCGTGGATCAGCGTGCCGTCGCGATCGAGGAAGAGCGCCCGCGCGCCGGAGGCGGGCGGATTTTCGATTTTGGATTTTGGATTTTGGATTTCCAAAAGGGGCGGGGGCGGGGCGGGCGGAACGGCGCTCAACTCGGACTCGCTGTCATTCTGAGCGTAGAGAAGAATCCATGCGTGCGACAATCACGCGGCGCTCGTGGCCGTGGATTCTTCGCTGCGTTCAGAATGACAGGCATCGGAAGAGTCGAGTTTTGCGCGAAGCGGTCGGTGGATCGAGAAGCGGGAATCGAAAATCGAGACTCGGAAATCGGAAATGGGCCGGTTGAAGCCGGCCCCCGCCGGCCCTACTTTTCGTCCGCGACGTGCTCGAGGATTTCGTCGGGCGAGACGGTGGCGGTGCCGAGTTTGCCGACGACGACGCCGGCGGCGGCGTTGGCGAATTGCGCGGCCTCCTCCAGCACGGCGCCAGCGGCGAGGCCGAGCGTGAGGGCGGCGATGGACGTGTCGCCCGCGCCGGACACATCGAAGACCTCGCGCGCCATCGTCGGGATGACCCGGCCGGCCTTGCCGTTGTGCGAAAGGAGCATGCCGTCCTCGCTCAAGGTGATGACGAGGTGCTTCGGTCGGTATTGCTCGTAGATGCGCGCGCAGACTTCGGCGGCGGGGAACGGCTGGTGCGGTTCGGGCTCCAAGCCGGCGAGCGCGAGCGCTTCCTTGCGGTTCGGCGTGATGAGGTCGGGCTGGTAGAAACGCAGTTTGCGGCGCGGCTTCGGGTCGATCGCGAGCAGCTTCTTGTGCTCGCGGGTGAGCGCGGTGATTTTCGCCACGAGTTCGTCGGTCAGCAGGCCCTTCGCGTAATCGGAGAGGATGACGGCGTCGCACTTGCGCACGAGTTTGTCGAAGGTCGATTCGATCAACTTCGCGTCGATCGCGTAGTCGTGGAGCGGCGATTCGCGGTCGAGGCGGCAGAGTTGCTGGCGGCGCACGAGCACGCGCGTCTTCACGATGGTCGAGCCGCTGCCGGGCGTGGAAACGGTGGCAATGCCTTTCTGCGTGAGAATGCCGCTGAGGCGCTTGCCCGCGTCGTCGCGGCCGAAGAAGCCCGCAATGGTCGCTTTCGCGCCGAGCGACGCGAGGTTGAGCGCGACGTTCGCCGCGCCGCCCGCGCTGTAGGTGTCGCGATCGACGTCAATCACCGGCACCGGCGCCTCGGGCGAAATGCGCTGGGCATCGCCCCAGATGTAGTGGTCGAGCATGACGTCGCCGACGACGAGGACGTGCAGCTTGGAAATCTTCTTGAGGAGGGACTTCATGACGGGGTCTTCAGCGAATCTCCCAATTGTAGGGATGGCGCGAGAGCAATTTCGCGCCGGTGGCCGTGACTTGGACGACGTCTTCCCAGCGGCAACCGCCGAGCCCCGGGTAATAGAGGCCGGGCTCGACCGTGACGACGGCGCCTTCTTTCAGCTTCGACGACACGGCGCCGAGCCGGCTGCCCGGATCGTGGACCGCGAGACCGAGGCCGTGGCCGGTGCCGTGGATGAAGCCCGTGGCGCCGTTCGCATCGCGCTTCGTTTCGTAGCCTTCACTCTTGAAAAAATCGACGACGCCTTGGTGCACGTCGCGCCCATCGACGCCGGCGCGAATACCGCGGATCGCGCCGCGCATCGCCTCGTAAACGGTCGCGACCATCCGGCGCTGCACTTCGCGCGGGCGGCCCTTGAGGTAGGTGCGCGTCATGTCGCCGTAATAGCCCGATGCCGCGTGGCGCGGAAAGATATCGAGGATGATCAACTCGTGCGGACGCAGCGGCCCCGAGCCGCGCTCATGCGGATCGCACGCCTGGTCGCCACCGGCGACGATCGTGTCGCGCGCTTCTCCGCCTTGTTCCTTGATTGCGACGTCGATGAGGAACCGCAGGCGCTCCGATGTGAGCAGCTGACCTTGATGGACAAGCGTGCGGCCTTTGATTCGCGCGGCGCGCAGGATTTTTTCCGCCGTGGCGAAGCCGACCGAACTCAAGCGGTTGCCCTCCCGAATGAAGGCGGCTTCCTGGTCCGACTTCACCTCGCGTTCGGGAAACAGCATGCCATTCGCGAACTCAAGGCGCAGGCCGAGCTTCGTCAGCTTCACGTAGAGCGAGGCGGAAAAATCGTCCGCGATGCGGAAGGCCTTCACGCCGTGCGCGCGCGCAAGGCAAACGATCATCTCGGCCACGCCCGCAGTCGGGCCGAATTTTTTCTTCGCTGCGTCGAGCCAATCCTCGCGCGAAAGCACGACATCGAAGGCGCTCGTCTTTTTCACCCGACCGAACTCGAGCGAACCCTGCACCGTGAATTTTTTGCCGCGCGCGCCGAAAGCGACGAACGGGTCGTGCACCTCGACGCGGCCAAAGTAGAGCATGTCGGCGCTCGTGAGCGTGTCGGTGTAGAGCAGGGGAGGAAGCGGGGAGGGCACCGGGTGATGAGGTGTTGAGTTTTGGAGGCAGCTGTCTAGCCATGCTTCAGTTCAAAACGCAAAAATGTTTTCCCGTCCCCTTCTCGTCCTGGCCTGCTCGTTCTTTCTCCTCGGTGCGCTCACGGCGTGCGGGGACAAGCGCGATGCCGCCGCGACCCCCAAGACCGTGAACGATTATTTCGAGATCAAGATCGGCGCGCAGAAGGTGAAGATGCAGCTCGCGGTGCTGGAGTCCGAGGTGCAACGCGGGCTGATGTTCCGCAAGTCGATGGGACGTGACGAAGGCATGCTGTTCGTCTTTCCCCGCTCGCAGCAGATGGGTTTTTGGATGCGTAACACGACGCTCCCGCTCGACATCGGCTACATCGACCGCGAGGGCGTCCTCCGCGAGATCTACCCGCTCTATCCCCTCGACGAAAAAACCGTCACCTCGCGCGGTCGCGACCTGCAATTCGCGCTCGAGATGAACCAAGGCTGGTTCAAGGACCGCGGCGTCAAACCGGGTGACAAGCTCGACCTCGCCGCGCTCCGCGAGGCGCTGAAAGCGCGCGATTTTCGACCCGAAGCGCTCGGACTGCGTTGAACGGAGGCGACTGGTTCGCCGAGCTTTTGTCTGCGAATCGGGAAAATGACGTAATCGCACTCGCGCGTGCTTGACGGCAGAGGTCTCGGCCCGTCCACCTCGGCAAGCTCAGCCAATCTTGACGGCGCTCAGTCGTCCGACTCGTCCTTGCGCCGGCGATCGACTTTCTCGACTTTGAATTCGTCCTTCGGAAGGACGTTGTCGGTCTTCACGACGGCGACGGGGAGCTTCGTCTTCACCCAGAGTTCGGAATCCTTGAAATACTTTGCGCCGACGCTTTCGATCGCCTCGCCGACGGATTTCACCGGCAGCATGCGTCCGCGCTTGGAGGCGTTGAAATCATAGGCGCCTTTGAACAGGCGATCGGTGGTCGAAAAGGGGCTCGCGTTTTCCGGAATCTGCACGACCCAGCCGACGAGGTCCTTCTCCGGCAGTTTGCCCTCGGGGTCCGAGAGCAGGATGACGAACTGCTTCTTGGGCGGGGGCGGCTTGATGTCCTCGTCGGCGGCGGGCTGCGTCACTTCGTTCATCGCTTCGACGATGTCGCGCAGGAGCTCGGGCTCGATCTTGTGCTTCTTGAGGATCTCGGCGACTTGGCTGACTTCGATTTTGGCCATGGCTTAAATTGGGAAACGTCGAATGGACACGATTGGGAGGCGATGACAAAGCTAATTCCGTGGGACAGGACCTGAACGAACTTTTCGACGTCGTGGATGAAGACGATCGCGTGATCGGGCAGGCGCCGCGCGGCGAGGTCCACGCGCGCGGGTTGCGGCACCGGGCGGTGCACGGCTTCGTGGTGAATCGCGCAGGCGAGGTTTTTCTGCATCAGCGCTCGCTCGTGAAAGACACGTTTCCGGGATTGTGGAATTCGTCGTGCGCCGGGCACGTCGGCGCGGGCGACGATTACGATGCAACGATGATGCGCGAACTGGCGGAGGAACTTGGCTGCGTGCCGGCACGAGCACCCGTGCGGCTGTGCAAGATCGAGGCGCGGCCGGAAACGGGCGCGGAGTTCGTGTGGATTTACCGCGTGGAGGCGGAGGGACCGTTTCAGCTGAACGCGCGCGAGATCCAATGCGGCGCATGGTTCGGCCGCGCGGCGATCGATGCGTGGGTTGCGGAGCGTCCGCAGGAGTTTGCGGCGTCGTTCGTGTTTCTGTGGCCGCGGGTGCGGGGACTTCTGTAGCGAAGCGGCGTGAGAAACGCGCGGGCGACTCATGGCGCGTTCTGCTGCGGGTGCCGCGGGCGCACATCCTTTCTCCATGGATTTCACGGATAAAGACGGATTCAGCGGATGGTTCTATCCGTTTTATCCGATTCGATCCGTGCCATCCGTGGTAAAGAGAACTGGCGGGCGCGGCATTTGCGCGCATCGGCGGTCGCTAGTCACTCGCGCAGGCAGCCGTCGCCGGTCGGATACCGGCGCTACTTTCTCACTCGGGGCGCTCGGACTTGAGGCGCTCGAATTCTTTCTGGCTCATCAGGCGGCGGGGGAGGCGCTTTTCGGCTTCCTTGAGGAGGCGATCCCATTGCTCCTGATTGCCTTCGAAATCGGTCCAGCCGGTGTGGTGGCCGGTTTTTTTGCTGAAGGTCACATGCCCGGCGTGGAAGCGGACCGAGATGTTCCACTTCCTGCCTTCGTCATCAGTTTCCCACCAGCCAAATTCCATTCGGGGGAGTGTGCGGGGGCGGGCGGCGACGGCAAGCGTGGCGTGAATCCGCGAACAGGATGGACGCCCGCGCAGCGGAGGAGCACGCTCGGCGCGATGTTTCGGTTGCTCATGCTTTTTTTAGCGGCCACGGCAGTCGGTGCCGCGCAGGATCTCGGTCGCGAGATCGCGGAAAAGCACGCGCGTCGCTCCGACGGCCGGACGCGCGATTTGCGTTCGCTCTATGCCGAAGGTCGCACGCTGATCAAGGGCGAGGTCGTCGGGTTTAAGATGTGGGCCGAGCGGCCCAACCGCTTGCGCGTCGAGAGCACTTCGCCGGTGCGCAAGGTCGTCCAGGTTTACGACGGCCGCCACGAACCGGTCATCTATCACAGCGACGTCGAGAATGGGCGGCCGCTGCGGATGGCCGGGGAGGAAAGGAAGGATTTCATCACCAACGCTGATTTCGACGGACCGTTGATGGATTACGCGGTGAAGGGATTCACGGTCGATTACGCCGGCAGCGATCCGATCCGCGGCCGGCCGGCGGACAAGCTGCTCGTGATGAGCGCGCGCGACGACGTGCTGTTTCTCTGGGTCGATGAGGAGACCGGTGAGATCGTGAAACGCAGCGTGTTTCGCACGACGCAGGAGAGGCGGTTCACGGTGGATACGTTTTTCTCGGACTTCCGCGAGGTTGCGGGCACGCGCCAGCCGCATCGCGTGGAGACGAAGATCGGCGAGGTGTCGCTCTACGTGATGTTGATTTCGCGAATGGAGGGAAATTCGCCGGAAGTGACGCCGAAGCAATTCGAGGTGCCGGCAAACTGGCCGATGTTGCCGGTGGAGTTCAAAACGGATTTCACGCCGCGCGCGACCGGAGATTCGCGGCAGCCGGAATAAACGCCGCGGCAATTCGCGCAACGAATGCGGGGGCCGCCCAACCGGTCAGTCACCGGGACGTGCCCGACCATCTGGTCGAGCACTCGGCACACGGTGGGTGCGCAGGTCCCTCTGCGCGTCTGATTTTTCGCCGGTCGGAAACCGACGCTCCCTTTCACTCGCCCAGCTTTTTGCCGGGGGTGAGATAGTTTTGCACGTAGTCGCGCACCGCGGCGTCGAGAGGCGTCACGGCGCGGTCGTAGCCGGCGGCGCGGAGTTTTGCAGTGTCGGCTTGCGTGAAGTATTGGTATTTCCCGCGGAGTTCCCCGGGCATGTCGATGAACTCGATGCGCGGCTCCTGGCCCATCGCGGCAAAGATCGCGCGTGCGAGGGCGAGCCAGGTGTTGGCTTCACCGGAGCCGAGGTTGAAAAGGCCGGCGGCCGTCGGTGCCTTCTCCGCAAAGTGCAGCGTCATTTCCACGGCGTCCTTCACGTAGAGGAAATCACGTTGCTGCTCGCCGTCCTTGAAGTCGGGGCGATGGCTCTTGAAGAGCTTGAGCTGGCCGGTGGAGGAAATCTGGCCGAAGGCCTTGTTCACGAGCGAGCGCATGTCGCCTTTGTGGTCTTCGTTCGGACCGAAGACGTTGAAATATTTCACGCCGACGATGCGTTTGAGCCAGCCTTGGTGCTGTGCGTGGAGATCGAAAAGGTGCTTCGAGTAGCCATACATGTTCAACGGCCGGAGCGCGGCGAGGTCATCGGACTTGTCGTCCATGCCGCGCGCGCCGTCGCCGTAGGTGGCGGCGGACGACGCGTAGATGAAGCGCGCGTCGTGCGCGAGGGCCCACGTGGCGAGTTCCTTGGTGTAGGCGTAATTGTTGTCGATCAGGTGCGCGGCGTTTTTCTCGGTCGTCGCGGAATTCGCGCCGAGGTGAAACACCGCTGAAAAGCGGCCGAATGCCTTCGGGTCGGCGGCGAGGCGCGAGCGGAAGTCCCCGGCCTCGACGTAGTCCGCGAATTGGAGCGGCACGAGGTTCTTCCATTTCTCGTCCGACCCGAGCAGGTCGCTGACGACGATGTCGGTGAGACCGCGCTGGTTGAGCGCCCAGACGAGAGCGCTGCCGATGAAGCCGGCGCCGCCGGTGACGAGGATGCGGCCTGAAAGCGGTGAAGCCATGCGGGGGTTTAAGCAGGCTTGTTGCGTCGAATCACGGCGAATTTTTGCGGGCTCTCCGGCGTCAGTCGGGATCGACAGACCAATGTCGCGAGCAATGGCCGCGGCAAACGCGCGCTTGCCGGGCAGAGGACCTGCCTGACCGCCTCAGAGAACCGCGCGAAAAAGGCGCAGCGGAAAGCTGCGCCTGGAGAGAGCGGGCGACGGTCGCGGCGGGATTCACCCGTGCGCGAGGCGTGCCCTCGACCTCAGCTCGCGACGGCGAGCGCTCGCGGTTCGTCGGCGGTGGCGAGCAGGTCGCTCGGCGGGCCAGCCATCCACTCGGCGGCGACTTTGCGGGCTTCGGAGGTCCAGTTAATGTCGGGCTTCGAGTAGATCGCGCGGGTGTTGGTGCTTTCCGTGCCATGCCAGTTCAACGCGGCCTTGAGGCACGGGGTGCCGTCAGCGAGTTGATAGCCCTGCAGCAGCACGGTGCCGCGCGGAGCGACGCCGGCGGCGGAACGCACGTTCAGTGTCAGGCGCGCGAGGCCGAGGTGGTAGTTGACGGTGCGGGACGTTTCCCAGGAGCCGTCGTCGGGCGCGGGGTCGTCGGCGGCGAGAGCGCGTTCCACATCGGACAGAAACGAGAGCATTCGAGTGTGCATGGCGTAATCAAAAAGGGCGACACTGCGCCGTTGGCTGGTCATCGGCGCGCGCGCGGCGAACTTGAGAAAATTATTTCGGTCCCAGGAACAAAGAAGGCTCGCTCCGTCGCGTTTCACCGATTGGCTCTACGCTCCGCATGAGTGAAGTCCCCATCCGGCCCATGGCAACGGGTGCCCAGGCACCGTCCGAGCCCTGCAAAGATGCCGTCTTGTTGATCGAGGACAACGAGACCATTGCCGGTCTGCTGACCGCGATCTTGCGCGGGATGCGATTACGCGTGCTGCCGTGCGCCGACGGCGCGCAGGCGCAGGCGCTTTTTGCGCAGCACAAACACGATATCCTGCTGGTGCTGGCCGATTGCCGGTTGCCCGATGCGGACGGTCGCGAGTTGTGCCTGAAGTTCCGCGAAACTCTGCCGAATCTCCCTGTGCTGGTGACCAGCGGCAGTGTCTCCGGGCGCGGCGTGGCGCCGTTGCCGCGGGGCCGGCTCGTGGAGTATCTGGCGAAACCCTACGCACCCTCCGAAGTTCTGAAAAAAGTCCGTGGTCTCATTGAGGCTGCGGGCGGCGGCCGGATCGCGGGCGAAGGTTTTGTTTGAACGCTCCGGGACCGCGGGCTACCAACCAGAGGTTATTCAACTGAAACCTCAGAACGTGGCGGGCAACGATGTCCTTTGAGAAAGTCCTGATCGTCGAAGACGAGCCGGTCGTGCGAAATCTCCAGTCGGAGATCTTCATGCGCCGGAAGTTCGCCGTCACGACCGCCGAGACTCTGGCGCAGGCCGAGACCTTGCTCGCGCGGGAGTCGTTCGACCTCGTGATGCTCGACATCCGCCTGCCCGACGGCGACGGCCAGCATTTCCTCGAGCGCCTCGCCACGCTGCCGGAACGTCCGCTGGTCGTGATGGTGACCGGTTACGGCTCGATTGAGTCCGCGGTCGCCTGCATGCGCGCGGGCGCCTTCGACTACGTATTGAAGCCGTTTTCGCCGTCGCAGATCGACGTCATCATCAAGAAGGCCGCCACCTACCGCCAGTTGTTGCAGGTCAACCGGCTGCTCAGCGACCAGCAGGGCGAGGAGGAAGGCGCGATTGTCGGCAAAAGTCCGGTGATGCTCCGCCTGCGGCAGATCATCGAACGCGTGGCGCCGACCGACGCGACGGTGCTCGTCACCGGCGAAAACGGCACCGGCAAGGAAATGGTCGCGCGCGAACTCTACCGGCGCAGCCCACGCCGTCAGCACCCGTTCATCAAGGTCAACTGCGCGGCGATTTCCGAGAATCTCATTGAGAGCGAATTTTTCGGCCACGAGCGCGGCGCGTTCACCGGCGCGACGGACCGCCGCGAAGGCCGCTTCGAACTCGCCAATCAGGGCACGCTGCTGCTCGACGAGGTCAGCGAAATCCCCGCGAATCTCCAAGCCAAGCTCCTGCGCGTGTTGCAGGAGCGTGAATTCGAGCGCGTCGGCGGCAACCGCACGATCAAGGTCAACGTCCGCATTCTCGCCACGTCCAACCGCGATCTCATCAGCTACGTCGAGAAAGGCGCGTTCCGCCAGGATCTCTATTACCGGCTCAACGTCTTCCCGGTGCACGTGCCCGCCTTGCGCGAACGCGCCGACGATATTCTCCCGCTGGCCGAACATTTCCTTGCCCGATTCGCGCGCAAGCTCGGCATCCGCGTGGCCGGTTTCTCCGAATCCGCCCGCAGCGCCATGCTCACGTATCGCTGGCCGGGCAACGTGCGCGAATTGCAGAACACCATCGAACGCGCCGTGATTCTGACGGAGGAGGGGCGCATGGTCTCGGCCGCCGCACTGGGCCTGCCCGCGGTCGGCAGCATGATTTCGCCGGGCGAGGCGCTGCTGAATTCAAGCGTGCCCTTCGATTTCGAGGAAAAACCCGCGGCTGTAAACGAGGATGGCGCGCCGTCCGGCGCCGGTGGGAATGCCTTCACCGACAGTGCCGGCAACACGCTCACCATCGCGGCGCTCGAGAAACAGGCGATCAAAGCCGCGCTGGCGCAGACTGGCGGCAACCGCACCAAGGCCGCGGAGTTGCTCGGGATTTCGATTCGGACAATGCGCAACAAGCTGCAGGAATACCGCGACGCCGGGGAGCCGATCGAAGTTGCCGCGGACACGGGCGAGTAACCCGATCGCGCCGCGCGCGCGTGGCGCGACGGCATTCGAGAATCGAAAGCGTCGTTTGGGGTGGGAGGGGCTTCACGCCCCGACGCGGAATTCTCGCGTGTCAGATTTGCGCCGCACTCGCGTCTCTTCCCATCGGCATTGCGCTGCGTCGCACTGCGCGCACGTAGTCCGCTGCGATGCTCCCTCGTCGGGGCGTAAAGCCCTTCCACTACGATCAGCACCGCCACCGCGGGCATCGGCGGCGCCGCCCATCCCTCAGTCGTCCTGGGGCTTTTCACTCCAGTCGGGTGCGGTCGTGCCGATGCATGACGCCATGCCGCGCCGCCGCTCCGATCGCAGTTTGAAGAAATATTTGCGTAAAGTCCCCGCGCGCCCGCGCCGATAATTCCCCAGGCGTTTCGCGACGCCGTGCCCCCCATCTTATGCCCGCCACTCAAGAGATCTCCGAGACCCTGATCCGCGAAAACATCACGCGTGCGATCGCCGATGTTTTTAAGACCATGCTTGGCCAGCATTCCACCCTTGCGACGACGGCGACCCAGGGCGCGGAGGCGAGCTGGCCGCCCGTTCCCGTGGAGGGCGTGGCGTGCATTCCGCAGGTGGTTGGCACCGTCGGCTTCATCGGCGACGCGAACGGCCTCATCTACCTTTACCTCCCGATCGACTTCGCGCGCATCTGCACCTCGCAACTTCTCGGCATGACCGAGGCGGAGATCGACGAGGCGGGCGACGAGGTGATTAATGACGCCATCGGCGAACTCACCAACATGAGCGTCGGCAGTTTCAAGAACGGCCTCTGCGACGCGGGCTACCCGTGCAAGCTCACGATCCCGTCCATCCTGCGCGGCAGCAATTTTTGCGTCGAGCCGATCAGCTCGGCGCAACGCTACATCTACAGCTTCAAGTGCGGCGGTCACAAGGTCGTGACCGACATTCTCATGAAGGCGGGCGACTAAACCGATTTTCGATCCACCATGCGCAACAAGATCCTCACCGTTGACGATTCCAAGACCGTCCGCATCATCGTGCGGAAGGCCTTCAAGCCCTACGACTGCGAAATCCTCGAGGCGGCCAACGGCGTCGAGGGCCTCGCCCTCGCGGCGAAGGACATGCCGGACCTCATTCTCCTCGATGTCACCATGCCCGTGATGGACGGCGTCGAAATGCTCACGAAGCTCAAGTCCGACCCGCAGCTCAAAGGCATCCCCGTGATGATGCTCACCGCCGAGGGCGGCCGCGACAACGTCCTCAAGATCGCCAAAATCGGCGTGCGCGACTACATCGTGAAGCCGTTCAAGGAGGACGTGCTCGTCGAAAAAGCCGGGCGCATCATCGAGCTCAAACCTCTGACCGACGGTCCCGCGAAGGCGCGCTCCATCTTCGACCCGGCGACCCTCCTCATCGTCGAGGACAAGCCGGCCATCGTGCAACAGATCCAGGAGGGCCTGAAGCACACGCCGTGGAAAGTGCACGGCGTGAGCACGCAGGGCGAAGCGATCGACTTCTGCACGAAATCGGCGCCGGACCTCATCATGATTTCGCTTTCCCTGTCGGAGGACGCGGCGTTCACGCTTTTCCGTCTCATCCGCACGAACGTGAAGACGAAATACACGCCGGTCTTCGGCCTCGTCGTGAAAACCGAGACCGCGCCGCAACAGCAGGCGCAGACGGTCGGATTCACCACGGTCATCACCAAGCCGATCGACATCGCCGAACTCGAAACGAAAGTCGCGAAAGCGATGAACCTCGACACCTCGCAACGCTACTTCGCGATTGAGGGGGAATGCATGATCATGCGCGTCGGCGAAAATTGTTCCCCGTCCGTCATCGCCGAGATCACCACCTACATGAAGCCGAAGCTGGCCGAGGCGGTCGATGCCGGGCACAACAAGGCGATCATCGACGTGCATCAGCTCAAGTCGCTCCACATGGGCGTCATCAAGCTGCTCGTGCTCGCGATGCAGACCTGCCGGGAACTCGGCATGCATTTCGCGCTCGTCGGCAACAGCCACATCGCGTCCGAGTGCAAAGGCTTCGAGGACACGCGCACGTGGACGTTCCACGAAAATCTCGACGACGCCAAAGCCAGCGTCACGAAGACGCCGGCGCTTGCCGCCGCGTCCTGAGCATTCGTCTCCTCTCCGCCGCCGCGGTGGCGTTTCCCCTCCCCGCCCGTCGCTCCTGATTCAGGCGGACGGCGCGCGGGCAAGCGCCCGCCGCTGCGCCTGTTCGAACCAGTCGGCCAGCACCGGGGCGAGGAGCAGCCATTGGTCGGCGAGAATGAAGCGGTCCACGCCGGCGGCGATCGCCTCGGTTCCGCGATTCACCCCGGAAAGCGCAACGATCGGGACGCGTCTGCTCCAGCGACGGACCGCCGCCACCGCGGCGTGGGCTTCCGGCGTGCCGTTGAAATGAATCACGGCGGCATCGAAGTGACACTGGCCCGGGCCCCAGCGCTGGACCGATTCGAGGTCGCATTCCGTCACGACGGACTGGGGATACTTGCGCATGATGGTGCGCGCGTAGAGGACGCGCTCGTCGATCTGATCGGCGGCGATGAGGATTTTCCGACTGAACTCCATGACCGCGTCACCGATTCAGCTGCGGTTCGGTGAGGCAAGCGACACCGGCGAACCGAGGCGGAAATCATGGAAATCCCCGCAGCGAAAGGGCCCATTCGGACCTGCCGCACATGATGAGCAGGGGCCTCAGGCCGGCAGTGTCGTGCAGCGCGCCATGGCGTGGGCGATCTCCTGCATCGTGGGCGGCTTGCGCAGAAGGACGGTGACGCCGGCTCGTTCGAGTTCCGCCTGACGCTTGGCATCCACGAAGCCGGAAATGAGCAGCACGGGAATGTCGGGCCGGATCGAGCGCACCTGGCGTGTCACGGCGGCACCGGTCATCGCCGGCATCGCGAAGTCGGTGATGACGACGGAATATTTCGACGCCTGAGCCGCGAAATGCGTCACCGCCACCTGCGGGTGTTCGAAGTGATCGATGACGTAGCCGAGATGTTCCAGCAGTGCCGCCAGGGCGATGCGTCCGAGGTGTTCGTCGTCGATCAACAGCACGCGCTCGCCGTGGCCGCGGGGCAGCGGGGCGACCACTCCGGGAGCGACGGCAACAGCGGATTCGATGGCAGGCAGGTAAAGGTCGAAGCGCGCGCCCTCACCGGGTGCGCTTTGCACCAGAATGGCGCCGCCGTGCGAGCGCACGACGCCATGCACCACGGCGAGTCCGAGTCCGGTGCCCTTGCCGGCGGGCTTGGTGGTGAAGAATGGATCGAAGATGCGCTCCATCGCGAGCGGAGGGATGCCGCAACCGTCATCTTTGACCGTGAGCTTGATTGCGCGCCCGCGCGGCATGTCGGCTTGGGTCGCGGCGAGTTCCGGCGAGATTTCCAGCGCTTCCACCGTGACGGAAATCGTGCCACCGGATTCGGGCAGCGCCTGCCATGAGTTGGTGCAGAGATTCATCACCACCTGGTGAAGTTGCGTCGCGTCCGCCAGAACGCCCGGCAGACCGGGGTCGAGCCGCTGCTCGATCCGCACCATCGGCGGCAGCGTGGAACGCAGCAGGCGCAGCGCCTCGGCCGTGACGGCGGCGATGTCCACCGGTTCGCGCTGGCCTTCGTTCTGGCGTGAGAACGTCAGGATTTGCTGAACGAGGTTGCGCGCGCGCCGGCCGGCGACGGCGATGTTTTCCAGCCACGGCTCCGACGGATGTCCGGGGGCGAGTTCGGCGCGCGTCAGCTCGAGGAAACCGAACATGCCGGTGAGGATATTGTTGAAATCATGCGCGATGCCGCCGGCGAGCGTGCCGAGCGCCTCGATTTTCTGGCGCTGGCGCAGGTGCGATTCGGCGAGTTGCTGCTGCGAAATGTCGCGCACCGCCGCAGCGACGAGCGTGCCGTTTTCCGTTTCGACCACACCGAGGCTGACTTGCGCCGCGAAGGTCCCGCCGTCGCGCCGCCGGGCAGTGAGGGACACGGGAGCGACGGGCTGGGACGTGCCGGAGGGCAGGGATTTTTGCCAGGTGCTGCGGTCCGTCTCGGCGAAGAGAATTTCCGCCGGCTCGCCGGCCAGAACGGCCCCTTCGTAGCCGAAGAGTTCCTCCGCGCGGTGGTTGGTGCGGACGATCCGGCCAGCGGCATCGAGCATGACGATCGCATCCGGCGCGAATTCGAACAGGTCCTGGAACTGCCGCTCATTGTGCATGCGCGCGACCTCCGCGGCGAAGCGGACCGACGCGAGCTGCAGCACGGACTCGACTTGGACGAGTCGCGGAATCTCCTGGCGGCTGAACACCGCGGCGAACCCGACGATCTCGCCCGAGTTGCCCGGCAACGGCACGGCCGCGAGACCCGCAACCCGGAGGCCGACGAGCATTTCGTCGCGGGGAAAAGCGTGCTGCGCCGAGGAGGCGAACACCGTGACGCGTTCGCGCAGGATCGCGGCGGCGAGCGTCCCCTCGGCCAGCGGGTAGTGCTGCTCGGCCGGCGCGCCATCAATGCTGAAGCCGAGGCAGCGCACCATCGGATTCGGCCCTGGGCTAAAACTGGCGATGTAGCCCATCTCCACGCCGAGCAGCTCCGGGAGCCGCAACGCGACGTAATGGAAAAATCGCTCGCCCGAAAGCTGCGCGGTGCCTGTGGAGAGCAGCCGCAGCGTGCGGTCGATCAAGCGCCGCTCGGTGACATCGCGCAACGCGGCCTGACTGCCGATGACCCGGCCGTGCTCGACGATCGGCGTGACGCGGAGTTCCACCCAGAAGGGCGAGCCGTCGGCGCGCACCGCCTGGATTTCGAAAAGCGTCGGAACGGCGTGGCCGGCCAGGCGCGCGGTGTGCATTGCCCGCGCGCTCTCCCGCCCCTCGGGCGCGACATGATCGAAAATGGTGCGGCCCGCGAGTTCCGCGCGCGCGAGGCGGAACATTTCGAGAAACCGGTCGTTGGCGAAGACGATGTTGCCCGCCTCGTCGTCCACCATCAGCGCATCGCCGATGTTTTCCACCACGCGCTTGAAGCGCAGTTCACTGGCGCGCAGCGAATCCTCCGCGCGCTTCTGCGCCGTGACGTCGAGGATGGAACTGAGGGCGTAAACCTCGCCGGCCAGCCGCACGATCGATCCGCTGTAGAGCATGCGCAACGTTTCGCCCTGCCGGGTGCGCATGCGGACCTCGTAGCCGGTGACGGAGCCCTGGCTCTGGAGCAGTTCGAGAAAACTGACGCGCTCGTCTGCGCTGATCCAAATGCCGAGCTCGGTCGTCGATTTTCCCAGCACTTCCTCGCGCGAGTGTCCGAAGGTCTTTTCTGCAGCGGCGTTGGCCGCGACGATCGTTCCTTCCGGCACGCGGGACAGGACAATTGGGATCGGGCTGAGATCGAACACCGATCGGAAACGCTCCTCGCGCTCGCGCAACGCCGCTTCGGCCAGCACCTGCTCCGTCACGTCCTGCACAATCCCCTGCATCCCGGCGATCGCTCCGTTGGCGTCGCGCTTCGGCTCGCCCTCGTCGTGAATATGGCGGACCGAGCCGTCGGGTCGGACGATGCGGTAGTTCGCCTCGACGCGCCGCGGATTCGCCCAGAGATCGTCGATGGACGCGCGCAGCGCCGGCAGGTCGTCCGGATGGATGAGCCGGTCGAATTGTGCGCGGTCGATCGTCACGCTTTGGGGCTCGAGTCCGAAGATGCGGTAGGTTTCGTCGGACCAGCGCTCAATCTTGTTGCCCGTCGCGAAGGAGTATTCCCAATGCCCGATGTGCGCGATGCGCTGCGCTTCGCGCAGGTGCCACTCGCTCTCCCGCAACGCCGCGGTCCGCGCCTCCGCGACGCGCACCGCGTCCTCGTAGATGGACGAGTTGTGCAGCGCGATGGCGACAAGCTGCGTGATGAGCTGGCCCTTTTGAATATCCTTCAGGTTGAACGCGTGGCCGGGACGATGGCGCAGGAGACCGAGCACGCCGAGGCACTCGGAGCCGTGGAGAATCGGAAACACCGCGGCGGCCTGCGTGGTGAGCTCGCGATAGAGCGCACGCGAATCGGGGCGGGCGCTGTAATCTTCGACGATGCGGGGCTGGCGCGCGGTGATCGCCTCCCAGGAAAACCGGGCCTCGTCCCGCGTCGCACGGTCGCCGAGGATGTTTTTGGCGGGGCCGGCGTAGGCGCGTGTGACGAGCACGTCGTCGTCCTCGAGCAGCGCGAGTTCGACGTGCGGGGCGTCGAGGAGAACCGCGGTGCGTTCGACGACCGCCTGCAGCAGCGAGGCCTTCTCGCGGCGGTTGAGCAGATCGAGCGCCGTCTCGTTCAGGGCGGCGTAGAAATCCACCTCCTGCGCCACGGCGAACTCGGTTTCCTTCTGCCGGGAGATGTCGATCATCACGCCGTCCCAGATGGTCTCGCCGTCGCGTTCGACGCGCGGGTGGGCGCGGAAGCTCAGCCACTTCACCTCGCCGGTCGCGGTGCGCACCCGCGCCTCGTGCCGGAAGGGATGCCGTTCGTGAATCGCCGCGGCGTTGGCGGTTTGGATCGCGGGCAGATCCTCCGGCAGCACATGCCGCTGGAACCAGCCGGTCCCGCCGAAAATCTTCGAACGATCGACCCCGACGATGCGGACGAAGCCTTCGCCGACGTAGGTGTTTCGCGGCACGCCGTCGGGGCCGACGACGAACTGGTAGAGCGCGCCCTCGGGAAAATTATCGCTCAACTGGCGGAGCTGCTCCTCGCGGCGGTGAAGTTCGTCCGCGGTGAGCTTGCGTGCGTGGATGTCGGTGTGCGTGCCGGAGAGTCGGAGCGCCCGGCCGCTGGGATCGCGTTCGACCACCACGCCGCGCGTGAGGACCCATTTCCATTCTCCGCCTGCCGTCTGCATCCGGTGTTCGAACTCGTAGTGCGGCGCCGCGCCGGCCAAATGGGCTTCGAGGGCCGCGACGGCGTGCGGGAGGTCGTCCGGGTGCACCAACCGTTTCCAGGTGGCGAACGAGTGTTCGAGGTCGTCGAGCCGATAGCCGAGCATCGACGCCCAGTGGCCGCTGAACACGACGGTGTTGCCGGCCACGTCCCAATCCCAGAATCCCTGGCCGCCCGCCGCGATCACGCGTTGGAGATGGGTGTCGGTTCGCGCGAGCTGCGCAGTGCGTTCGACGACGCGTCGCTCGAGCTCCGCGCGCGAGAACAGCGTCGAGTGCAACGAATCGAGCGCGTCGTTAAAGGCGCGTGCGACCACGCCGAGTTCGTCCGTGCGCGTGTAGGTGAAGCGCACGCCGCTCTGCCGGCCGGCGCTCACGGCGCGCGCGTCGCGTTCCATCTGGCGGAGCGGGCGGATGACGACGCGGTGCGCCCACCAGCCGGCGCCGGCGGCCGCGGCGAGCAGCAACAGCGCGAGCGCCAGATTGGTGCGCTGGGCGGAGGCGAGCCGTTCGAGTTCCGCGGCGTCCGCGGCGAGATCGGCCTGGCGCGCGGCGGCCAGCAGTTGCTCGGCGGCGGGACGCAGACGCAGGCGCAGCTCGGGCAGCAGCTCGCGCAGACGGAAACTCGCGGCCGCACTGCTGCGCGCGGGATCGAACTCCGCGTATTGTTGCCAAAGACGCTCGAAGACCGCCGCCTCCTGTTCGAAGGCCCTCCGGGCGCGGTCGTAGCGCTCGAGCGACCCGGCGCCGGTGACGGCACGGGCCAGCACAGCCCGCAGCGCGCCGCCCCGCGCGACGTGGTCGGCCCACTGGTGCGGGTGCGAAATTTCCGCTTCGCCGAGCAACTGCTCGAAATCCGCCAGCGCCGTGGTGACGTTGCGGGCGAGGGCGACGTCGAACTCGCTGACGCGCTGGCGCTCCGCGGCGGACGCGCGGCGTTCCCGGAACAGGCTCGCGGTATGCCATCCTTGAAGAGCGGCGAGTCCAATCAGGACGCCAACGAGCAGAAAGATCTGGGAGGAAATTTTCATTCAAACCGGTG
>PNJQ01000063.1 GCA_013821985.1 Opitutus sp.
GCGCAGGGTGAAGACGTCGTCGCCGGCGTTCGCACGCCCGAGCCCGTCATCGAACTCAAGAAGCAGATGCCGCAATCCTACGCGGAGCTGCTCAAGGTCCGCGCGACGCTTGAGAAGCACTTCAAGGACGTGCAGGACGTCGAGTTCACGATCCAGGACGGCAAGCTGTTCATGCTGCAGACGCGCAACGGCAAGCGCACCGCGATGGCCGCGCTGAAGTTCTCCATGGATATGTTCAAGGAGAAGCTCATCGACTGGCAGACCGCCGTCATGCGCAACCCGGCCGACCAACTCGACCAGTTGCTCGCGCCCGTGTTCGACCTGAACGAAGTGAAGAAAGCCGACGAAATCGCCACCGGCCTCCCCGCCGGCCCCGGCGCCGCGTCCGGCCAGATTTATTTCAATGCCGATCGCGCGGTGATCGCCGCCGACAAGGGCCAAAAGGTCCTCCTCGTCCGCGTGGAAACCTCGCCGGAAGATCTCCGCGGCATGATCGCCGCCGAAGGCATCCTCACCGCCCGCGGTGGCGTTTCCTCACACGCCGCCCTCGTTGCCCGCCAGATGGGCAAGGTCTGCGTGTGCGGCGCCGCGGCGCTCGAAGTCGATTACGCCGCCAAGACCGTCACGGTCGCCGGCAAGACCTACAATGAAGGCGACTGGATGTCGATCGACGGCACCATCGGCAAAGTTTACGCCGGCGCGATCAAGACCGCTCCGTCGGAAATCATCTCCGGTCTCATCGACGGCGACGAGACCGCGAAGGCCACGGAGAAATTCAAGAGCTTCCAACAGCTCATGAAGTGGTGCGCGCAAGCCACCAGGATGTCCGTTCGCACCAACGCCGACTCCCCCGACCAGACGCGCAACGCCGTCGCGTTCGGCGCCGTCGGCATCGGCCTGTGCCGCACCGAGCACATGTTCTTCGAAGGCGACCGCATCGACGCGATGCGCGAGATGATCCTCGCGGAAACGCTCGACGCGCGCAAAGCCGCCCTCGCGAAACTCCTGCCCTATCAGCGCGACGACTTCGCGGGAATTTTCCGCGAGTTGAAGGGCTTCCCCGCGACGATCCGCTTCCTCGATCCGCCGCTGCACGAGTTCCTCCCGAACACGCCGGAGCAGCAGGCTGAACTCGCGAAGAAGTTAGGCATCCCCGCCGAGAAAATCGCGGCGCGCGTGCACCAGCTCCACGAGTTCAACCCCATGCTCGGGTTCCGCGGCTGCCGTCTCGGCATCGGTTATCCCGAGATCTCCGCGATGCAGGCGCGCGCCGTCTTCGAGGCCGCCGCGCTCGTGCAGAAGGAAGGCATCAAGGTCCGTCCCGAGATCATGATTCCGCTCGTCGGCTTCAAGAAGGAGCTCGATCTCCAACTCGACGTCGTGCACGCCGTCGCGAAGGAAGTCATGGCCGAGCAGAAGGTGAAGTTGAACTACATGGTCGGCACGATGATCGAAGTCCCGCGCGGTGCGCTCACGGCCGACGAGATCGCGCAATCGGCCGAGTTCTTCAGCTTCGGCACGAACGATCTCACGCAGACCGCACTCGGCATGTCGCGCGACGACTCCGGCTCGTTCCTCCCGCACTACGCCGAACTCGAGATCGTGAAGAAGAATCCCTTCGCCACGATCGACCAGACCGGCGTGGGACAGCTCATGGAGATTGCCGTGACGAAGGGCCGCGCGACGCGCCCCGACATCAAGCTCGGCATCTGCGGCGAACACGGCGGCGAACCCGATTCGGTGAAGTTCTGCCACAAGCTCGGCCTCACTTACGTGTCCTGCTCGCCGTTCCGCGTGCCGGTCGCCCGCCTCGCCGCCGCGCAAGCCGCGATCGCCGAAGCGAAGGCCGCGAAGAAGAAGTAACGCCGCGCACGCGATCTTCCTCATCCCCGTAGTCTTAATCGCTCTCACAAAGCCCCGGTCTTCGCGACCGGGGCTTTTTCTTTGCCACGTCCGCCGAAAACGGCGCCCGGATGCCGGCGAACGTCCTCAATAGTCCGCAAGCCGTGCGCATGTCCGTTTTCGTCGTCCGCGCCTTTGTGCAGATGCGCGAACTCCTCTCGAACAACTCACGTGAACTCGCGGCCGAACTGCGCAAGCTCGAGTCGAAACTCACCGAGCGCCTCGACGATCACCAGGCCATGATTATTCCCGTGCTGCGCCGCATCATGGACCTCATCGACCCGCCGCCGATGCCGCCGACTCCGCCCGTGCCGGAAAAGTCCTTGGGCTTCCCCACCGGCATTAAACTCCCGCGTCGCGCCACGAAGGGCTGATTTCATCGGGGCGCGGTGCGAAGCCTCCGCACCGCGAGGAAACGGATTGGTCGCTTCCACCCTGGGAAGTTTTTTCAAACCTGCCCTCCTACCCATTCCCTTTCATCCCAAACCTAATGAAGGATCCATGCACTCGCTCGTGCTTGGACGTTCGCAGCCTTAAATTCTTCGCTGCGCTCAGGACGACAGACCGGCTTGAAAATAAGCCCTAGTCCCAAAGCACCACACAGCCCCCGGCTTTTCGTTTTGCGACCCGGCCCGAATGCGGCTTTCGTAGCCGCCTTCCCTTCCCCTATGAAACTCCGCTCCCTCCTCGCCGCGCTCACGCTCGGCTTTGTCACGGCGATCGCTGCCATTGCGCAGGACACCGCTCCCGCCACTCCGCCCGCCATCACCGAAATGCAGGCCATCGTCGCCAAGGTGCGCGAAAAGTTGAAAGCCGGCGAACCCACGGCGGCCAGCCTCGCGCCCGAACTCGCCGAGTTCGACACGCTGCTCGCCAAATATCCCGAGAAAACCGATGCGACCGCACAAGTTGCCCTGATGAAGGCGATGTTGTTCCTCCAAGTCCTCGGTGACGAAGACACGGCCAAAAAGCTCCTCACTGAGTTGGTCGCCAACTACCCGGGCACGAAGCCGGTCGTCCAGGCCGAGCGCACCCTCAAGAGCCTCACGCCGGAAGCAAAGGCCGCCGCCAAGGCGAAAGCCGAGGCTGAAAAAGTCCAACTCGCGGCGCTCATCGGCGCACCCGCTCCCGAGATGGATTTCACCTGGGCCTCGATGCCCAACCTCAAGAAACTCGCCGACCTCAAAGGCAAGGTCGTCGTGCTCGATTTCTGGGCCACGTGGTGCGGACCGTGCATCGCGGCGTTTCCGAAGATCCGGGAAGAGGTGAAACACTTCGAAGGCTCGCCCGTCGTCATCCTTGGCGTCACCAGCCTGCAAGGCCGCGTCCATGGGCTCGAAGCGAAGCCGATCGACGTGAAGGACAATCCCGAAAAGGAATACGCACTCACCGCCGAGTTCATGACGAAGAAGGACATGACCTGGCCGGTCGCGTTCAGCACGCAGAACGTCTTTAATCCCGACTACGTCGTGAAGGGCATTCCGCATCTCACCATCATCGCGCCGGACGGCACCGTCCGTCACAACGGCATGAACCCGCACGACCCGAAGGCGGATGTCGCGGGTAAAGTCGCCGCGATCCTCAAGGAATTCAATCTGCCCGTCCCCGCCGAAGCGACGAAGGCGGAATAATTCCTCTGCCATCACTTCCCCCCTTCACTCGCCCCGGCCTTGCGCCGGGGCTTTTTTTTCAGCGCTGCGGAGCGCGCCCTCCCCCCGATTTTACTCAACTGCGCATCTAATGCGCTGCGACTCCTCCGCAGTCGCCAACCTGCTAACGGCCACGAACCGCGTTCCGGCCTTCAGTCTCCCGGAGCGCAGCCGACTGAGGGGCCATGGTCCTCTCACTCCGCACGCGTTTATGGACGCTCGGCATCGCTTCCGTGCTGGTGCCGCTGACGGGTTTGATGTCGTTCACTTGGTGGCGCGCCCGTGAAACCGCCCGCCTCACCACGATCGCCGTGAGCGCTCTCGCGGACGCTCAGGTCGCGGAGACCACCCGCAGCGTCGTGGAACTGGCCCGGATGGCGGAATCGCAACTCGCGGCTCAGGCCCGCCTCCAACTCCGCCTCGCCGCCGACACGTTGCAGCGCGCCGGTGGCCTTCATCCCGGCGGTGGCCCGCTCCTGCGCTGGGAGGCGCGCAATCAATTCGACCAGACGATCACGCGCCTCGAATTGCCTGCGCTCGTGCTCGGCGACGCCCGCACGCTCGGCCAGAATTTCGACCCCGCCGCGCCGACCCCGCTCGTGGACGAAATCTCGCGCGTCACCGAAGGAGTGGCAACGGTGTTTCAACGCATGAACGCCGCCGGCGACATGCTGCGCGTCGCCACGACAGTCCGCAGCGCCGATGGACGCCGCGCCATCGCCACCTTCATCCCGGCCCGGCAGGCTTCCGGGGAGTCCAATCCCGTCGTCGCCGCCGTCCTCCGCGGCGAATCCTACATCGGCCGGGCCATCGTGGTCGGCCAGTGGATGTGCACCGGTTACCAACCGTTGCGGGACGCTCAGGGCAACATCACGGGCATGCTCTTTGTCGGTCTTCCCGAAGCACAGGCGTTTCAACTGATCCATCATACGGTCAGCACGCTGACGATCGGCCGCACCGGCGAAGTGCTCGTCTTCAACACGCGCGGCGCCGACCAGGGGAAGGTCATCATCTCCACCCGCGGCGAACGCGAGGGCCGCTCGCTCTGGGACGAGCGTGATGCCCAGAGCGAATTCTATGTCCGCACCCTCGTCGCGCGCGCGCGCGAGCTGGCACCGGGACAGATGGGACTTGCACGCCTGACGCTCAATGGCGACGCCACGGGCCCGCGCACCCGTCATCTCCGATTCGCCTACCATGCCTCGCTTGATTGGGTCATCGCCGTCAGCCTCGACGAATCCGAAGTGTTCGCCGCCACCCGCACGATCGAGGCAAACCAACGGCGCGACTTCTGGGCGCAGATCACCATGGGCTTGCTCACGGTGGCTGTCGCGGCGGGCGCATGGCTTTTGCTCGGCCAGCGCATTTCCCGCCGCATCGAGACGATCGCCGGCAGCATGCGTGACGAAGCCACCAACACGCACGGAGCGGCCAGTCAGGTCGCGCAGGCGAGCCAGATACTCGCCGAAGGCGCCAGCCAACAAGCCGCTTCACTCGAGGAAACCAGCGCGTCGCTCGTCGAGATCGCCGGCATGACCCGGCGCAACTCCGACCACGCCACCTCCGCGCAACAGCTCGCCACCGGCGCGCGCGCCGCGGCCGAGACCGGCGCCACGGCGATGGCCGAGATGAAACGGGCGATGGACTCCATCAAGGCGTCGTCCGACGAGGTCGCAAAGACGCTGCGCACCATCGACGAGATCGCCTTCCAGACGAACGTGCTCGCGCTCAACGCGGCCGTCGAAGCCGCCCGCGCCGGCGAGGCCGGTGCCGGTTTCGCCATCGTCGCGGAGGAAGTGCGCAATCTCGCGCAACGCAGCGCGGCGTCCGCCAAGGAAACCGCCGAACGCATCGGCGCCGCGGTTCAAAAAAGCTCCGACGGCGTCCGCATCTGCGGCCATGTCGCGCAGGTGCTCGGCGAGATCGTGGAAAAGACCCGCGGCGTCGATACCTTGGTCGCCGAAATCGCCCAGGCGTCGGTCGAGCAAACCAAGGGCCTCGGTCAGCTCAATACGGCGATGACTCAGATGGACCAAGCGACGCAAACCAATGCCGGCTCCGCGCAGGAGTGCGCCGCGACGTCGGCGGAACTCGCCGGTCAGGCGGAACGACAGCTCGATTCCGTGCAGCAACTCCAATTCGTCGTGCATGGAGTTGCCGCCGCGCCCGCCCGATCCGCCACGCCAAGGCCGGCCGCCCGGCTTCGTGTGCCGACGCTCAACTCCCAGCCGCGCTCGGCTGCCTCCATTGCACGCTAAGTCGCGCCGCTCGGTGTCGCGCTTCATCACCCCGAACAGAATCATCCTCCGTCGCGGAGGCCGTCCGGTTCCCGCGCGGCGTCCTCGAATTTGATCTTTTCGCGCACCCCACCGTCGATGCCGCCGATCGGTCCGGGCTCATGGAGATTGCCGGAGCCGGTCGGAGCCGGCGGAGGTTCGATGACGAATTGGTCGTGCGCGATCTTCCCACCCGCCCACTCGGTGAGCGTGGGGGTCACGCGTTGAAAAACGTGCAACACCTTCGCCTTCCAGCCCACGGAGATTTCCCTCCGCGGGTGCGTCGTGGCGCGCACGATGGCGGCGATCACCTTCCCCGGCGGATCGATCAGGATCATGCGCGGTGATTGGCCGGTGTAGTTCGCGGCGTTCGGCCACCAAGGCGTATCGGCGGCATACGGAAAAATCGTGCAGATTTCGATGCCGCGCTCGCCGTTTGCCCGCAGCTCCTCGTGAATCGCCGCTCCCAAGGCGCGCACCGCGTGCTTCGACGCCGAGTAACTTGCTTGATAAGCGAACGCCGTGCGACCGGTGACGGACGATACATTGATCAGCACCCCGTGCCCCTGCTGTCGGAATTGCCGCAAGGCGACATGGCTGCCGTGAATCACGCCCTTCACGTTGACATCGATAATCCGGTCGTGGTCCCGGAGCGGCGTCTCGTCGAATCGCCCAATCGCGCCAACTCCGGCGTTGTTGATCCAGACATCGATGCGGCCGAACTCGCGCCGCGCCACCTCCGCCAGCCGCGCGACCTGAGCCGCGTCGGCGACGTCGGTCGTCACCGCGACCGCGCGGCCGCCGCGCTGCTCGCATTCCCGCGTGAGCGATTCGAGCAATTCCGTCCGCCGGGCGGCGAGCACCAGCCGGTCGCCGCGCGATGCGAGTTGCAGCGCCACCCCGCGGCCGAAGCCGCTCGATGCTCCGGTGAGAACGACTACCCGACCGCTGGTCGCCGGCGCGCCCGGCCCGTGCGCGCAGCCGCATAAAGAGCCGAGAACGAAAAAGAGAGCGAGTAAGACGGGAAACTTCATCGCGCGGGAAGCCATGAAAATAGCCCGGGCGAATACCGGTCGCCATGGGGCGCGTTGCGGCACCGCCCGTCCATGTGGCGCGGGGCATCGTCCCGGAGATTGCACTCAAGCCGGCGCGCAAACAGCCGATTTCAGCAACGGCTAACTTTCCTCCGCCGCCTCCCTGCATGGCCGCCACCCAGCAAATCACCGAAGCACTCATCCAAGACTCGATCGCGAACGCCGTGCAGAATGTCTGCCAGACGCTGTTGCGCGAGAATGCGCCTTTCGTCGATCGCCTCACCACGGCCGAATTCGAGGCGAGTCCCCTGAAATTCCAGCTCATCGGCAATGTCGGCTTCGCCGGCGAGGCCAACGGGATGGTCTATCTCTGCATGAGCGACGATTTCGCCGTCTATGCCGTCGGCACGATCCTCGGCATGAGCGCGAGCGAGGTGCGCTTCAGCGGCCATGAGGTAGTCAAGGACGCGATCGGCGAAGTGACCAACATGACGGTCGGCAGCTTCAAAAACACGCTCTGCGACGTCGGGTTTCCCTGCAAGCTGACCCTCCCCACCATTGTCACGGGCAACAATCTTTCCGTCGCCTCGCTGCGCGGCACCACGCGCCACATCTTTCGCTTCACCTGCGCGACGCACGTGCTCGTCGCCGACATTCAGTTGAAGAACGACTGAGCGAGCACGCGCCTCCTTGACCTTCGCGCCCGGCACGGCGGGGCCGGACGGACCAGAAAAGCGCGTCGCCGGATTACGGGGTTTTGCCGCTTCCCCGCTGCCGTCAGGCTCTGACAGAAAACCCACGCGCCACCGCACCGCACGGCCTTCCCCGCCTGAAATCGTCCCGCCCGCGCCACGCGCCGTAGGACAGACACCGACAGGCAATTCCCCGACCCGCCTACGGGTTTTCCAGACGGGCGCGGATAAACGCCAGCCGCGCCGCCTGCTACCTTCGCGACGCATGAAGAAACTCACGACGGTAGTGGCTCTCGCCGTGGTGCTCGGACTCGCCGCCTGCAAAGGCGGCAAGAGCTCGAGCCCCTCGACTTCTCCCAGCACCCCCACCGCGCCGACGACCCCCACCGCGCCGACGACTCCGACGACTCCTACGACTCCGACAAGTCCGACGACTCCGACTATTCCGACCACACCGCCGCCGACCACGCCCAGCACGCCATCAGCTCCGGATACGTCCGGCGCCCCGTCGATCAGCGTCGTCAATTACACCAAGCTTCTCGTGCCCGACGTCGATGCGCACACGCTGAATATTCTCTCGCCCACCACGCTCGAACTCATCCGCATCACGCAAAAGCCTGCGGGCGGCGCGGTCAGCGCGTGGGATTTCGTGAGCGGCAATATTCCCGGCGCGTCGAAATTTTCCGTCACCGCCAACGGCAGCGCCGTCAGCGTGACCAACGTCGGCTTCAAGCGCCGTCCACTTTCCGCTCCGCATTGGCCGCGGGATCTGCGCCTCGGCAACAGTCTCATTCTCGAACTCGGCTCCGCCATCCCCGAGGGCGCCACCGTGCGCGTCACGAATTCCGACAGCTCCGTGTTTCCGGCATCGTTCGACTTCAGCGGCCCCGCGCATCGCCTCCGCTACAGCCCCGCCGTGCACGTGAATCAGGAAGGCTACGTCCCGTCGTGGCCGAAAAAAGCATCCGTTGGCTACTGGACGGGCACGCTCGGAGAGTTATCCGTGCCGAATCAATCCTTCGAAATCGTCAACGCCGCCACGGGCGCGTCCGTCTATACCGGTTCGCTTTCCGTTCGCGCCGATACCGGCTGGCCGACCACGCCGACGCCTTATCAAAAGGTCTATGAAGCCGACTTCACCGGCTTCACCACGCCCGGCGAATACAAGCTCGTCGTGCCCCGCCTCGGCGCCTCACTCGCGTTCATGATCGATGAGGGTGTCGCGATGAACTTCGCGCGCACCTACGCGACCGGCCTCTATCACCAGCGTTGCGGCCATTCGAACGACCTGCCGTTCACGCGCCACGACCACGCCACCTGCCACACTGCTCCGGCGTCCGTGCCGATGGGCAGCGGCTTCAATTTCACGTGGACGACGATCGCGAACTACGCGAACACGATCAATTCCAACAATCCCGCGCAGACCGCGCCGCGCCTCACGTCCGAATCCGCCGCGCTTTATCCCTACAACCGCACCGGCACCGTCGATGTGTCCGGCGGCCACCACGACGCGGGCGACTATTCGAAATATCTTTCGAACAGCACGCTGCTCGTGCACCTGCTGGCGTTTGCGGGAGAATCCTTCGCGGGCGTCTCGGCCCTCGACAATCTGGGCCTGCCCGAGAGCGGTGATGGCATTAGCGACGTGTTGCAGGAAGCAAAGATCGAAGCCGATTTCCTCCTGAAAACACAGGACACCGACGGCGGGTTCTACTTCCTCGTTTATCCGCGCGACTACGCCTACGAAAGCAATGTGCTGCCCGACGCCGGTGCGCCGCAGGTCGTGTGGCCGAAGACCACCTCCGTCACCGCGGCCGCCGTCGGCGCGCTCGCCGAACTCGGTTCCTCGCCGAAATTCAAGGCCGCGTTTCCGCAACAAGCCGCCGCCTATCTCGCCGCCGCGCGCAAGGGCTGGGACTTCCTCACCGCCGCCATCGCGCGCCACGGCAAGGCGGGCGCCTACCAGAAGATCACGCACTACGGCGACGACTTCACGCACGACGACGAACTCGCCTGGGCCGCCACTGCGATGTTCGTTGCGACCGGCGACGCCACGATCCACGCCACGCTGCGCTCGTGGTTCAATCCCGCGGATGCCAGCACGCGCCGCTGGGGCTGGTGGCGCTGCTACGCGGGCTACGGCGCCGCGATCCGACTCTACGCGTTCGCCGCGCGATCCGGCCGACTCTCGAGCGGCCAGCTCGACGCCACGCACCTCGCACGTTGCGAAGCGGAAATCCGCGGCGCCGCCGACGACGCCGTCACGTGGGCGGGTCAATCCGCCTACGGCACAAGCTTCCCCTACGAATCGAAACGCTTCATGAGCGCGGGTTGGTATTTCTCCAGCGCGCAAACCTACGATATCGCCGCCGGCTACCAACTCGAAGCCAAGCCCGCCTACCTCGATGCGATGCTGCGCAACTTCAACTACGAAGGCGGCTCCAACGCGCTCAACCTCACCTACGTCACCGGCCTCGGCTGGAAACGCCAGCGCGAGATCGTCCACCAATACGCGTGGAACGACGCCCGCGTGCTCCCGCCGCCGGGCATTCCGCTCGGCTCGCTCCAAACCGGCCCGGTCTATACCGGCACCTACGGCACCGAGTTGTCCGAACTCACGTTCCCGCGCGACAACGCCTCTAATCCCACGCCATTCTACGACCGCTGGACCGACACGAACAACGTGGCCACCGAATTCGTGAACACCGACCAGGCCCGCGCGCTCGGCGCCGCGGCGTTTCTCGCCACGCTCACGAACACGCGCACCCAATCCTGGAAATCCGCCGCCGCGACCATCGAAGGCGTGCCCGCCACCGTCGCCGCCGGCGCAGCGTTCACCGTCAGCGTCGCTGTCCCCGGCCACGACTTGAACGACGCGCGCATCATCTGGGAAGCGAGCGGACAGCAGCCGTCCGTGGCTTCGACCTACACATTCACGCCGCAAGGTCAGGGTGCGCAATGGATCGAGGTGGAAGCGCACTGGCCGGACGGCCGCCGCGCCTTTGGCCGCAAGACGCTCTTCTCGGAAAACGGCCTGCCCAACGTCTCCGTCACCGCCAGCGACGCCGCGGCGAAACTCGGCAGCGCGACCGACACCGGCACGTTCACCTTCACGCGCACCGGCAACACCGACAGCGCGCTGACGATCAACTTCGGTTTCTCCGGCACCGCCGCGAAATGGACCGACTACTGGCGACCCGCCACCGGCGACATGCCGGAGTCGATCACCTTTGCCGCCGGCTCAGCGACCGCCGACCTCACCATTGCGGCTCGCGCCAATTCCTCCAACGCCAACCCGCAAACCGTGATCCTCACACTGCGCACCGGCACCGGCTACAACCCGACCTCACCCAACAGCGCCACCGTCACGATCAATCCGTAACGCCGCCAGCAAGTTCCGGGCAACAGCTGCGCCACGTCTTCTCTTCCACTTAATCCCCCTCCTTCAACTCATCTCATGACCGCCTTCTTCCTCCTCATCCTCGTCGTGCCCGCCCTGCAACGTGCGTTTGCCCCGCAACCGCGCGCGATCCGCATCGAAACCCGCCATCGCCGCCACAACTGACCTGGGCGAAGCGCAGATCTGGCGGCCGAAGCGCTTGCGCAATTCGGTCCCTCCGCGCATCGCGTCCGTCACTGTCATGATTCTCCTCACCACGTTCATCGTCCTCGCGTTCTTCTGCGTTGTGAACGCCGACGTGAGCGCGAACTGAAAAAAGCGGGCGCCGCTCCGTCGGCGCCGCGCACCACCCTTCGCCCTTAACTTTTCGCTCCTCTTCCATGGACGTCATCATCCACAACTAAAATTTCCTTTGGCCAAGTCGCGGGCGCTAGCGAGCAGCGCTGCCCCGCGCCATGGTCATAGATCGACTGTGCGTCCTGGCAGCCGCCGACACCGGTCAATCTTGCGGGGCGGATCCACGCGTGGGTCCGCCCCGCTCTCTTTGCCGAGCGGCACCCTAGTTTGCCGTGATGCGTCACCTACCATTTCCCGGTGGTGGCGCCGGTGCCGCAATCTCGCGGAGCGGTCGGGTGCGGTGCGAAACGGGCAGTAGCACGCATTTCGAATCCACGCGTCCGCAACTACTCTGGCCGCATGAAATGGCTTACCCCTGCCATCGCACTCGGCTCGCTCGTTACCCTCGTCGGATGCGGGGGTGGCGGCGGCGGAGGGTCCGTCGCATCGACCCCGAGCGCCGCCACCACCCCGTCCGCTCCCAGCCCAAGCGCACCGCCCCCCGCCACGCCGAACCTCGGCACCGTCGATCCGCACGCGCCGGCAATTCATCCGCTCGACTACACCAAGCTCGTCGTGCCCGAGCCGGGTTCGCACACCCTGCACATTCTCTCGCCAAACCTGCTCGAGCTCGTGCGGCTCAACCGTCAGCCCCGCGGCGGCGGGCCCGACAGCTGGGATTTCGTCGATGCGAACGGCCGGGCCACCCTGCCTCAACCGGCGCAGTTTGCCGTGACGGTCAACGGCCGCACGGTCGCCGTGCAGCAAGTCGGGTTTAAGCGCCGGCCGCTCCACGCGCCGCTCGAGCGCCACGATCTGCGCATCCTGAACAACTTGGTTCTCCGGCTCGCCGAGGACATCCCGGAAGGCGCCACCGTGGCGGTGCGCAATCCCGACAGCACGGTCTTCTCCGCCGACGCTAACTTTGCCGGCCCCGCTCATCCATTGCGCTTCAACCCCGCGATCCACGTGAACCAGGAGGGCTATGTCCCGGCCTGGCCAAAAAAGGCGCAAGTCGGCTATTATCTCGGCGACTTGGGCGAACTGGCCGTGCCGGACCTGAGGTTCTCGGTGGTGAACGCCGTCAGCGGACGGGTCGTGCACCAAGGTTCGCTCACGCAGCGCAGCGACTCCGGCTGGCCACAATCGCCTTACCTCCGCGTCTATGAAGCGGACTTCTCCAGCGTCACAACTCCGGGCGAATACAAACTCATGGTGCCCGGTCTCGGCGCCTCGCTGCCCTTCCTCATCGAAGACGGCATCGCGATGAACTTCGCGCGGACCTACGCCCAAGGTCTGTATCACCAGCGCTGCGGCCATCCGAATGAGCTGCCCTTCACGCGGCACGATCATGCTGCCTGCCACACCGCGCCAGCGGCGGTGCCCAGCTCGGCGAACGGCTTTGGGTTCACCTGGTCCGCCATTCGCAATGCGGCCGATACGATCAACTCCGACAATCCCACTCAACTCGCGGCACGACTCACCAGTCCCGCCGCCGTCTTGTTTCCCTTCAACCGTCCCGGCCCCGTCGATGTCTCGGGCGGCCATCACGACGCCGGCGACTACAGCAAATACACCATCAACAGCGCCTCGCTGCTGCATCTGCTCGTCTTCGCGGCCGATGCCTTTCCGGGCGTCTCCGCCCTCGACAATCTCGGCCTGCCCGAAAGCGGCGATGGCGTCGGCGACATTCTCCAGGAAGCAAAAATCGAGGCGGACTTTCTGCTCAAGCTGCAGGATTCCGACGGAGGTTTCTACTTTCTCGTGTATCCGCGCGACCGCGCTTACGAACACAACGTGCTGCCGGACGCGGGCGACCCACAGGTCGTCTGGCCGAAAAACACCGCCGCGACCGCGGCCGCGGTCGCCGCGCTCGCCGAAGCGGGTTCGTCGCCGAAAATGAAAGCGGCGTTCCCGTCTCAATCCGCCGCCTACCTCGCCGCCGCCTGGCGCGGTTGGGAGTTTCTCACGAGCGCCATCGCCCGCCATGGCAAGGCCGGCAGCTACCAGAAGATCACCCACTACGGTGACGACTTCACCCACGACGACGAGCTCGCATGGGCCGCCGCGGCGATGTTTGCCGCCACCGGCGATCGCAATCTCCATCAGGTCGCACGCGACTGGTTCAATCCGTCGGATCGCCACACCTGGCGCTGGGGCTGGTGGCACGCTTATGCAGCCTACGGGAACGCTCTCCGCACCTACGCCTTCGCCGCGCGCACCGGCCGGCGCTCCAGCGCGGAACTCGACGGGGATCAGCTCCGCCGCAGCGAGGACGAGCTCCGCACCGCCGCCAACGACGCTCTCCGCTGGGCCAGCCAGAGCGCCTACGGCACGAGCTTCCCGCTCGATTCGAAACGCACCCAGACCGCCGGTTGGTATTTCTCCGCCGCCCAGTCGTTCGATCTCGCCGTCGCCTATCAACTCGAGGCGCGGTCCGATTATTTCGAAGCGATCGTCAGCAACCTGAATCACGAAACCGGCTCGAACGCGATGAACGTGAGCTACGTCACAGGCCTGGGCTGGAAACGACCCCACGAAATCGTCCATCAATATGCGCAGAACGACGGCCGGGCTCTGCCGCCCAACGGCCTGCCTTACGGCAATCTCGTCACGGGACCCATTTTCACCGGCACCTACGGCGTCTCACTCGGACGGCTCACCTACCCGCGAGACGACGGCCCCAACGCCACGCCGTTCTACGATCGCTGGATCGACACCCACAACGTCCTCACCGAGTTCGTCGTCACCGATCAGGCTCGCGGATTGGCGACCGTTGCCTTCCTCGCCACGCTCACGCCCACGCGCACCCAAAACTGGCGGGCCGCCACCGCATCGATCAACGGCGTTCCCGCCAATCCCAGCGCCGGCTCCTCGTTCACAGTCTCGCTCAGCACGCCGGGCATGGATCAGGATGGCGCCCGCATTCTTTGGGAAGGCAGCGGCCAGCAACCCGCCTTGGGCGAAAGCTACACCTTCACCTCGCAAACCCACGGCGCCCAATGGATCGAAGCCGAAGCACACTGGCCGGACGGCCGCCGCGTCGTCGCCCGCCGGACGCTCTTCGCCGAGAACGGCCTGCCCAATGTCTCCGTCACCGCATCGGACGCCACCGCCCGCCTCGGGACCGACGACACCGGCACGTTCACGTTCACCCGCACCGGAGATGCACGTGATGCCATCACAATCTCGTTTCGCTTCGGAGGCTCTGCGGCCAAGTGGACCGACTACTGGCGTCCCGAAACCGGCGACATGCCGGAATCCGTCACCTTTGCCGCCGGCGAACACACGGCCGCATTGACGTTCACGGCGCGCGCCAATTCCTCCAACGCGAACCCGCACGTCGTGGTGCTCACGCTGAATCCCGGCACAGGCTACAACGTCGGCAACCCCAACTCCGCTTCCGTCACCATTCAGCCGTAATTTTTCAGTGGGTGCAGAATAGCGCCGGGCGGGAAGCGTCAACCCGCCCGGCTTTTGCGCGGTGGCCGCCGACCACGCGTGGCACCGAAGAGAATCGTCTTCCCGGCGCAGCACGACGCGTCCGGGCCGCGGGCAAAATCATTCGCTCTTTCCCCGCCACCACTCCCCTGCCTCGCGCATGCCGTCCGCGAAACTTTTCACCCTCACGTAACCGAGCTCGCGCGCAATGCGGCTGCTCGGACACGGCGCGATGAACCGGTCCGCGCTCGTCGTCTGCTCCGCCGGGATCAGCGGCGCAGGCGCCGCATCCGGAAACCACGCGCGGATGCCTTCGATGAATTCCTTCCACGTCACTTCGTCATCGACGACGTTGTAGGCCCGGCCGAACGCGCGCGGATTGCCGAGCGCGAGTTCGATTGCGCGCACGACGTTGTCGATGTGCGTCATCGTCATCAGGTCCGAGCCATCGCCGCGCAGCGGCACCTGACCCGCGCGCACTTTCGGCGGAACTTTCACCACCCACACCGAAGTCGGATGAATGCCGAGCACCGCACCGAGCCGCAGCGCCGTCGCGTTCAGGCCCCGTTTCGCCTCGAGCCACAGCAACCGTTCCGCCTCTGCCTTCGCGATGCCGTAGTGCGGCGACGCGGCCGGCGAATGCGGGTAGATGCGCCCAAGTTCGCGCAACGGAGCATCCTCGTCGAACGAGTCGCGCGGCGCCTGAAAATGGTAAACCGACACCGTCGAGATGTGCACGAAGTGCCGGCAACCCGCCGCGCGCGCCGCCGCGGCGAGCGTGGCCGTGCCCTGCGCGTTGATCGCGAGCGCTTCGGCCAGATCGGCGCCGATCGTCGCCGCCGCGTGAACCACCAACGTCTGCCCCGCGCACATCCGCTGCGCAACCGCCGCGTCGGTGAACTCGCCCTCGACCTGCGTGATGCGGGGCGAATCGAGTCCCGGGTGCGCGCCGGCTTTGCGCACCACGGCGGTGACCTGTGCGCCTTCACGCGCCAGCCACGCGCAGACCGCCCCGCCGACAAATCCACTGCCACCCGACACCAACACGGGCACATCGCGCAGATTCATCGCGGCCTTCAAATACAAGTCCCGACCGACGGCAAGCGCCGTGCGGCGGGACGACATCGAACGCGAACCATGCGTCGTTCGTCGCTAATTCGAGCAAACCTGCAACGTCCCCCGCGGGCGGCGATCGCCAGAGTAGAACAGAATTCTGGAGCCGGGTGCCCCATTCGTCAGGTCGTCGTCGGGCAGCGCGTGCCGAGGTGGCGCTACTTCCGTGCCTCGAGTTCTTCCCAGCGCGCGAACGCCGCGGCGTGTTCGCGTTCGACCGCGTCGAGGCGCGTTTTCACTTCGGCAAATTTTGCGCCGGCCGTCTTGTAGAACAGCGGATCGCTCAGCTTCGCGCCGAGTTCCGCCTGCTCCCTTTCGAGCGCTTCGATGCGCGCGGGCAGCGTATCGAGTTCGGCACGCTCCTTGTTCGTTAGTTTCTTGGCGGACGCGGCTGTCGCCGGGGTCGCTGACCCCGGCGCCTTGGCTTGCAGTCGGCCGGAGTCGGCGACCCCGGCGACAGCCACAGCCCGACCCGCCGCCTGCTTTTTCAACTCCGCCTGCCAGTCACTGTAGCCGCCGACGTAGTCCCCGATCTTTCCGTCGCCTTCGAACACGAGCGTGCTCGTCACCACTTCGTCCAAAAATTCTCGATCGTGCGACACGAGCAGCAGCGTGCCCTGGAACTCCACGAGCAAGTCCTCCAGCAAATCGAGCGTCTCGGCGTCAAGATCGTTCGTCGGTTCGTCGAGCACGAGCACGTTGGCCGGTTGCGTGAACAGTTTCGCGAGCAACAGTCGGTTGCGTTCACCGCCGGAAAGCACGCGGGCGGGCGTGCGGGCGCGCGTCGGCTCGAAGAGAAAATCCTGCAGGTAACTGATGACGTTTCGGGTCCGGCCCTCGATCGTGACGGTCGAATTGCCGTTCGCGATGTTGTCGGCGACGGTCCGATTGTCGTCGATCTGGCCGCGGAGCTGGTCGAAATACACGACCTCGAGATTCGTGCCGTGCTTGATGATGCCGGAAGTCGGCTGGAGTTGCCCGAGGAGCAATTTGATCAGCGTCGTCTTGCCCGCACCGTTGGGACCGAGGATGCCGATCTTTTCGCCGCGGTTGATCGTGATGGAAAAATCGCGGAGGACCGTTTTTCCGCCGGGCCACGTGAAGCTGACTTTCTCCGCCTCGACGACTTTCTGCCCGCTGCGCTCGGCTTCGGCGAGTTTCAGCGTGGCGGAGCCGACGCGCTCACGGCGGGCGCGGGCCTCGGCGCGCATGGCGTGCAGCGCGTGGATGCGCGCCGTCGCGCGCGAGCGCTGGGCCTTCACGCCACGGCGGATCCACTCCTCTTCCTGCGCGAGCTTCTTGTCGAACGCGGCGCGCTGCTTTTCCTCGGCTTCGAGAACTTCCTGTTTGCGCACGAGGTAAGTGCCGTAGTCGCATGCCCAGCCCGCGAGGCGGCCGCGGTCGAGTTCGACGATGCGTGTGGCGATCTTGCGGAGAAACGCGCGATCGTGCGTGACGAAAAACAGCGTCGGCTTCGTCTCGAGCAGCAATTCCTCGAGCCAGAGGATCGATTCGAGATCGAGATGGTTTGTCGGCTCGTCGAGCAACAGCAGGTCCGGCTGGCCCGCGAGCGCCCGCGCGAGGAGCACGCGGCGTTTCAAGCCGCCGGACAGCGCGGCAAATTCCCGCGTGCCCGGGACGCCGAGGTGATTGACCAAATCCTCGACGCGCACGTCGCGCTGCCAGTCTTCTTCGTGATGGTCGTCGTTATTGCGCAGGCCGGAAGCGACGATGTCGTGGACATTGCCCGCGACTTCGGTCGGCACCTCCTGCGTGAGCCGCGCGTAGACCGACCCGGCCGGGCGGAAGACGTCGCCCGTGTCCGGCTTCATGTCGCCCATGATGACTTTCATGAGCGTGGATTTGCCGGCGCCGTTGCGGCCGACGAGACACACGCGCTCGCCGGATTCGATCTGGAAATTGACGTGATCGAGGATGGCCGGGCCGCCAAAGGCGAGACTGACATCGAGGAGATTAAGAAGGGCGGCCATGCGTGGAGCCGGACAAATTGAGCCGGCCGACGGCGCAATTCAAGGGCGGGTTTTTCTGATTTCCGCAAACAAACCGGCCGGGCTGTGGCGCTTGAGTGCAGCGCCCGGACCGGCCGGGCGACCCCTACCCCGTCCCATCATGGATTTAATCCGTTCCGCTCTCCGCTCCCTGCGTGCCCACCCGCTGTTCAGCGCGCTCGTCATCAGCCTACTCGCCCTCGGCATCGGCGCCAACACCGCCATCTTCGGCGTCGTCAACGCCGTGTTGCTCAAACCGCTGCCTTATCCGCAACCGGGCGATCTTGTGATGGTGCGCAAGCAGGCCGTCGGTAAAGCCGAGGCGCTACCCGGCGGCGGGAATTTTCTCCCGGATATCGAATTTCTCGGCTGGACCGAAGCCGTGCCGAAATCCTTCCGCGCGCTCGCCGGCTACCGCAACACGACTTCGACGCTCCAACATGGCGACGGCGCGGTGCGGGTCGCGGCGGGATTCGTGACGGGTGAATTCTTCCCAATGCTTGGCGTCACCGCGTGGCGCGGCCGGCTATTCGGCGCGGAAGACGTGAAGCCCGGCGCACCGATGACGGCCGTGCTCAGCTACAGCGCGTGGCAGTCGCGTTTCAACGGCGCGGACAGCGCGCTCGGCGAGGTCGTCACGATCGACGACGTGCCGCACACGATCATCGGCGTGCTGCCGCCGGCGTTCGAGTTCACCGACCCGGTGCAATTCTGGCGCCCGCTGCAAATTCGGCCGAACGCGCCCGGTCAGCTCAGCATTCAGATGACACGCGTGTTCGGACGCCTCTTGCCCGGCACATCGCTGGAGATCGCGCAGCGCGAACTCGACGCGATTTCAAAACGCTTCTGGGAATCGACCCAGCGCGGCATGATGGACGGGCCGATGGGCGGCGAGCGCCGCGTGATGGCGGCACCGGGCGGCGGGGAGCAGCGCGTCGTCGCTGGTCCCGCCAACGGTCCCGCGCCCGCGGGGGGCCCGGCGCCCGGCGGCGAGCGGCGGGTGGCGGCGGGTGGTCCCGGCGGCGGACCGGGCGGACCGGGCGGATTGCCGTTCGCCAATTTCACGGCGCAACTCGTGCCGCTGCAGGAACAGCTCGCGCAACAGTCGCGCACGACGCTCTGGCTCCTGCTCGGTGCGGTAGGATTCGTGCTGCTCATCGCTTGCGCCAACATCGCCAATCTCCAGCTCGCCCGCGCCGCGACGCGCAAGCGCGACTCCGCCATCCGCGCCGCGCTCGGTGCGTCGCCGACGCGGCTTGCGCTGGAGTTGCTCGCGGAAAATCTCGTGCTCGCGCTCGTCGGCGGCGCGCTCGGCATCGTGCTCGCCTGGTGGGGCACGAAGGCGATGCAGGTGTGGTTGCAGGATTTTCTTCCCCGCATGACCCCCGTCGGCGTGGATTTCACGGTGCTCGGCTTCGGCCTGCTGCTCGCGGCGGTGGCGGGACTCGCATTTGGACTCGCGCCGGCGTGGCAGGGCAGCCGCGTTGATCTCACTGAGACGTTGAAGGAAGGCGGGCATCAATCGTCCGCCGGCGGTCACCGCTGGCGGCAGGGACTTGTGGCCTTCGAGATTGCGCTGGCGCTCGTGCTCGCGATCAACACCGGCCTGCTCGTGAAAAGCATCTACAAACTCTACACCGCGGACCTCGGTTTCCGCACGAGCGATGTAATGACGGCCAACCTCTCTCTCCCGCGTCGCTACGGCACGCCGGGGCAGCAACGCGATTTCGCGCAACGTTGGCTCGAGGCGATCCGCGGGTTGCCGGGCGTGAAATTCGCCGCCGTGGCTGACGCGGCGCCACTCACGCCCTATAACCAGGTGATGCTGGTCGCGACCGCGGGCGGCGGCGCGGGCGGCAATCGCGACGCTTCGGTGAACGACGCACCGCGCCGCACGGCCATCATGAGTGTTTCGGCGGATTTCTTCCGCGCGTCCGGCATCGCGCTGCGGGAGGGCCGGTATTTTGCCGAGACCGACAGCGCCGAGGCGCCGAAGGTCGCGATCGTGAACGAAGCATACGTGAAACAGTATTTCCCCGCCGGCCTGCCGGCCGGCGCGCAAGCCAACCTGCCGTTCGGCGGCGGTCCGGGCGGCGGCGGTGGCGGTCCGGGCAACAATGCTCCGCCGACGGCGACGATCGTCGGCGTCGTGGCCGACGTGCGGCCCGGCGGTTTGGACAGCGCCGCGCAACCGCTCGCGTATTTTCCGTTCACGCAGAATCCCCGCCCACGGCTCTCGCCCGTCATCCAATTTACGGGCGACGCGGCGACACTCTCGCAGGCGATCACAAAAGCGACGCACAAGCTCGACGCCGGCCTCGCGCTCGACAACCCGATCACGCTCGCCGACCAGCTCGCGCGGCAGAACGCGCCGCGTCGCGTCACGCTGCTATTGACCAGCGCGTTTGCCGCCACCGCCATCCTGCTCGCCGCGATCGGCATCTTCGGCGTCATGAGTTACACGGTCACGCAGCGCACGCAGGAGATCGGTGTGCGCATGGCGCTCGGCGCGGACCAATCGACGATCCTCGCGTGGATGCTCCGTTACGGCGGTGTCGCGATTGTCGCAGGCCTCGCGGTCGGCCTCGGGCTCACGCTCGCGACCGGCCGGCTGTTGAAGACGTTCCTCGTCGGGATCACCGCGCTCGATCCGGCCGTGATCGCCGCCGGGGTCGTGGGGCTGGGGCTCGTCGCGCTGCTCGCCTGCTTCCTCCCCTCGCTCCGCGCGACGCGGGTGAATCCGGTCGAGGCGTTGCGCAACGAGTAGCAGCGCAAGCGTTCGCGCTCTTTCTGGGCAATGAGGCGGAGCCGTTCGGCTCCGCCTCTGGCGCTTTTCCGGCAGCATCACGTTTGTTTCTGCGTGCGCCGAATCACGGGTTGCCAGAAGGCGCGGTTGTGACCGAGCCCGATTCGGCCGGGCATTACTTCGGCAAATAATGCACACACTTGGGCAAGTCTTGGCATGACGCTGCCCCGGCTTGCAGGCATCCTCTACCGTATGGTTAGCCCAAATTCGTCCACGCCGGGCGGGCAAGCCGGGACAGCTCCCGCTTCGACGCCTGCCAAGACCACCATTCCGGATGTCGTCATTCGACTCGCCGGCAACTCGCAGGACGGCATTCAGTCCGTCGGCGGTTTTCTCGCCCGTCTCGCGGGTCGCAGCGATCAGGAGGTCATGACTTACATGACGATCCCCGCGACGATCTCGGGCGGTCCGTCGATCTTCCAAGTCCGCATGGGCACCGGCGAGATCCTCTCGTCGGGCGACCAGGCCGATTTCCTCGTCGCGTTCTACCAACACAGCTACGAAGCGCACATCAGCGCGCTCCGCCCGGGCGGCGTGTTGATCTACGACAGCGACCACGTGAAGCCGAACCCCGATGACCGCCGCTTCACCAACGTCGGCATCCCGATCACTTCCGCGACGATTGAAGCCGTCGGCGGCACGGGTAAGGACAAGGGCAAAAACATTTTCGTCCTCGGCCTGATCGCACGCATCTTCGACCTCGACGTGCCGAAGCTGCACGCGCTCGTCAAAGAGCGTCTCGGCGGCCGCGGCGAGGAAGCCGTGCGCAACGCCATGCTGACGCTCGATGCCGGTTACGCGCATCCGGTCGAAAACCTCCTGGGCCACCTCTACCGTTTCGCGCGATCCACTTCGAGCGGCGAGACCGCGACGCGCCCGGTTGTCACGATGGATGGCAACACCGCGATGGTTTACGGTCTGCTCGCCGCGGGCGTCCGTTACGGTTCTGCGTATCCGATCACGCCGTGGTCCTCGATCATGGAAATGCTCCGCACGGAACTGCCGAAATACGGCGGTCTCTTCGTGCAGGCCGAGGATGAGATCGCCGCCGTTTCGCACGCGCTCGGTTTCGCCTACTCCGGTCACCTGTCCGTCACGGGCAGCTCCGGTCCGGGCCTCTCGCTCAAGATGGAAGCGCTCGGCTGGGCCGGCATGGCGGAGATCCCGCTCATCTGCATCAACGTCCAGCGCGGCGGTCCGTCCACGGGCATGCCGACGAGCGTCGAACAATCCGATTTGCTCCAGGCGCTCTACGGCTCGCACGGTGACAGCCCGCGCGTCGTGCTCGCGCCGAAGGACGTCGAGGATTGCTTCTACATCGCGATGGAAGCGGTGCGCATCGCCAAGGAATTCTCCACGCCGGTCATCATTCTCACCGACCAGGCGCTCGCCACGCGCATCGAGGCGTTCGAGGAGCCCGACCTGAAATCGATCGTCAAGGAACCGGTGCTCGACCTCACGCCCGCGCCGGTGGACTACAAGCCTTACCCGCTCGAGACGTTCCCGCGTCACGCGCCTCCGGGCACACGGATGCTCTCGGGAAAATACCCGACGGTCACCGGCCTCGAGCACGATGAAGCGGGCCACCCGTCCGGCAGCTCCGTCGTTCACGCCAAGATGAACGCGCGCCGTCGCGAAAAAATCAAAGCGGTGGGCAAATCACTTCCGGCGCACGAAATCTACGGCGACACCGAAGGCGACGTGCTCGTCCTCGGCTGGTGCTCCACCTTCGGCCCGATTCGCGAAGCGGTGAATCAACTTCGCCGCGCCGACCAGCCGATCAAGATCGGTCAGCTCCACCTCCGCCACCTCGCGCCGCTCGCGCCCGGTCTCCCCGAAATCTTCGCGCGCTACAAGAAAGTCGTCGTGTGCGAGATCAACGACGAGGGCCTCTACGGCTACGGCCAGCTCGCCTCACTCCTCCGCGGCGCATTCGCCGACCCGAAGATCGTCAGCGTCTGCAAGACCGACGGCCTCACGTTCAAGGTCCGCGAAATCGTCGCGGGCGTCCAAAAGCACCTCTCCGCCTAACTTCCCCACGCCATGAGTTCCGAATCCACCACTGCCGCTCCCCTCGTCGAAATCCCGCCCGCCGGCGGCGAGGGCCGCGCCCCGCTCGCCAAGAAGACGCTCGTCTCCGATCACCCCACGTGGTGCCCGGGTTGCGGCGACTTCGCCGTGCTCGCGTCGTTCTACAAGGTCCTTGAAAAGCTGAATTACCCGCAGGAAAGCATCGTGACGTTCGCCGGCATCGGCTGCTCGTCGCGCTTCCCTTACTTCGTCAATTCGCACGGCGGCCACTACATCCACGGCCGCTCGCTG
>PNJQ01000064.1 GCA_013821985.1 Opitutus sp.
ATGGCCGCCGCGGGGAAGAAGTAAGGGCTCCCACGAAAAACACGAAACACACTGAAACTTCCGCACCTGTCATTCTGAGCGAAGCGAAGAATCCATTTCGTGTCGTTCGTGTGTTTCGTGGTTAATCAATTCTGATCCGATGTCTCTCACTCTCGAAATCGTCACCCCGGAAGCGAAGGTTTATTCCGACACCATCGACTCCGTCGTCATCCCGACGGTCGAGGGCGAGATCGGCATTCTGCCCGGCCACATCCCGCTGCTCACGCAAGTCGCCCAGGGCGAACTGCGCGTGTCGAAAGGAGCCGAGACACAGTTCCTCGCGATCAGCGGCGGCTTCGCCCAGATCGAAGGCGATTCCGTCCGCGTGCTCGCGGAAAACGCGATTACCGAGGAAAAGATCGACGAAAACGCCGTCGAGGCCGCGATGAAGCGGGCCGAGCAGGAAATCGCGACCGCGAAGGCGCTTGACCCGCAGGAACTCGAGCACCTGCAAAATCTCGTCCGCTACTCCGGCGTCCAGCTCGCCCTCAAGCGCCGCAAGCGCTGATATCCGACTCAGCGCGCAAGCGCAGGACGTCGCCCCGAAGCGCGGTCGCTGACCGCGCTTTTTCGTGGGCAGCTTCCGCCGCTCGCGCGACCGGCAGGCGATATCGACCCGCGGACTCGGCGCTCAAAGCGACCGCCTCCAACACCGCTTGGTTTCGCCAACCTTCGTTAAAATCACACGTGTCGTGAATCTCGCCTCGAATGGCTTGGGCGAAGAGTCCGAGCGCAGAGGGGTGCTCGCGTTCGACCCACAGCGTTCGCCAGCGCGGCACGTCGCGGGTCCAAAGACGCAGCGAGCCTGCCTCAGATCGCAGCGCGCCCCGCGAGCCGCTCAGTTCGAACGTCGTCTGCTCCTTGGCTCCGGTCACGAGGCGCGACGATAGCAGCTGGATCAGCGTCCCGCTGTCGGTCTCCAACTGTATGCTACACGCCGCGATCGTGGAGGCATGCGACGTCTCCAATCTTTTCGTCCACGCCTGGGTCGCCACGATTTCTCCACACCACCATCGCATCAAGTCGATCGCGTGAGGTGCGAGGTCGAGCAAAACTCCGGGCGGGTCGTATTTCCAGCCGGCGGCATCCTCTCGCTCGTTTGCCGGTCTGCCGTCCACGGTGAACCACCTTCCTTGCGACACGCTGCCCGTCACATGATAAATTTCGCCGAGCACTCCTTGCTGGATCAACGCGCGCACCAACCGGAACTCAGGCCTCTGCCGGAGGTTGAAGTTCACCATCGCGACGCAACCCTCCCGTCGCTGAGCGGCCGAGCAAAGCGTTTCCGCCTCGGCGAGATCGCGGGCCAGCGGCTTCTCGCAAAGCACATGCTTGCGTTCGTGCAGCGCGGCGAGGACTGCATCCGCATGGGCGTGAGCTGGCGTGCAAACCAACACGGCGTCCACGTCCGAGCGCGCGGCCAGTTCCTCCGCATTGGGCGTGACCGCCGCCCCGAACTCGTGCGCCACTCGCGCGGCCGCTCCAGGGTGGAGATCGTGCACGGCGCGCAAAATAAACTGCCCGCCGAGCGCGCGCAGCGCCGGTAGATGCTGCCAACGCGCGACATTGCCGGCCCCGATCAAACCCAGTCTGAGAGGGGGAGCGCTTGGACGCACGACCGTTCGGGGAGGCCCGCGACGGGCGAACTTCGCCGCCACGCGTCGCCACAGCGTTCGTTCCACAACTGGATCCGGGTCGTGATTCATGAGCGCAGCGCCAGCTCCCGGAGCAGCCCCGCGCCGGCGTGGCGCAGAGTGCGTTTCAGTCCTTCCATGCGAAGGTCGCCGGCGTGCTGCTGCACCTTCGCCAGAGCGGCCGCCAATTCGCTGACGTCCGCCGCTTCTCCGAGGAAATTGAAATGCAGCAGCACGAGTCCGCTCCGCGCGATCTCCTCTGCCACCGGACAACGCTGACCCGATTCAGGCGAGCTGCCCCCGTGGCTTCCTTGGCGGCTCCGGGCGGTCCAGAGCGGCGATTGATAAACCACGTCGTAGGTCCGCTGCACCGGAACGCCTTCCGCCCGCAGCGCCTCCACGAGCAGATCGACGGGCGCTCTGGCGAACTCACTGCCCTCGTAGCGCAGCGGGAAGCCATACATCGTGCGGCGTGTCACTTGCGGCTGGGGCGGCAGCGTCTGCACTCCCGGGATGGTTGCGATCAACGCAGAGAATTGATCCGCCAGGTGCTCCTTGTGCTGCCGCTGCGCTTCGAGCCGTGCGAGTTGTCCGATCAACACCGCCGCCTGAAATTCGGTCAGTCGGTGATTGAAGCCAAAGCCGAAGCAACTCTCGGTGCGCCGCTTGCGGCCGCAATTCTTTAGCGCATACAGCCGGTCAGCGATCAAGGGATCGCCGCAGATCAGCGCGCCGCCCTCGCCGGCGGTCATGACCTTGCTTTGCTGAAAGCTATACGAGCCGATCACGCCCAGGGTTCCGGCTCCGCGGCCACGCCACTGAAAGCCGTGGGCGTGCGCGCAGTCCTCGATCAGGTGCAGGCCGTGGCGGGCGGCGAGTGTGCCCAGCGCATCAAGGTCGGCCATCCGGGCATACAAATGCACCGCAATGATCGCTCGCGTGCGCGGCGTTATCCGCGCCCGCACCGACTCCGGGTCAATGCACCAGTCTTGCGCGCGGACGTCCGCGAAAACAGGTGTGGCACCTACTTCCACCACCGCTCCGGCCGTCGCCACCCACGTCAGCGCCGGCACGATCACTTCATCTCCCGGCCCGATCCGCAGCGCGCGGAGCGCCAGCTCGAGGCTTACGCTGCCGTTGGCCACACACAGCACCTCGGCGGCCCCGCAATACTCCGCGAACTGCCGCGAGAACTCTTTCTCCCATGGGCCGTCGAACGACCACGCTCCGGAACGGAGCACGGCAGTGAGACGCTCGCTGTCATTTGCATCGGAGATGGGCCACGGTGGGTTGGGTTTGGTTCTGAGCGGCGCACCGCCTCTCAGCGCAAGCAGGCTTGGCATGGTTGGATGGGGTAACCAACCGACGTTAGCCAACAGTGCGCGAGTCCGGGAGAGGGCCGTTCACCCCGCGGGCGGGTAGGTGTTCAACCACCGGCGGGAAGCCGATGCGCGGATGGAAATCCCAACGGTTAGCGGTCGGCGAGATGGCGCAACGCCCGGCCCGGCTTGGCTCCCGTGTGCTCGCCTTCGCGCACGACCACGATGCCGTTCACGAGCACCCAGGGGATACCGATCGCGTAGCGGTGGGGCTCCTTGTAGGTGGAAGGATCGCCCACCTTCTCCGCGTCAAACACCACGAGGTCGGCGGCGAAGCCCTCCTTGATTTCGCCGCGACCGCGCAACTGGAATTGTCCCGCCGGCAAACTGGTCATCTTGCGCACCGCGTCCTCGAGGGTCAGCACCTTGAGTTCGCGCACATAGCGGCCGAGCACGCGCGCATTGTTGCCGTAGCCGCGCGGGTGGGGGACGCCCTCGCCGAAAATCCGTTCTCCGCTGTCTGAGGCGATCATCGTCATCGGATGCTTCATGAACTCCTGCAGATCGCGCTCGTCCATGCCGTGGAAAACGCCCTGCGCGCCGCCGCGGCGCTCAATTTCAAGAATCACTTCGATCTGATCCTCCAGCGAATCGGAGCCGCGCAACTTCTTGGCCGCCTCGACGATGTTGAGCCCATTGAGCGTGCCGTCGCCGCGGAACGACGCCACGACCGCATACGCGTAGTCCATGCGCCCGCGGCCAAGGATGTTCTTCTTCATCCGCGCGACGAGTTCCGCCTTCCGCGCCGGGTCGGCCAGCATTGCCCGGAACGTGTCCATGCCGCCGTCGAAAGCCTCGTCGGGAATCAGCTGCCGCAGCCGCGTGCTCGATGCCGTGTAGGCATACTGATCGTGCGTGACGCGGAGACCCTCCGCGCGCGCGCGGTCGAGCAGTTCCAGCACCTCCTTCGTGCGACCCCATGCGTTCTCGCCCGACAACTTGAGGTGCGAAACCTCTGCGCGCACGTTCGCCTCGCGCGCGATGCGCAGCAGCTCGTTGATCGAATCGAGGATGCGTCCGCCTTCATTGCGCATATGGCTCGCATAGATCCCGCCGTAGGGCGCGATGACCTTCGTCAGCTCGATGATCTCCTCGGTCTGGGCGAACGTGCCGGGGAGATAAATCAGCCCCGTGGACAAACCCACCGCGCCGTCCTTCATCGCCGCGTCCACGAGCCGCTTCATTTCGGCGAGTTCGTCCGCGCTCGGAACGCGATCGAAAGTGCCGCCCATTGCCTTTTCGCGCACGGTGTTGTGCCCGACCAGCGTTGCGACATTCGGCGACACGCCGTTGCTCTCGACCGCTCGGAAGAATCCGCCGACATCGAGCGTCGAGCCGCCGCAATTGCCGACGACGATGCTGGTGACGCCCATCTTCAGGAAGTGGTCCGAGGTCGGCAATTTCGTGACGAGATCGTCCGAGTGCGTGTGCACATCGATGAATCCCGGCGCCACCACGAGTCCGCGCGCGTCGATGCGCGTGTCGGCGGAGCCCGTCACCTCACCGATCTTCACGATACGCCCGTCCTTGATCGCCACGTCGGCGATGAACGCCGGCTTGCCCGTGCCATCGACCACGCGGCCGCCGGCAATGATCACGTCATAATCCGCTCCGCGCATCGCCACCGCGGTTAGCGCCGCCAAAAACCAAACGCCGAGTCGTGTCATGCGACGGAAAGAGAACCGAAATCCGCACCAGCGCGAGGCGTTTTAAGTAGGGCCGGCTTCAGCCGGCCCTAACGCAAGTCCGCAATCACCTCGCTGCACTGGGTCGCGTAGGTGGGAGGGGCTTTACGCCCCGACGTGGGTCTTTCGTCGGGGCATAAAGCCCCTCCGACCGAAAACCCCATGCCGCCTCACGCCTTCGGCACCACGCCGTGCCCCGCCGCGATGTGCGCAACCGACAACCTCCCGCCGTTCGCGCAGTAGCCGCCCTCGAACGGATTCTCCGCGAGGAACCAAGGCGTGTCCAAATCCGCGAAACGAAACCCACCGATGCCGCACGCGAAACACGCCGAGAAAGTCATCGCGAGGATCGACTCGACGTTGCCGCCGATCATCAAGCCGATGTCGCGTTCGCGCGCGACGCGCACGATGTCCAGCGCTGCCGCCACGCCGGCCTTCATCAATTTGATATTCACGACGTCCGCTGCCCGTGCGTCGGCAATCCGCGCCACATCCTCACCTGAGCACGCGCTCTCGTCCGCGGCCACCGTCCAGCCGGTCGTCTCGCGCAGTTCGCGCATTCCGGCCAGATCGTCCTTCGCCAGCCATTGTTCGAGCAGCGCCGGCACGATCTTCGCCGCCTGCAGACCGCGCACGAGCTCCCGCGCGTGCGCACGCGTGACCCCGGCGTTGCCATCGAGAATCAACGGTGCGCCCGGCGAAGCCTCGAGAATGGCGGCGAGACGTTCGAGGTCGTGCGCCGGGCCTTTCGTGCCTCCGACCTTCACTTTGATTTGCCGGATGCCGCGCGCGCGGATCGCCCGCGCGTCCTCGCCGGCCTGCGCCGCCGTGCCGGTCGTGACGGTCATGTCGGTTTCGAGTTCCGTGCTCGCGCCACCGAAAAATTTCCACAGCGGCACTCCGCGCTGCCGCGTGAGCGCGTCGAGCAGCGCCATCTCGAACGCGCACTGCGCTGAGCCGCATCCGGCGCCGCCGGCCGCGCGGGCGATTTGCGCCGCCGCCTGCCAGTTGCTCCCGTCGCGGCCGATCACCGGCGCGCGCATCGCGGCCAGCGCACGCAGGGCGTCCGCTTGGGTTTCGCCGTTGTAAGGTGGCAGCGGCGCCGCTTCGCCATAACCAACGGTGCCATCCGCCAGCTCCACACGCGCGAGCACGTTGTTCGCGGCCGGTTGCGCGCCGCCGGAAATTCCAAACGGCACGAAGAGCGGAATATCCCGCGGGGAAAACGAGAGATCGCGGACGAGGGTGGGGACGCTCACGGCGCAAAAGCACAACGTTCTGCACGGACCCATGCAAGCCGCGCTCTCTTCCCCCTTCGGCTAGCCACAGGAGGGCGCTCCGTCACCGCCGCGAGTATCGTTCCAGACCGAGCTGTCCTGGCACCCGCTCAATTACGGCGCCGACGGAGCGGCGCCCTCCAGACACTCCCGGGGCACAGCCGTCCGCTCCGACGTTGCCTCCGGCGCGGGGCTCTGACTCATTCCGCGCGATGACTACTTACCCCCGCCTGCTGATCTGGCTGGTCGTGCTCGTGTGCGCACCGGTGTTGCGGGCGGATCCGATCAACGAGTCGCTCGCGCAATTTCTTACCCAGCCCAAATTCGAAGGCGCGCTGTGGTCCGTGAAGCTGGTCTCCCTGGAGGATGGCCGCGTGATGTTCGAACACCAACCGAAGCTTCGCATGAGTCCGGCCTCGAACAGCAAGCTCTACGTCGGCGCGCTCGCCCTGGCGCGGCTCGGCGGCGACCACCGCATCCGCACGCCGCTGCTGGCCACCGCCGCCGTCCAACCCGACGGCACCCTGCCCGGCGATCTCGTCGTGGCCGGCCGCGGCGATCCCAGCTGGGGTGCCCGCGAAAAAAAACCGGAGTTCTGGTCGGTCTTCGAGCCGTTCATTGCCGAGCTGCGCCGCGCGGGCGTGAAACACATCCGCGGTGACATCGTCGCCGATGGCACGTGGTTGCGCTGCCCACCGGACGGCGCGAGTTGGAGCGTTGACGACCTGCAGCAGGATTTCGGAGCGGAAATCTCCGGCGTCACGTTTTTGGACAACTACGTCGAGATCCGCGTCACGCCCGGTGCGCAGGCGGGTGAGCCCTGCGCGTTCGACGTGCGCGAGCCGCACTCGGAACTGACGTTCGTCAATCGCACCCGCACGCTCGCGCCGGGCGAAAAACCGACCGTGGACACACGGCGCATCTTCGGCACGCGCACGGTCGAGATTTTCGGCGGCGTTGCCGCGGGCGCCAAGCCCGAGATCACCGAGGCGCCCGTTCCGCGGCCGGCGCAGTGGTTCGCCATTTGCCTGAAGGCGGCGCTCGAACGCGCCGGCATTCGCATCGACGGCGCGGCGCGCAGCGCTGTCTGGCCCGAACCGCCCATCGACGCCGGCGTTGCCCTGGGCGAAATCGTCTCGCCGCCGCTGCGCGACCTCGTCGCCGGCTTTATGAAGCCGTCGCAAAACCTCGAAACCGATCTCGTATTCGCCCACCTCGGGGAGTTGCAACGGTCGGATGCCACCGCCGCGGACCGACGCAGCGACACGCTGGCCCTCGACGAGTTGAAGCGCTTCGCGACCGAGGTCGGCATCGCGCCGAACGAGTTGATCTTCGACGAAGGCTCGGGCCTCTCGCGCAACAATCTCGTGACAGCCGACGCCACCGTTCGTCTGCTCGCATTCATGGCCGGACATCGCGAGGCGGAGGCGTTTGTCGCGTCGTTGCCGGTGGCTGGAGAAGGAACGCTGGAGAAGCGTTTCAAAGGCACACCCGCCGAGCACAACGTGCGCGCCAAGACGGGCGGTTTGCGCTGGGCCGCGAATCTCTCCGGCTATCTGACCACGACGGCGGGCGAACGAGCGGTGTTCAGCGTCCTGCTCAACCGCCATGTCGCGCCCGCGGGCACCCGTGCTCGCGACGAGGTGGATGCCGTCACGGTCCTTCTCACCCGTCATGGCCGGAAATAGCCGCCCGCGCCCGGGGCGCGTTCTCCTCTGTGCGCTGCTGCTCGTGGTGGCGCCAGTCGCGCCGGCGCGGGATCCGCTGACCTTCGGCTCGATCGAGACCACCACTCCCGACGGGCCGCTCCGCGGTTGGTGGGCGAAGATCCGGCTCGATGATCCGCGGGTGCGCCTCGATTCCACGGCGCCGTTGGGCACTCCCATGCCGGACGTTCCTGACGCGGAAGCGACATTGCAGACGGTGCCCGATTGGGCCGAAGCGCAGGGCGCGACGCTGGCGCTCAACGCAAACTTCTTCGGGTTGGTCCGCGATCCGAAGAAAGCCTCGCCGGGTTACAAGCCGGGTTACCGCGCCGGAGAGCCCTCGAACATTCTCGGTCTCAGCCTCAGCTCCCGCGGCCTCACGTCGCCGCCGCGGCTCGTCGCGGCGCACGGCGATCCGGCGCTGTTGATCTATGCCGACGGCCGCGCACGCGTGACCTACGTCGCAGCGGACGATCTGGCCGGTGTCGTTTGCGCGGTCGCCGGCATCGGCGCGACGGATGATCAAAAAAATCCGGGCTCACTGCTCGTCGAGGCCGGCCAGAACACCGGCGCGACGGCGCGCGTGGCTCCGAAGGTGCGTCACCCCCGCACGGCCGCGGGCGTGGCGGCGGATGGACGCACCTTGATTCTCCTCGCGATCGACGGTCGTCAACCCGGGCACAGCGTCGGTGCGACGTTGCCGGAGATGGCGGATATGTTGCTCGAACTCGGCACGCATGACGCGGTGGCGCTCGATGGCGGAGGCTCGACGTCGTTCTACCTCAAGCGCTCCGACGGCACGGTCGTGACGAATAAACCGAGCGGCGGTCAATGGCGCCCGATCGCCAATCACCTCGGCATTTGGATCGCGCCGGCGGCGGCGAAAAGGTCGGCTGCTGCTGAGCCAGAGCACAAGCCATGAGCCGGTGCTCAATTTTCGTCGGAGCCTGCTGGCAGGCGATTCCGGGCGCACGCCGACCCGCAACGTGTCAGGTCGCCTGCCAGCAGACTCCTACAGAATTGCCCGTTGCGGATGAAACCTGCTGACCGACTCGTTTCCCTCGATGCCTTCCGCGGCGCGACGATCGCGGCGATGCTGCTCGTGAACAATCCCGGCTCGTGGGGCAGCGTCTATCCGCCGCTGCTGCACGCGCCGTGGCACGGCTGGACGTTCACGGATCTGATTTTCCCGGGCTTCCTGTGGATCGTCGGCGTGTCACTGACGCTCTCGACCGCGCGACGCGTCGAGGCCGGCGCGGATCGCGCGGAGTTGTTCCGCCACGCAGTGAAGCGCTCGGCGATCATTTTTGCGCTCGGTATTTTTCTGGCGGCGTTTCCGTTCGGGCTGCTGTCGGCGCATCAGTTCTCGCTCGGCACATTGCGCATTCCGGGCGTGCTGCAACGCATCGCGCTGTGCTACCTCGCGGCTTCGGCGATTTTCTTCTACACCGGCTGGCGTGGGCAACTCGCGTGGGCGATCGCGCTGCTCGTCGGCTACTGGGCGTTGTTGAAATTCGTCCCCGTGCCCGGCTTCGGCGCGGGCGTGCTCGAGCCGAATGGCAATCTCGCGTGGTGGATCGATTCGCGCGTGCTCGCCGGACACACGTGGAGCGGTGCGCCAGCGCCGGGATTTGATCCGGAGGGAATTCCTTCCACGCTGCCCGCCATCGCCACCGTGCTCTGCGGCACACTGGCCGGTTACTGGCTGCGCGGCGGGCGTGACGGCGGGAAAACGTCCGCCGGTCTCGTGGTCGGCGGGTTGGTGTTGCTCGCGCTCGGCGCGGTGTGCGACGGCGTGCTGCCGATCAACAAGAACCTGTGGACGAGTTCCTACGTGGTGTTCATGGCGGGCTGGTCAACGCTGGTGTTCGGAATTTTTCACTGGTTTGTCGATGTGCGCGGCTGGCGCGCGTGGGCGCAGCCGTTCGTGTGGTATGGCATGAACGCGCTCGCATTGTTTGTGCTCGCGGGTGTCGTCGGCCGGTTGCTCGGACTGATCCGCTGGAGTGACGACGCCGGCGCGACGGTGACGCTCAAAGGCTGGATCTACGCGCACGGCTTCACGCCGTGGCTGAGTCCGCTGAATGCCTCGCTCGCGTTCGCCGTGAGCTTCGTGCTCGTGTTTCTCGCGCTCGCGTGGGCGCTGTGGCGGAGGAAGTGGTTTATCAAGGTATGACGCAGCGTTGACGGCGCTCGGGTGACGGATAGGCTGCGCACATGAAGCGCTCGATTCTCACCTTGGTCGTCGGGTGGCTCTTGGCGGGTTGCAGTCACACGCCGTCGGTCGATCGCGGAATTGCCCGCGAACAGGAGCGGGTCCTGAACTCCGTCGCTGATCAGTCGCGAAAATCCGCTGACGCGCCGCTGAGCGTCAACGAACGGGTCGTCGCGACAGAAAGCAAGTAACGCGCTCGCTTGTGCGATTTGGCGGAGGAAGTGGTTCGTGAATCTTAGCGGACGAGTCGGTGCGTGCCACATGTGCGCGCTTTTTTGCCCACGGATTACACGGATGGCACGGCTAAGACGGATCCGTTTAATCCGTCTTTATCCGTGTAATCCGTGGAGGATAAAAATCCCCGCACGCGACACCACTCCCGCTCGCGAACGTTGGCTCAGAACGCGACCGACTTGAGAAAATCCTCGGGGGCGTAGCGACGGAAGGCTTCGATCGCCTCGTATTCGGCGAGACCGAGTGCGTTGTAAGCTTGGGCGAGGCGGCGACTGCGGTCGTCGGTGCGCTGCCAGAATTCGCGGCGATCCTCGCCCAGGAACAACGCTTGGTCCTTCTGCGTTTCGTGGCGGAAAATCGCGCGGCGGCGGCGCAGCACTTCCTGCGGGCTGAGTGGGACGGCGAGATCGATCTCGTCGAGCGGCCACTCGGCCCACGCGCCGCGATAGAGCCAGAGTTCGCAATCCTCGAGCCAGCGCGCTTGGGCGGTCGCGGCTTGCGCGAGCGCCTCGCGCAGGACGTGCAGGCAGAGGCGATGCGTGCCGTGCGGATCGTCGAGATCGCCCGCCGCGTAGATGAGATGCGGCTGCACTTGTCCGAGCAAACGCGCGACGCGCGCAATGTCCTCGGCGCCGTAGTGCCGGCTCCGCGGGGCGTCGTTGTAGAACGGAAGGTCGAGAAAATGCAGGCGGCTTTCCGGCACGCCACAGACGCGGGCCGCGGAAATGGCCTCGTGGCGGCGGATGAGGCCCTTCCAGCCGAGCAATTCGGGGGATGGTGCGGTGCTGCCGGAAACCAGCTTGCCGCACATCGCGTCGAGCCGGGCGCGACTGGGTGCGTCGATCACGCCACTGTCGCGCATGAATGCCAGCACGCTCCAGACGGCTTCATCGGACACGGCGTTGGCACCGGAAACTTCGTAGGCGATGTGGACCTCGTGGCCTTGATCGACCAGACGGCAGAGCGTCCCACCCATCGAGATGACGTCGTCGTCCGGGTGGGGCGAGAGCACGAGCACGCGTTTCGGGAAAACGCCGGCGGACTTCGCGCGCAACGGGCGCACGGGAGCATCGCCGGGTTTGGCGCGCCGCGGATCGCGGCCGCCGGGCCAGCCCGTGATCGTGTGTTGCATTTCGTAGAACCCCGCGAGGTTCGCCTCGTAGGCGGAGCCGTGCGCCCGCAACAGGTCCTGCAGGCCGGCCTCGTTGTAGTCGTCGTCCGTCAGTTTCAGGATCGGCTTTTTCCGCAACTCGGAAAGCCAGAGAATCGCGCGCCGCGTGGTGCGCTCGTCCCACGCCAGTCCCTGTTCCTCGAGCGGGCCGAGGAGCCACGGCGCGCGGAAGCGGGTGAGCGAACCGGCTGCGGCGGCATCGAGCACGAAGAGTGCGTTGCTGTGTTCCTGCAGGAAGGACGCGGTGACGTGCGAGCTGACTTCGCCCTCGATCGCGGTGCGCACCACGTCGGCCTTGTGCTGGCCCCACGCCATAAGGACGAGACGCCGGGCGTTCAGGATGGAGCGCACGCCCATGGTCAGAGCGGAGCGCGGCGTCGCGTTTTCGCCGCCGAAATCTCCGGCCGCATCGCGCCGCGTGAGCGGATCGAGCGCGACGAGTCGCGTGACGGAGTGCCTCGGGCTGCCCGGCTCGTTGAAGCCGATGTGACCGGTGCGGCCGATGCCGAGGATTTGGAAGTCGATGCCGCCGGCCGTCCGGATGGCCTCCTCGTAGGCCGCGCAATGCGCATCGACTTCCGCCTTCGGCACGACGCCGGACGGCACATGCGTGCGCGCCGGATCGATGTCGATGTGATCGAACAGATGCGTGCGCATGAAGCGCCGGTAGCTCTGCGCATGTTCGGGCGGCAGCGGGTAATATTCGTCGAGGTTGAACGTCGTGACGTTCTTAAAAGTCAGGCCCTCCTCGCGGTGAAGGCGCACGAGTTCGGCATAGACGCTCACCGGTGTGGAACCGGTGGCTAGTCCCAAAACGCAGGGCCGGCCTTCGTTCGTGCGCGTCCGGATCAAGGCGGCAATTTCGGCGGCGACGGCGCGGGATGCGTCGCGGCTGCGCGCGAACACGGCAATCGGGGCGTGTTCGAAACGGCAGCGTTCGAGGACGGGGAGCGGATTCATGGCGGGCGAAAGTCGGAGCAGGATAAGGCTCGCCCCCCGGAGCGACAACTAGCAGAAACGACGAAGTTTTTGACAAAAATGCCACACGCTCCGACCCATGATCTGCGCAAGCTCGTCTCGAAATTGCCGCAGCCAAACTATCAGCTGCTCGGCCGCCGCCCGGCGCCGCTGCCCCTGCCGGCGAACATCGTGTGCTTCCAGCGGCAGACGGCGGACGAGCTGAACAAACCGCGCCGGGGACGAGCGCTGCACCACCGGTTCGTGCTGATGTGCGCGTTGCGCACCGCCGCGACGGTGTGCGTCGATGATCACAATGTGCGACTCAACCCAGGAGAGGGGCTGCTGGTTTTTCCGTTCCAGTTCCACCACTACACGAGTCCGCAGCGCGAAGAAATCTCGTGGCTCTTCGTCACGTTCGAACTGAACGACGCCGAGCCGCTCACGGCGCTGCGTTACCGGCCGTTCGTGCTCACGCCGGGTTTGCGCGCGCTCGTGGCCGAACTCATCGAGGCGTATGAGACGGAGCGCACCGAGGAATTGCCGGTGTTGCTGCTCGGTCTGTTGCTGGCCCGTCTCCGCCGGATCAAGCACGCGGCTCCGCACGCGGCTCCCGGGCCGGCGGCTGAACCCGAGCCCGGGCTCATTCTCCGCATCAACCAAATTGCGCAGCGGAGCGGCGCACCGCCCAGCATCAAGGAACTGGCGCGCACGCTCGGCATCAGTCCGAGTCACCTCCGTGCGCGCTTCCGCGCCTCGTGCGGCGTGAGCATCGGCCGGCATTTGCGCCGACTGAGGCTGGAGCAGGCGTGCGGCTTGTTGCGCCTCGGACCGCAGCGCGTTTCGGAGATCGCGGAGCAATGCGGCTTCGGCTCGATCTATAGCTTCAGCCGCGCGTTTTGCCTCGCCTACGGCATCTCGCCGCTCGCGTTCCGTCATGGCGGCAAAGCCGCTCCAACGCCGCGGTCGCGACGGCGCTGATCGGCGTTTTCGGAAATGATGAACTTTTTAACGAAAATGCCAGCGACCTGCGTCATTTCACTCTGATACGTTAAGACGCGGAAAACCTGCGTCCGGAATGAACTTGGAAGGGTTGAGGCGTGGGGTGTAAGAGCCGGGACCTAACCCCGAATTTTGGCCGCCCGTCGTCACCTGAACGGCCTCAACCCCCAAGCACACCATGAGCAACCTGCAAGTTGGTCAACCCTCCCTGTCCGGGCTGTTGCGCCTCGCAACGAGTCTCTTCGTCCTGATCGCCACCACGGCGATGTTTGCCCAAGCGAGCCGCGTCACCGGCAACGTCACGAGTCAAAGCACCGGCAACGCGCTGCAAGGCGCGACGGTTACCCTCGCCAGCGGCAAGTCCACCCTGACCGACGAAAGCGGGCGCTATGCTTTCTTCGATGTCCCCGCCGGAGCCGTGCAGATCACGGCCAGCTATTCGGGCTTCAAGGACGCGACCCAGGAAGTCGTGCTGACGCCGGGCGGAAACCAGAACCTGTCCTTCGCGCTGGAGAGCTCGGACGTCGTCACGCTCGCGCCGTTCACCGTGGCGTCGGTGAAGGAAGGCCAGGCGCTCTCGATCACCGAGCAACGCAACGCCGGTAACATCAAGACCGTCGTGGCACTCGACGAGTGGGGCATCCTTCCGACGCAGAACGTGGGCGAACTCGCCGCACGACTCCCCGGTGTCACCTTCACGACCGACGAGGACGACCTGATCTTCAACGTGTCCATCCGCGGCCAACCCGACAGCTTCACCCGTCTCAACATCGACGGCATGTCCGCCACCGGCGTGTCGGGCATTGGACGCACCGCGACACTGCACTCCTTCTCGGCCTCGAATTACGAGGCGATCGAGGTTGTCGCCGCCCAGACGCCCGACAAGCGCGCCGACTCACTCGGCGGCCAGATCAATCTTCGCACCCGTTCGCCGCTCGCGATGCAGGAAAATCAACGCATCACCTATAACTTCAACGCGCGGTATTTCCCTTCGTGGTCGAATCGCAACGTGTCCCTCGCCGATCACCCGCTGCACCCCGACATGAGCATCGGCTACACCGGCGTGTTCGATGTCTTCGGCGGTAAGCGCAATCTCGGCATCGCGGTCAACGCGTCCTACCAGGAAGTCGTCAGCCCGATCGATTACGACTTTCTGCAATACGAAAACACGCTCAACCCCGTCGCCTTCTTTCACGACTACGACAAGCGCACGGGCATCAACCATCGCGTGATTCACGGTCTGTCCGCGCGCGCAGATTATCGGATCTCCGACAACACCACGGCTTCCCTCAGCTTCATCTACAACGCGGGCTATGAACCGTTCTACGATCGCGTCCGCGTTAATCCGTTCGGCACGCGGACGGTCTTCAACGGCACCACCGGCCTCGTGCTGCCTGGCTACACCGCCAACCGCACCGAAATCCGCAACGCCGCGGGCACGCGCTTTGACGTCGAGACGTGGAACTTCTCCTTCATCTCCAAAAACCCGACCGGCACCCTGCGTTTCGACCACGACTGGGATCGGCTGAAGGTCGATCATGCCTACCGCTGGTCCATGACGCGCTGGCACTCCGGCCACGGTCGCCGCGGCCAAGGCGGACAATACGTCAGCCGCCTCAACGCGCCGCTCGGCTTCGTTCTGGATAATTCAGACCTCGACGGGCGCGTCTTCACGCAGACGAGTGGTCCCTCGGTGTGGGACATCAACAGCTACACGCCGATTCTCCTGACCAACGCCAACACCACCACGATTCCGGTGCCGCAGACTTCACGGAGCTTGGTGAAGCGCGACACGATCACCCGCACCAACGAGGTCATCGGGACGATCAATGCCACCTACGATTTCGACACCAAGTTCCCGTTCAAGCTGCAAGCCGGCCTCGACACCCAGAACCGCCGTGTGAACAGCTTCCAAGTCAGTCCGCGCCGCTGGTATGGCGTGGTCGGTTCGGTGCTGAACACCGACCTGATGCCGATGAGCGAGTTTGAAAGACAGAACGGCACCGGTGGTCAGCGCGTCGCCGCCTTCAAGCCGTCGGCCGTCTCCCAGACGCTGGGAAATTCCGCCCTCTGGTATGAGGACGTGAATTTCAACGCCACCGCCCCTTACACGGCACGTCGGCTCATGGAGGAGGGTGTCGATTCCGCCTACATCCAAGGCGATGTCCGTTTCGGCAAGCTGCGCCTCATCGGCGGTGTGCGCCACGAAAAGATCTCGACGGAAACCTTCACCTACTTCCGCGCGCGCTCCACGCTGATTGCCAATCAACCGGACCACTACCTGCGCGCGGCGATGGACTTCAATCAGAACATCCTTGATGGCAAATATCAGAAGTCCTTCCCGGGTCTCCATTTCACCTACGACATCACGCCGAATTTCAAGCTGCGCGGCGGTTGGGCGAACACCTACGGCCGTCCGACCCTGCAGCAGATCATCCCGGGCGTCACTCCGAACGACACCGCGCAAACCGTCACCATCGGCAATCCGTCGCTCCGTCCGCAACTCGGCGAAGGCTACGACTTGAAGCTCGACTATTATTTCAAGCACAGCGGCAAGCTCACCGCCGGCATCTTCAAGAAGGACCTCACCGACTACATCGGCAACGCGACCAACCTCGGTGCCACGGTCCCGAGTGGTCCCGACAACGGCTTCGACGGCCTGTATGGCGGCTACCAAGTCTTCAGCGCGGTCAACCTCGGTGACGCGAAGATCGAGGGCATCGAACTCGATTACAGCCAGCGCCTCTCCATGCTCCCGGGTGCGCTCAAGGGCCTGACAATTGCCGCGAACTACACCTACCAGCGCACCGAAGGCCGCTTTGCCGGAGCGACCGTGTTGACCACCAATCAAGTCGCCGGCTTCGTGCCGCGACTCTTCAACGCCCGCGTGCTCTACAGCTACCACAAATTCGGCGCGTCGTTCGATGCGAGCTTCAAGGGCGAGAACCTCGTCGTGTTCAGCACCACCGCCGGCGCCTCGCGTTACCAACGCAACCTCACGCGCTACAACGTCGGGTTCACCTACCGCTACCGCCCTGAGGCCACGTTCTTCCTTAACTTCGACAACATCACGGAAGCCGGCCCCGAACAGTTCTTCGCCATCGAATCGCGCACCAGCCAACGCTTGATCGCGCCGACGTCGGTGAAGATCGGCGTGACGGGCGTGTTCTGATTCCTGATTCTTCGCCGCGCGGGACGCGTGCAATCGTGCGCGTCCCGTCAAGCCTGCGGCGTCGGTCCGCTGGAATCCCGCGGTCAGCCACGGGATTCTGCTTGGACGACGCGTCGCATTGGCTACAACCCACGCTGTTCGCCGGTCACTATCCCTCCGTGGCACCGCTTTCAGCGGCCCGCGCCCGGCGCCAACCTGCACTAACACCTATGAACGCACATACCCTGTGGAACCGATCGACTTTGCTGGCGGCGCTGGCCGCGGCGAGCGTGATTCCCCCCGCGGTGGCGCAAACCGCCCCCGCTGCCGAAGAGGCCAAAGCCAGCGAGTCAGTGAAACTCGAGAAGTTTGTCGTCACCGGCTCGTCGATCAAACGCGCGGCCGACGAGGGCGCTCTGCCCGTTCAGGTTTTCACCCGCCTCGATCTCGCCCAGGAAGGCATCGCGAGCGCCGAGCAGATGATCATGAATTTGAACATCAACGGCAACGGCCTCGACAATCTCGCGTCGAACGCCGACGTCGTCGCCGGTGCGCAGCGCGGCAACAACGGCGCCAGCTCCGCCAACCTTCGCGGCCAGGGCGCGAACGCGACGCTCATTCTCCTCAACGGCCGGCGCATCGCCTCGCACGGCCTCAACGGCGGCGTCGTTGACCTCAACTCCATCCCGTTCGCCGCAATCGAGCGCGTCGAAATTCTCAAGGACGGCGCCTCCGCCATCTACGGCACGGACGCCGTCGGCGGCGTGATCAACTTCATCACGCGGACGGATTTTCAGGGTCTGATCGCCAACGCGTCCTCCGACATCACCGAAGACGGTGGCGGCAACATCTTCCGCTACTCGCTCGTCGGTGGCTGGGGCGACCTCAACGCCGACAAGTGGAACATCATGGCGTCGTTCGCCTACGCGGACCACAAAATGCTCCGCGGTGATCAGCGCGATTTCGTCAACACGTTCCAGCCCGAGCGCGGCATCTCACCCGACACGCGTGGCACGCCGATCGCGACACTGTTTGCCCTCAACGGCCAGCACACTGCGCTCAGCAGCGGTCCGGCCACCGTCGCCGGCCGCGGGCAGGGTCCGTTCGATCCCGCCAACCCCGCCATCCGGGTAAACGGCATCAACATTCTCGACCTTCCGACGAACACTGCCGGCTATGCCGGGTTCGACGGCATGGGACCTTATGAGGAAATCCTCTGGGGCGCGACGTCGGCCGCCGGCAACGGCAAATACGGCTCCGCGTGGGACACCGGCCGCGCCGCCGTCCTCCAGCAGCCCGTGAAGAACATGAACTTCGTCGGTCGCGGGTCCTACAAGTTCGGCGATCACATCGCCTCCTTCGAGGCCGTCATCGGTCGTTCCGATTCCACCAAGAGCTTTTCGCCCAACCAGTGGAGCACGGCCGCCTCGCTCGCGAGCGGCGCCCAGCCCAACACCACGACGCTCAACGGCACTTCCGTTCCGAATCCGCTCTTCCTCATGACGTATCCGAGCACGGGCGCGGACTACAACCGGGTCTTCAACGCGCTCGTCGCCTACTTCCCCGATCTCGAAGTCAACCGCGGCCAGCCCCTCGCGTTCCGCTGGCGCGCGTTGCCTGGCGGTAACCGCGAGCTCCGCACAATCAGTGACACCCGCCGCTTCCTCGCCTCGCTCGAAGGCCCGCTCCCGCTCCCCGGGAAGTTCTTCTCCGAGTGGGAGTATCGCGCCGGCGTCTATCAGGCGCAGAGCGAGAGCAAAACGAAACTGCTCAACGGCTATTACTACACCGTGCCGTTCGTGAACCTCATCCGCACCGGCGTGCTGAGTCCGTTCTCCTACACGCAAACCCAAGCCGCGATCGACGGCCTGGCGGCCGCTTCCGCCACGGGCGTGGAACTCTACGGCGGCACGTTCACCACCACGCAGGCCGATTTCACCGCCTCCGGCCCCGTCTGGGAGCTGCCCGGCGGCCTGATTCAGGGTGCCATCGGTTTCGACTTCCGCCGCGAGGAGTATGAATTCAAAGGCGACCCGCGCCCCAACGTCAGCACCGTTGATTCGCTGATCTTCAACGCGCCCTTCGACAACGGTCTCGCCACCGCGGGCACCCTCGAACGCGACATCAAGGCCGTCTTCGCCGAACTGCAGATTCCCCTCTGGAAGAATCTCGATCTCAACCTCGCCGGCCGCCGCGACCAATACACCGGCTTCGGCAGCACGACGAATCCCAAGGTCACGCTGCGCTTCAATCCGCACGAGAAGGTCCTCTTCCGCGCGTCCTACAGCACCGGTTTCCGCGTGCCGACCTTCAAGCAGCAGTTCGATCCGACGTTCACGAGCATCATTGCCGGCGCCGACCTCATCGATCCGGTCACGGGCGTTGCGATCCCGCCGAACACCGCGCAGACCCTCAACGGCGGCAAGCCCGACCTGAAGCCGGAAGAGGCGGACATGAAGTCCTTCGGCGTGGTCTTCACGCCGATCAAGAACATCACCCTCGGCGTGGACTGGTGGTCGATTGAACGCGAAGGCACGATCCAGGTGCTCGGCACCTCGGTCATCCTCCAGAATTATCAGCTGTTTCCGGACCGCATCCTCCGCAACAACACGAACCAGATCATCGGCATCGATGTTCGTCCGCTGAACGCCGGTCAGACCTCGACCAAGGGCCTCGAATACACCGCCCGCGGCGACTTCGACCTGCTCGGCGGCCGCCTCACCGCGGACGTCAACGTTAGCCAGCTGCTCGAGAAAAAATCAAAACTCATCGCCTCCGCGGCGTGGGGTGCCAGCGAGATCGGCCGCTTCACGCGCGCCTCCGACATCGGCCTGAAGTGGAAATACACGGCCGGCGTTTCCTATCGCTACGGCAAATTCACCGGTCGCGTCTCGCAGCTCTTCCGCTCGGGTTACATGGATTACGTTCCGCCCGGCATCGCCAACGGGGCCTTCCTCGCCCGCGCGACCGCCTACAACCCGAAGGTCGATGAATACATCACCTACAACGCGAGCCTGACCTACCGCTACAACCGGGACCTCACGATCATCGCGGGCATCAAGAACCTCTTCAACGAAGACCCCCCGTTCTCGATCGCCTACGACACCAACACCGGTGCCGGCAGCTCGTGGGAGCCCCGCATCGCCGATCCGCGCGGCCGTTCGTTCACGCTCGCGGTCGAATACAAGATCTTCTGATCGCACCGGGCCCCCTCGGTCCGCGCACCAAATTCTCGAGGGGCGGTCCATCCGGACCGCCCCTTTTTTCTTCTCCCGCCATGAATCCCGATTCTCTTCCTGCCCAACCTGGCGTGCGCCATTCCGTCGCCGCCATCGTCGTGCTTTCCGCCCTCGCCTTGGGCGCGTTCCTGCCGTTTGCCACCGCCGCGGCCCCCCGCGCCATCGCCGAGCTCGCGTCCACTCCGCTCTACCAATTCACCGAGCCCGAAGTCGGCGCCTATCTCGCGCATCTGCACGCCACCGAGCCCGACCTGCGTAAACGCATCGTCCACCTCGCGCGCAAAAATCTCGGCCAGCCTTACGAACTCTACCTCCTTGGCGAAATGCCGTTCGAGACGCACGACCCGCAACCGCTCTACAGCCTCGCGAAAAGCGACTGCCTCGTCTTCGCCGAACACACCTTCGCCATGGCGCTCTCGCGGGATTGGACCGGCTTCATGCGCCTGCTCCAGCGCATCCGCTACCGCGACGGCCAGCTTGGCGTCGTCACGCGCAATCATTTTACCGAAGCCGACTGGAACCCCTCGAACCGCTGGCTCGCGCGCGACATCACCGCCGAACTCGCCGGCCCGCGCGCCATGAAGTTCGACCAATCGATCGACCGCACCCGCTTCCTCAAGAAGCGCTATCAACTCGACGTGTCCATTCCCGTCGAACGTCATCGCGACATCTTCGTGCCGTATGCCGATGCACCGGCGCTGGCCGCATCGCTCCAGGAGGGAGACATCGTCGAAATCGTCCGCGGTGTCGTGAAGCCCGGTGTGCCCGCGAACGACATCTTTGGTGGCAGCGCGTGGATCGGCCATGTCGGCCTCTTCGTCCGCGGCCCCGACGGCGCACCGCATGTCATCCATTCGACCGAGCCGAAGGTCCGCGAAGAAGCCCTTGGCGCACTCATCGCTCGCGAGACCGCGCGCAACGCCCAGAATGACGCCGCCGGCAAACCGCGCTTGCTCGGCTTCAAGTTCCTCCGCCTCGAGGCCGACCCACTCGCCAGCCTTCGCCAACTCGACGGCCCCGCCGCCCCGCGCGTGACGCTGCCTGGCGGCGCCGCCTGGACCGAAAATTGATCGGATAAAATGGTTTTGGAAGAACCTGTTCGCCGGCGATTGGGCGCGTTACCGCTCTGCAAGTTCGCATCGCCTGTAAACAGGCTCCTCCACGGTTGACGTCCCCGCGCGACCTTGCCCGGCGGCGCACAATGGAGTTAGTCATCCTCATTCTTCGTAACCGCAATCGTTCTCTCGTCTTTTCCCCGGCAAATCGAGAGAACGAGAACGATTAAGAGAACGAGAACGAATCAAACCTTCACGCCCAACCGCGCCACTTCTCCCCGTGTCCATTCCCGCCTCCATCGCTGCCCTTCCGTCCCGCCGCGCCGAATTCGCGGCGCTGCTCGAAAAGTGGGCTCACCTTAACTCCGGCTCCAACCACGGTGCCGGCCTCGCCCGCATGGCCGAGGAACTGCGCACGACGTTTGCGGCCGCGTTTCCCGCCGCGCAATTTGAGGAACTCGCCGCCGACGCTCCCGGCTACAATCCCGAGGGCGCGAAAGCACTGCGTTTCCGGATGCGACCCGCGGCACCGCTCCAGGTTTTTCTCTGCGGCCACTACGACACCGTCTATGCGGCCGACGATGCGTTCCAAACCTGCCGCTGGCTCAACGCCGACGACCTCAATGGCCCGGGCGTCGTCGATATGAAGGGCGGCCTGGTGACCCTGTGGGCCACGCTCCAAGCCTTCGAGCAGACCCCGCACGCCGCGCAAATCGGTTGGGAGGTTCTGCTGACGCCCGATGAGGAAACCGGCTCGCACGGCACGCGCGCGTTGTTTGAGGAGGCCGCCAAACGCCACCACTTCGGCTTGGTTTTCGAGCCCGCGCGCCCCAGCGGCGACATCATCCACTCGCGCAAAGGCACGGGCGGGGCCGTCGTCACCTGTCGCGGCCGGGCCGCGCACGCGGCCAAAATTCCGAATGACGGGCGGAACGCCATTCTCGGCCTCTCGGCCTTTCTGCTCGCCGCGGCCCAGGTTCCCGCCGAGTTGCCCGGCACGCTCATCAATATCGGCAACATCAAGGGCGGCTCGGCCGCGACCAACGTCGTGCCCGACTTCGCTCAAGCGGAACTCGATTTGCGCGTCACGCAGATGACCGACCGCGAACCGCTCTTCGCCCGCCTCGAGGCACTCGCGCGTGAAATCGGCGCCGCCCACGACGTGAAGATCGAGTTGAACCTCTGGCTGAATCGTCCGCCCAAGGAGAATCACCCGACCGAAGCCGCGTTGTTCCCGGAATTCCAGCGCGCCGCGCAGGACGTGGGCATGAAACCCTTCAACTGGGTGCACGGCGGCGGCGCATCCGACGGCAATTTTCTCGGGGCGGCCGGCCTGCCCAGCTTCGACGGCATCGGCCCCGAGGGCGATTTCCTGCACAGCGCGCGCGAATACTGCCGCGTGAACACGATTGCACCGCGCGCCGCCAACGCGGCGCTCTTCCTGCACCGTCTCGCCAGCGGTGAAATCGCGTTCCCGAGATAGAACCCGCCTCAGCGAA
>PNJQ01000065.1 GCA_013821985.1 Opitutus sp.
GGAAGTGCTCCTCCAAGGGCATCACGGTGAAATCGAAAAGTGGCGGCTCGCGCAGCAATTGGTAAAAACCGCTCAAGTTCGTCCCGATTTACTCAAGAAACAGCCATGAATCCCATCGTTAAAGAACTCACCGCCAGCCAGGTGAAGCATGCCAAGGCCCCTTTCAAGGTCGGCGACGGCGTCCGCGTGCACACCAAGGTTCGCGAAGGTGACAAAGAGCGCATTCAGATTTTCGCCGGCGTCGTGATCGCCCACAAGGGCAGCGGCATCCACGAAACGTTCACCGTCCGCCGCATCAGCTACGGCGAGGGTGTCGAGCGCGTGTTCCCGGTCAACTCGCCCAACGTCGAGAAGATCGAAGTCGAGCGCAACTCCGAGCCGGGCAAGGCCCGCCTCTACTACCTCCGCAGCCGCACCGGCAAGGCCGCCATGGCCGTGAAGGAAAAGCGCTACGAGGAAGCCAAAGCCTAAGCGCTTTGGCTCTCCGCCAGATTTCAAAAGCGAGCCGCGAGGCTCGCTTTTTTTGTCGGGCAGGTCCGGGGGAAGATGGGGCGGAAGGCGCGGCCGGGCGGAACCGCCGGCACTGCCGCAAACATTTTGTCAGGGGTGGGAGGGGCTTTACGCCCCGACGTTGCGTTTTCGTCGGGACATAAAGCCCCTCCCACCAAAAACGGGCGTCGAAGGAAAGCCGCACCTCGCCCCTCTTGACCTTTGCGCGATTCTCGGGCGGCAACTTCGCTCGGTCCTGCGCACGGTCGGGCCGCGGTATCGCAGCTGCCAGACTGCGCCCCACGAAACACCCGGTCGCCGCCCCACGTCGCACTCCGGCTAACCATGACACCATTTGGGCTTTGCACGCGCCCAAACCTCCGCGCTAAAACTGCGCTTCCTTTTTCGCCACATGAAGCTCCACACCGAGATCCTCGCCCAAGCCTCCGCGCAAGCCCGCGGCCTCGCCATCGACGCCGTCCATCAATGCTCCTCCGGGCACCTCGGCCTGCCGCTGGGCTCCGCCGAAATCGGTGCCGTGCTCTACGGTCACGCGCTCGTGCATAATCCCGACGAGCCGCGCTGGCTCAACCGCGACCGCTTCATCCTCTCCGCCGGCCACGGCTCGATGTTCCTCTACACGTGGCTTCACCTCAGCGGCTACGATCTCTCGCTCGACGATCTCAAGAAGTTCCGCGTCCTCCACAGCAAGACGCCCGGCCACCCCGAGTTTCACGAGACGCCCGGCGTCGAATGCACCACCGGCCCGCTCGGCCAAGGTGTCGGCAACGCCGTGGGTTTTGCGCTCTCCGGCAAGATGGCCGAGGCGCGTTTCAACACGCCGGAGCACGCGATCTTCGATCACCACGTCGTCTGTCTCGCGGGCGATGGTTGCATGCAGGAAGGCGTCGCGATGGAAGCGTGCGCCTTCGCCGGCCACCAAGGGCTCGATAATCTCATTCTCATCTACGATGCGAACGACGTGACGCTCGACGCGATGGCCGACAAGACGCAGAGCGAAAACACCGCCGCGCGCTTCAAGGCCATCGGTTGGGACGTGCAGACGCTCGCCGACGGTCACGATCTCGCCGCGATCCTCAAGGCGCTCAACAAAGCGAAGCGCGCCGCCAGCGGCCGCCCGCAACTCATCATCGCGAAGACGCAAATCGCGCGCGGTATTCCCGAAGTCGCCGGCACTGCCAAGGGCCACGGTGAGGGTGGGGCGAAGTTCGCCGACAGCGCTCGCAAGGGCCTCGGCCTCCCCGAGGAGCACTTTTTCGTCAGTGCGCCGGTGCGCGAGTATTTCGCCGCCCACAAGAAGCGGCTGAAGCGCGGCTACAACAAGTGGAAGAAAACCTTCGAAGCGTGGCGCGCCGCCAATCCGGGAAAGGCCGCGCTGCTCGACTCGCGTTCGAATGCGCCTGATGCCGCCGCGCTGCTCGCGAAGATCCCGGCGTTCCCCGCCGATGCGAAGCTCGCCACCCGCGCCGCGGGCAAGGACGTGCTGCAGCCCGTCGCCGCCGAGTTGCCGTTGCTGATTTCTGGTTCCGCCGATCTCCACGGCTCGACGCTGAACTACATCGCGGCCGACAAGGATTTCGATCGCACCAACCGCGCCGCGCGCAATCTCCGCTACGGCATCCGCGAGCACGGCATGGCCGCGATCAACAACGGCGTCGCCTACGACGGCATCTTCCGTCCCTCGTGCGCGACCTTCCTCGTGTTCGCCGATTACTCGCGTCCGTCGATGCGCCTCGCCGCGCTGTCAAAGCTGCCGGTCGTCTATCTCTACACGCATGACTCCGTCGGCGTCGGCGAAGACGGTCCGACGCACCAGCCGGTCGAAACCGTTTCCGGCCTGCGCTTGATTCCGAATCTCGATGTGATTCGTCCCGCCGATCCCGAGGAAACCGCGGGCGCGTTCGCCGCCGCGCTCGAGCGCACCAGCGGACCCACGCTGCTTTCGCTCACGCGTCAGGCCGTGCCGATGCTCAACGACATTCCCGTCAATGTGCGCCGCGAAGGCGTGCTGAAGGGCGGCTACGTCGCCGTGCGCGAAACCGCCGAGCTCACGCACATTCTTCTCTCGTGCGGCAGCGAACTGCAGTGGGCCGTGGCCGCCGCGAAGCAACTCGGCGCCGGCGTCCGCGTCGTGTCGCTGCCGTCGTTCGCACGCTTCGATGCGCAATCGCAGGACTACCGCGACTCCGTTCTCCCGCCGTCGTGCCGCCAGCGCGTCGCGATCGAGGCCGGCGTCACCGACCTCTGGCGCAAATACGTCGGTCTCGACGGCCAGGTGATCGGCATCGATCGCTTCGGCCTCAGCGCACCGGGCAACATCGCGATGAAGGAACTCGGCATCACCGCCGAAGCCGTCGTCGCCGCCGCGCAGTCGCTGTAAGGCCGCGTCGCAGGTTTCCTGTCGGTAAAGTAGCGGGAGCTTCCAGCTCCCGTCTCTTCCGTCACACCAACCGCGGGAGCAGGATGCTCCCGCCACTTTGGGAGCGCCGAGCATGCATCGAACCGAGCGGCGCGGCGGGACACGGCTTGGGGTGGGAGGAGCTTCATGCTCCGACGTTCATCGCTCGTCGGGGCATAAAGCTCCTCCCACCACAAACCAATCCTTGCGTTCGGCTCCTGCACCGCAGGTCGCGGTTCCAATCGCGACGTCATCCTCCGCGATTGCCCGCAATCACCCGCCCTCCTGCCCGCCGCACCACACCCGACCGTGCCATTGATTTTTCCCCTATGACTTAGCCATTCGGCTAGTTTTGCAAAAGCGCGCTTGCGAAAATCGTTAGGAGCCTAACTTTCAGCTCCCTTACCTTTTTTCATGCCTCACCTGATGCTCAAAGACCTGCCGCGCTATGAGTGCCTCCTCGAGGCCGCGCGTGAGTTCCCCGACCTCGACGCGTCGGCGGCCGAGGCCTACCTGCATCTCCTGCGCACGGCGGACGAGGTCTTTGCGCTCAACAGCACGCAGCTGACGGCGCACGGGATTTCGCACGGTCGTTTTGGCGTCCTCATGTTGCTCTGGCGCAGTTCCGAGCCCCGCACGGGCGATGTGCCGATTACGCAGGGTCCGTGCGGCCCGCGCACGCCGGCCGAACTCGCCGATGCCGCGGGCGTCACCCGTGCGACGATGACCGGGCTGATCGACACGCTGGAGCGCGACGGTTTCGTGGTGCGCGAGGCGGATCCCTCCGACCGACGCATGCTCCTCGTGCGGCTTACCAAGAAGGGCGAAAACTTCCTCGCGCGGTTCCTCCCGATCCATTTTCGCGAAGTGCGCGGCGTGATGGGCGCCCTTTCCGAGTCTGAGCGCAAAACCCTCGTTCGCCTCCTCGGAAAAATTCAACAACAGGCCGCGAAACACGCGCCGACTTCCGACTCCGCTTCCAAGTTAACCTGATCGACGTCCCCCTTTTTTCTCTCACGACCATGTCCCGCAAAATCCTCGCCTTCGTCGGTTCCCTGCTCGGGTGCCTCTTGCTCATCGCCGGTCCGCTCGGCTTTCTCAAGATCACGCAATTCAAGGCCATGGCCGCTACCGGCGCGGCGATGGTCATGCCACCCACCACGGTCACAGCGATGGCCGCCAAGGCCGACACGTGGGGCGACACGTTGTCCGCCCCAGGTTCACTCGAAGCCGTCCAAGGCGTGACCGTGTCCGCGGAAACGCCGGGCAAGGTCGTGAAAATCGGCTTCGAGGCGGGCTCGACGGTCAAGGCCGGCGATCTCCTCGTGCAACTCGACACCTCGACCGAGGAAGCGCAGTTGCGCGCCACCGAAGCGACCGCCGCTCTCGCCCGGGCCAATCTCGCCCGGGCCAACGAGCTTCGCGCCAGCGGCACGAACTCTCCCGCGGAACTCGACGCCGCCGATGCCCAAGCACGCCAGGCCGAAGCGCAGGCCGAGAGCATCCGCGCGATCATTGCGAAGAAGACCATCCGCGCGCCGTTCTCCGGCCGTCTCGGCATCCGGCTTGTCAACCTCGGCCAGATCCTCCGCGAGGGCGATGCCATCACCAGCCTGCAGACGCTCGATCCGATTTTCGTGAATTTCTCCCTGCCGCAGCAACGCGTCGCGCAGCTCGCGGCCGGCAATCCCGTCGAAGTGAAAAGCGACGTCGCCCCCGGCACAAAATTCAGCGGTCGCATCAACGTCGTGAGCCCCGAGGTCGATGCCACCACCCGCAGCGTCCGCGTCCAGGCGACGCTCGACAACAGCGGCGAAAAACTCCGCCCCGGCATGTATGCGAGCGTCGAGGTGCTGTTGCCCGCGCAGAAGGACGTGCTCATCATCCCGGTCACCTCCGTGCTTTACGCGCCCTACGGCGACACCGTCTTCGTCATCGAGCAGAAACCCGGCGAAAACGGCGCGCCCGCCCAACAGGTGTTGCGCCAGCAGTTCGTGCGGCTCGGCACCGCCCGCGGCGATTTTGTGAGCGTGGTCGATGGCTTGAAAGCCGGTGACCTCGTGGTGACTTCAGGGGTGTTCAAGCTGCGCCCGGGCATGCCGGTCGCGGTGGACAACGCGCTCGCGCCGCCGACGAGCCTCACGCCGCAGCCGAACAACACCTGACGCGAGCGTCCTTCCCGGCCTCCCCGCGCCCATGAAATCCTCCTCTTCGTTCACCGACCTCTTCATCAATCGCCCGGTGCTGGCGATCGTGGTGAACCTGGTCATCGTCATCGCCGGCATTCAATCCTGGCGCACGCTCTCGGTGCGTCAGTATCCGCGCAGCGAAAACGCCGCGGTGGTGATCAACACCGTCTATGTCGGCGCCAACGCCGAACTCGTGCGCGGCTTTGTCACGACTCCGCTCGAGCGCGCGATCGCCTCCGCGGATGGCATCGACTACATCGAGTCGAAGAGCCTGCAGGGCTACTCGACGATCAGCGCGCGCCTGAAGCTCAACTACGACACCACCAAGGCGCTTGCCGACATCACCTCCAAGGTGAACCAGGTGCGCAACGAGTTGCCGCCCGAAGCGGAAATTCCCGCCATCAGCGTGGAGTCGGCGGACTCGCAATTCGCGTCCGCTTATCTCGGGTTCAGCTCGACCATCCTCTCGCAGAGCGAAATTACCGACTATCTCGTGCGTGTCGCGCAACCGCGGCTCGCGGCCGTCTCGGGCGTGCAGCGCGCCGACGTGCTCGGTGCCCGCACGTTCGCGATGCGCATCTGGCTGAAGCCGGAAAAAATGGCCGCGCTCAACATTAGCCCGGCGCACGTGCGTCAGGCGCTCGCGGCGAACAATTACCTCGCGGCCATCGGCACGACGAAGGGTTCGCTCGTGCAGGTGAATCTCACCGCCAACACCGACCTCCACACCGTGCAGGAATTCCGCCGCCTCGCCGTGCGCGAGGAGGGCGGCGCCGTCGTCCGCCTTGAGGACATCGCCGACGTGGTGCTCGGGGCTGAGGATTACGATACGACCGTGCGGCAGAGCGGCAAGACCGCCGTGTTCATGGCCATTTACCCGCTGTCGAACGCCAACACCGTGGATGTCATCAAGCGGGTGCGCACCGAGCTCGAGTCGATCCAGAAGGATTTGCCGACCGGACTCGAGGCGAGCGTGGGCTACGACGCTTCCGAATACATCAGCAACGCCATCTCGGAAGTCACGCACACCCTCATCGAGACGCTGCTGATCGTCGTCGTCGTCATCTTTCTTTTCCTCGGCTCGTGGCGCTCGGTTCTCGTGCCGATCATGGCCATCCCGATTTCGCTCATCGGCGGCGTGTTTCTGATGCAGCTCTTCGGCTTCACGCTGAATCTGCTCACGCTGCTCGCGATCGTGCTCTCGGTCGGTCTCGTGGTCGATGACGCCATCGTGGTCGTCGAGAACGTCGAGCGTCACTTGCGCGAAGGCCGCACGCCGTTCGAATCTGCGCTGCTCGGCGCCCGCGAACTGGCCGGGCCGGTCATCGCGATGACGATCACGCTCGTGGCGGTTTATACGCCGATCGGTTTGCAGGGCGGTCTCACCGGCACGTTGTTCCGCGAGTTCGCGCTGACGTTGGCGGGCGCGGTGACGATTTCCGGCGTGGTCGCGATTACGCTTTCCCCGATGATGTCGGCGCGCCTGCTGCAGAGTGCGGCCGACGAGGAACGCGGCTTTCCCGGCTGGGTGAATCACCGCTTCGACAAGCTGCGCGAAGCCTACGGACGCAGCCTCGATCGCACACTGACGAAGCGCCCGTTCGTCTATGCGTTGTGGGTCGTGCTCGGGATTTGCGCGGTGCCGATGTATATGTTCTCCCCGCAGGAACTCGCGCCGGCGGAGGACCAAAGCATCATCTTCAGCGGCATCAGCGCCGCCGCGAATGCGACCGCCGACCAGAAGAATCACTTCGGCAAGGCGGTCGAAGACGGCTTCATGAAGACGCCGGAAGTCGAAGCGACGTTTCAGATTCTCTTCCCACCGTCGGTCGGCGCCGCGTTTGGCTTTGATGGCTTCGGCGGCATGGTGGTGAAGCCGTGGGAACAGCGCGAACGCTCGGTCTTCCAGATTTTGCCGGAAGTGCAGGGCCGGTTGTCGGCCATCCCCGGTTTCGAAGTTTATGCGCTCACGCCCCCGGCCTTGCCCGGCGGCAGCAACTTCCCGGTGGAATTCGTCATCGCCTCGACCGCCGATGCGCGCGAACTCCTGGAGTTCGCCAATCAGATCGTCATGCGCACGATGACCGATCCGGCCGCGCAGGGGCTGTTCTATTTCCCGCCGATGATCGATCTGAAGATCGACCAGCCGCAGACCGAGATCGTGATCGATCGCGAAAAAGTCGCCGCACTCGGCCTGAACCTCGCGCAGGTCGGCGCCGACCTCGCGTCGGCGCTCGGCGGCAACTACGTCAACCGCTTCAATATCGCCGGCCGCAGCTACAAGGTCATTCCGCAGGTCGAGCGTTCCGAGCGGCTGAATCCCGAACAGTTGCAGGACATTCAGATCAGCGGTCCGGACGGTCGGATGATTCCGGTCGGTTCGATCGCGCACCTCGAGAACCGGACCGTGCCGCGTTCGCTCAATCGCTTCCAGCAGCTCAATGCCGTGAAAATCTCCGGCGCCACCGGCCAGCTCGATGCCGCGCTGAAGTTCCTCGAGGACACCTCGCGCGAAATTCTTCCGCCGGGCTACACGCTCGATTACACGGGGGAGTCGCGCCAGTTTCGGCACGAGGGCAGCAAGTTCCTCCCGGCGTTCATGCTCTCGATCGTGCTGATCTTCCTCGCGCTCGCGGTGCAGTTCAATTCGTTCCGCGACCCCGTGGTCATCCTGCTCGGCTCGGTGCCGTTGGCGCTGTTCGGCGCGCTGGTCTTCACCTTCCTGCGCATCCCGGATCCGAACACGCCGTTTTTCACCACGAGCTGGACAACCACGCTGAACATCTACGCGCAGGTCGGCCTCGTCACGCTCGTCGGCCTCATCGCGAAGAACGGCATCCTCGTCGTTGAGTTCGCCAACAAGCTCCAGGAAATGGGCCGCTCGAAAATCGATGCTGTCCGCGAGGCCGCGCGCACGCGCTTCCGCCCCGTGCTCATGACGACCGCCGCGACGATCGCGGGTCACTTTCCGTTGACGCTCGTCGATGGACCCGGCGCCGCCGCGCGCAATTCCATCGGCCTCGTCCTCGTCGGCGGCATGGCGATCGGTTCGCTGTTCACGCTCTTCGTCCTGCCGTCGGTCTATGTGCTCCTCGCCAAGGACCACTCGCTCGATCGCGCCTCCCAAGCGGCGTCCTCCCTCGGCACCGGCCCTGTCTCCGCAGTTGCCGAACCGGGTCTCGCGAAGTAACTGTAATCCCTTCTTTTCGTCATGACTTCTCCCATGCGCTCTCTCCGCACCTTCCTTGCCTCCGCGGCTCTCGCCGTGTCGGCCTTCGCGCAGATGCCGGCCACGCCGTTCCAACCCGATGGCAAGCCCGACCCGGGCTACATGGTGCCGGACGAACTCAACCTCGCTTACGCGCTCTCGTTCGCGCTCGATAACAACTTCGCCATCCGTCAGGCGAAGGAGCGCATCCGCCAGCAGGAAGGCATTGTCGTCGAGGTCCGTTCGCAACAAATCCCGAACGTCGGCGCGACGGGCTCCTACTCGAGGCTCGCGCGCGAAATTTCCAACACCGGCGAAAATCGCACCTGGGGCCTCAGCGTCACCGCGCGGCAGATTCTTTATTCCGGCGGCGGCGTCCGTGCCTCCGTCAAGGCCCAGCAACTCGCCCTCGACGCGGCCGTGCTCCAGCTCCAGGCCGTGATCGACCTCGCGTTGCTCGATGTCCGCACGCGCTTCTACAACGTCCTCGTCTCGCGCGAACGCATCAAGGTGCAGGAGCAAAGCGTCGAACTGCTGCGCCGCCAACTACAGGACGTCCGGAACCGCTACGAGGCCGGCACGGTTTCCAACTTCGAAGTGCTCCGGGCCGAGGTCGCCGTGGCGAACGCCCAGGTGCCGCTCATCACCGCACGCAACAATTACCGCCTCGCGATCGAGGAACTGCGCCAGTCGCTCGGCTTCACCACCGCGGACGGCCAAAACGTCACGCGCATCCCGGAATTCGTCGGCACGCTCGACTTCGTTCCCACCACCGTCGAGCTCACCTCCGCGCTCGCCTCCGCCAAGGAACGCCGCCCCGACCTGCAGCGCCTCCGCCGTCTCGAACAATCCGCCGAGGAAGTCGTGACCGTCCGCAAGTCGGACCGCTATCCCGACCTCGCGCTGGCTGGCGGCTACAGCTGGAACAAGTCGCCCGGCTCGAACAGCTTCAGCGACGCGCGCGACGGCTGGACGCTCGGGCTACAGTCCACCTGGAATATCTTCGACGGCGGCGCGACGCGCGGCCGCATTGCCCAGGCCCGCTCGCAAGTCGAGCAGGCGCGCCTGGCGTTCGAGGAAGCCGAGCTCGCCGTCTCCGTCGAGGTGCGCCGCGCTGCGTCCTCGTTGCAGGAAGCCACCGAACTCGCCGAAGCATCGAAGAAAGTCGTCGAGCAAGCCGAGGAAGCCGTCCGCCTCGCGGACGCGCGCTACTCCGCCGGCACCGCGACGCAGCTCGATGTGTTGCAGGCTCGCACGGATCTCACGACGGCACGCCTCAACCAGCTGCAGGCCTACTACAGCTTCAATGTTGCCAGCGCCGCCCTCCGCCGCGCGATGGGTTTGCCCGACGAGCACGTCTCCGCTGCCGCGACGCGCTAACGTGGACGGGCCCGTCGCTGTGCCCGTCGACGTCGCACCTTCCTGGAGGAGCTTGCTCGCAAGCGATTCAGCGAGCTCATGGTCGGCGCGCGTCTCCATCGCCTGCACTCGGCCCTGGAGGAGCTTGCTCGCAAGCGATTTAGCGCGTCCGTGCTCGGCGCGCGTTTCCATCGCCTGCAAGCAGCTCCTACAAAAGACACTGCACCCGAACCGGCCCCGACGCCGATGGGCTTCGACACCGCTTTGAGAAATTGCCAGTAAGGCACATCCTTTTCCTCTCACTGTCGTAGCTGCAGCCCCATGAAGCTGGTTCGCCCGCTCCTCTTTACCCTCGGCGCCATTCTGCTCCTCGTGGTCGCCGCGTTTGCACTGGCGCTCACGCCGGCCGTGCAGCGATGGGCCGTGCAGCGCGCACTTGCGTCGCAGCCCGACGTGAAACTTGAATTCGCGCACCTCGCGGCCGGCACCTCCGGCGCCGAGTTGCGTGAGGTCACCTTCGAACGTCAGGGCTTGCGCGTCCGGGTGGCCAGCCTCGAGACCGACTACGCGCTGTGGCGCTTCGTGTTTCAACGCCGCCTTGAAATCCCGCGTCTGGTGGCGAAGGGCGTCGAGATTGACGCGAGCCAGCTCACCGTTGCCGAAACGCGGGCGGGCGCTGCGGGTGCTCCGGCAGCCGCTCCGGGCGCGCTCGGGCAGGTGCAGCTGCCGTGGGAACTCGTGCTCGGCACGCTGGACGTCCGCGGTCGCGCGCTGTTGCCGGGCGTTGCCGGCCAGCCCGCCACGCCGGTCGATTTTGAGATCACCGGTGGAGGGATCGCCCCGGGCGAGGAGGGTGCGGTTAAATTTCGCGCTTCGCTGCAGGATACGTCCGCCGGCGCACGCGTGACCGCGTTGCACACCTCCGGCGAACTGCGCGTGCACGAAACGGCGCAGCGGTCGTTCGACCACGTCGGCCTCACGCTGGTGATCGATGCCGAGGGCCCACGGATCGCACAGCCCAATCAGCTCAAGCTCGCCGCGACGCTCGCGAGCTCGGCCGGCGCCGCGACCTACGCGCTCACGGTCGATACGCTGCAGGCGGGCGAGAGCGAAAATCTGCTCAAGCTCGACGCCACGGCGCCGACCGGCGAGTCGCGCTTCACCGGCCGCTGGGCGGTGCAGGCGCAACAGAGTCAGCTCGAACCATTTTTCCTCGGGGGCGCGCTGCCCAAATTCACCGTCACCGGCGCCGGCACGTTTGCGCTGCACCCCGGGACGGGAGCGACTGCGCTCGAGGGCAAGCTCGACGGCACCACGGCCGCGCTCGAGACCCTCGATCCGGCCTTGCGCGCACTCGGCACCATTCGCTGGGGCGCGCAGTTCGACGTCGCCGCCGAAAAAAGCGTGGTCGCGATCAACCGCTTTGCCGCGCGCATCGACGGCGATCGCCCCGTCGCCGCCTTCGAATCGAACCGCGCTCTGACCCTCGACTTGGAACGGCGCCAAGTCCAACTCGCGGCGGGCACGGGCGAAGTCGGTCGCCTGAAACTGCAGGGCCTGCCGCTGGCGTGGATTCGACCGTTCGTGTCGGCGGTCGATCTTTCCGGCGGCGCGGTGACGGGCGAGTTCGTCGTGGCGGGTGACACCCGGGAATTGCGCATCAGCTCCGTCGCGCCGTTGCAGGTCGCGGGCGTCAATATCGTGAAGAACGGCGCGCTGCTGTTGGATCGCGCCGACGTCGGACTCAGCCTCGAGGCCGCGCTCGCGCCCGAGCGCGCGGCGGTGCAGGTGCGCGACTTTGCGCTGACGACTCCGGCGGGCGACCACTTGCGTGGTGAGTTGGATCTCGCGTCGCCGCTCGCCGGTGAGTCGCGCGCCGTGACGGTGCGCGTGCGCGGTGACGCCGATCTGCCGCGTCTGCTCGAGCCCTTTCTGCCCCTCGGCCACCTGCGCGGCAGCGGTGAGGCGGACCTGTCGTATTCACCCGCCCGTCTCGACGTGCGCGCCTTCCGCAGCGAACTCGCCAACGGCGCACGCCAGAAATTGTTCTCCGCCGTCGGCACGAAGCCCTTCGCTCTCGACCTGCACCGGTTGCAACTTGTGCCCACAAGCACCGACGAAGTGGAGCTGGCGCGCGTGAACTTCGAGCGGATCGCCTTCGACCAATTTCCGGCGTGGCAAGCGAGATTCCCCCTGCAAGGCGAGCTCGCGCCCGGCGGCTTCGTCGTCGCCGCGCAAGGCCAGCGGCTGTTCTTCCGGCCGACCGCGCCGGTGCGCCTGGCCAATCTCACGCTCGAGTCGAACGGCCACCGCGTGCTCGACGGACTCGGCGTGCAGACGACGCCGACGGTGGAGTTCGCGAGCCTGACCGACTGGAAAATTGCCGACGGCGCCACCGTGTTGCGGGACCGAAACGGCGTGGAGTTGCTCGACGTCAACGTCGAGGCCACGGCTGGCGCAGAAGGCATGCGCGCGTCCGCCAGTTTCAACGCCGACCTCGCCGCTCTCGGAGGGCAGCCGGTGCTCGCATCGTTGCAAGCGCTCAGCGCGGGTCGGGCGAGCGGTGAAATGCGCGCTGCGCTGAATGGTCGCGCGGTGCAGATCGAGGCACGCTCCACGATGAACGGACTCGTCGCGCGTGAGGGCAATCAGGCGCTGCCCGTCGCGAACCTCAGTCTCCGGGCCGTGCGCTCCGCGGCAGGCGAAATCAAGGTCGAGGCGCCGCTGTTGCTCGACCGCCTCGGCCAGCGCTCGGATTTGAAACTGACGGTCAGCGCGGTGCCGCAAGGCGGGGTGACCGTGATCGACGCGCAAGTCGCCGGCGAACACCTCGAACTCGCCGACGCGCTGGCGTTGCTCGCATTCGCGGGCGGGCAGGGGAGTGCGCCGTCCGCCACCGCGCCGTCCGCCCCGGCGATTGGTGCGCCGCGGAGCCCATCTCAAGTCGCCGACGCGAAGCCATTTTGGTCCGGCGTGCGCGGTGACGTGACCGTGGACGTGAAGGAGATTGTGCGCGGGCCGGAGTGGACGATGAAGAACTTCGCAGCGGCGCTCCGCCTCGATCCCGCCGCTGTGCGACTCGAGAAGCTGACGGGTGCGATCAACGAAAAGGGCGCGCTCGGGGGCCGCGCGGAACTGGCGTTTCGCGCCGGCGCGCAGCCTTACGCACTCACGGGTGAATTTACGCTGAGCGAGTTCGACGTCGGCGCGCTGCTGAAGGCGTTCGATCCGGACAAGCCGCCGACGCTCGAAGGCATTTTCGCCGTGGCCGGAAAATTCTCCGGCACGGGCCGCACACTCGACGACACGCTCGAGCGCACGCGCGGCAGTTTTGAGCTGAAGAGTCAGAGCGGCGTCTTCCGCGGTCTGCGCCGCACGTCGGAAAAAGTTTCCGTCGCGAGCAAAGCGGTCGAGATCGGTGCGGCGCTCGGGTCGTTGTTCGGCTCCAGCAAGGTGAAGGAGGCCGCGGAGAAAGTCGCGGGCCAGACCTATCAAGTCGATCAACTTGCCCAGGCGTTGGCGGAGCTGCCGTTCGACCAGTTTGTCATCCGTGCGAACCGCGACGAGCGCCTGAATTTCCAAGTGGAGGAACTGAGCCTCCTCTCGCCCGAAGTGCGCTTCAACGCGCGCGGCACGGTGAACTATGTCGAAGGCAAATCTGTCCTCGAGCAGCCGTTGAATCTCGGCTTCCAACTCGCCGCTCGCGGCAAGGTTGAGCAAACCCTCAACCGCCTCCGCGCCCTCGACGGCACGAAGGACGAACTCGGTTATTCCAAGGCGAAAAACCTCGGTGCCATCACCGGCACGGTGAGCCGCCCAACGCCGAACGAACTCTTCCAGCGCCTCCTCGAATCGAAGGTCGGCGATTTCCTGAACTAAGCGTTTTGTAGGAGCCTGCTCGCAGGCGAAAGGGAGGTGCGCCGCGCCTGCCGCGTTCGCGAATTTTTGTCGCCTGCAAGCAGGCTCCGACAACTCGCAGCGAAGCTCACAAAATCATCTCATCACGGATTACACGGATCCCACGGATGGATTATCGTTCATCCGTTTTATCCGTCGGCATCCGTGCCATCCGTGGTAAAGAATACAGCCGCTCGCGGCGAAGTTGTCTGGGGTGGGTCGGGCAGGTCCCTCGGCCCGACAACGCAAGACGCGCAGAGGGACCAGCCTTCGCCAATTTGTCGCCGGGGTCGCCGACCCCGGTCAGGACCATCGACAAACGAAGACATGCCGACCGGGCTCAGCGAGCCTGGCTACACCACGGCATAAAACGCTCTCGCGTCACCTCACCGTCTCCGGCGCGTAGGACACCACGTGCACGCCACGGGAAAAATGACAGATCGGCTGCGCGTCCTTCGTGGCGAAGCCACCGGCGGCGAGGATTTCGTTTTCTTCGATCTCCACTTCCGCGCGCTGCAGCGGCCACGGGGCGTGGTGCACTTCGAGGCGGCGCAGCGGGCCGCGGGGCTTTTGCGCATAGAGGCAGTAGCGCTCCGTCGCCCAGTGTTCGAACGTGCCGGGTTGCGCGAGAAATTCTTCTCCGACGGCGCGGTAGCGTCCGGCAAAGCTCGCAGGCGCGGCGTGACGCTGACTCGTGAACGACCACCCGTCGTTCACCGCGCGCTGCTGCATCTTCGCGCGAAAATACGGCAGCCCGAAAACCGTGCGCCCGCCGAACACCACCGGCCAGGAGTCCGCGTCGAGGCTGAAGAACCACACGCCGGGCTTGCCGCCGGCCTCGACGTAGGTGCGCAGGTTCAGCTCGGGAAATTCGGAAAACCCCGGCACGTCCGGCAGCGGCCGCCGCATCACGCCGGCCATCCGGAACGGCACGAGCCCCACCCACGCCGCGCCGTCGAATTCCTGCAACGTGAGTCCCGTTGGCAATCGCTGGCGCAACGGACCCGCGGCGACGCGGTAGTGCAGGAATGCGAGATCGAGCCACGACTGCCGCCACGTCCACTCCCGCGCCGGGAGCGGCCAGGGACGATGCGCAGTGTGTTGCAGGGCGGGATGCATGAGATGCGAGAGTGATCGACCGCGCGCGGCTTAGGCAACGACGTAGCCGCGCGCGCCAGAAAGTGGACCGGCGCACCACTGGCTGGCGCTCGCGGCTAGCTTTCAGCGGGCACGTTCTCGCCTGACGGAGCGGCTTGGCGACGAAGGCCGGGCTGGCGTTTGGAACTGCGGTAGTTCTTAGGAAATCACGGGCAGACGAAGTGGCATCGTTAACCCGCGCTCAGCCTCCGCCAATCGGTGCGGTGGGTTGCCGCTTGTCGATTGGCGCGGCGTGGCTAGCTTGAGGCTCCCAAACCCAACGGCGCGACCCCGCGCGGGTCGGCCTCTAACAAAGGAGACCCAAGCTTATGAATGGCACCCGTCCTGGAGACATCAGGAACTTCGCCATCGTGGGGCATGCTACAGCAGGGAAAACTACCCTCGCTGAATCGATGCTGCTCTGCGGTGGCGCAATCCAACGCATGGGCAGCATCGCCCAAGGCACCACGGTGTCCGATTACCACGTGGGCGAGCAGCAACGGCACATCTCGATCCACGGCACGCCGCTCAACTGCGAATGGCAGGGGCGGCGTTTCAATTTTGTCGATACGCCCGGCTACCTCGATTTCTCCGGCGAGGCGATCCATGCGCTGCACGTCTCCGATTTTGCGCTCATCGTCGTCCACGCCGGCACCGGCGTCGGCGTGGGCACCGAGATGATGTGGGATTACGCGGGCCAGTTCGGCATCCCGCGCATCATCGTCGTCAACGGCTTCGACAAGGAGAAATACGATTTCGACGCGGTCGTTGCGAGCGTGCGCGAGCATTTCGGCCCGGCGGTGTTTCCGATGCAGGTGCCGATGGACCCGGGCCCGGGCTTTCATCAAGTGCTCGACGTGCTGCGCAGCGAGGTCGTCAGCTACGCGACCGACAAATCCGGCAAATACAAGGAAGAGCCCGCGACCGGGGCTTGGAAGGACAAGGTCGATGCGCTGCACAAGGAACTGATCGAGCACGTCGCCGAGAGCGACGACACGCTGCTCCAGAAATTTTTCGACGAAGGCGGTCTCTCCGAGGAAGTCATGCGCACGGGCATCCATCCCGCGGTGCAGAATCAGGTGTTCATTCCGCTGCTCGTCACCTCCGCCGAGACGAATGTCGGCGTCGCGCGCCTGATGGATTTCATTGCGAAATACGGCTCGTCGCCGGTCGATCGCCAGACGGTCGGCGCGGTCGCGACCAACACCGGCTCGCCGTGCCTCGTGCGGCTCGATGGAGCCGAGCCGGTCGCCTACGTGTTTAAAACGCTCACCGATCCCCAGAGCGGCGACCTGTCGATCTTCCGCGTCTATTCCGGCACGATCAAACCGGGCATGGATTTGCACAACAGCGAGCGCCGATCCGCGGAACGCATCGGCCAGCTCTACCGGCTCAACGGCAAACTCCGAACGCAGGTCGAGGCGCTGCACGCCGGTGACATTGGTGCTGCGGTGAAGCTCAAGGACACGCACACGGGCAACACGCTCTGCGACGTGCGGCATGCCGTCGCGTTGCCGAAGGTGACTTACCCGACGCCTTACACGCAGGCGGCGTTGAAACTCAACGCGCCGGGTGACGAAGAGCGCCTCGCCGCCGGCCTCGCCGCGCTGCACGAGGAAGACCGCGCGTTCACCTACCACACGGATTCCGAGTTGCACCAATTCATCATCGCCGCGCAGGGCGAGATGCACCTCGACGTGTTGTTCGAACGCCTCAAGCGCCGCTACAAGGTCGATGTCTCGCTCGAGCAGCCGCGCATCCGTTACCGCGAAACGATCCGCGCCAAGGCCGACGCGCGTCATCGTCACAAGAAGCAGACCGGCGGCGCGGGCCAGTTCGCCGAAGTGTGGATGCGCATCGAGCCCGGTCCGCGCGACAGCGGCATCAAATTCGAGGAATCGCTGGTCGGCCAGGACGTCGATCGCGTGTTTGTGCCGTCGGTGGAGAAGGGCATGAAGACCGCGGCGACCGAGGGTATTCACGCGGGTTATCGCGTGACCGATGTGAAGATTGATTTCTACGGCGGCAAGATGCACCCGGTGGACTCGAAGGACATCGCGTTTCAGATCGCGGGTTACTTCGCCTTCCGCGAGGCCTTCGCGCAGGCGCGGCCGGTGTTGCTGGAGCCGATTCACGAATTGGAGATCAAAGTGCCCGAGGAATTCGTCGGCCGCGTCGTCGGTGATCTCTCCGGACGCCGCGGAAAGATCCTCGGCATGGATGTCGCGGGCCGCCTCCAGATCGTGAAGGCGCACGTGCCCGCGGGTTCGCTCTACCACTACGGCACGGCGTTGCGGTCGCTCACCGGCGGACGCGGCATGCACTCGGAGAAATTCAGCCACTACGAGGAGATGCCGCCCGAGCAGGAGAAGAAGCTCGTCGAGGAATACCAAAAGGCCCGCGCCGCCGGTAACTCGGCCCACGCGCACCACTGAGCGTTGGAGGGATCGAGATGCAGGGCGGGGTCTCCGGGCCCCGCCTTATTTATCTTCGACCCAGAGTGCACAGAGAACTCACAGCGAAGCGGATTTCGCCGAGTATGAGATCATTGGTCCGATGCAGGAGCTTGCTGGCATGCGCTCAGGACGTCCGAGTCGCTGACCGCACCGTGTGGGTGGGAGGGGCTTTATGCCCCGACGCGAAATCAACGTCGGGGCATAAAGCCCCTCCCACCAAATCCACCCGGTTCCCGCGCCGCACCTTTTGCTGGCACGCGCATCGGAGCAGACGTAGGTTCCTGGCGTGATCGCGGCCGTCCACTTCAAGAACTTCAAGGCGCTCCGCTCGGCCGCGGTGCGACTCGAGCCGTTCAATCTCCTCATCGGCCCCAACGGCTCCGGCAAAACCAGCCTCATCCAAGCCCTGTTGCGCCTGCGTTCGCTCGCCGCCCTTCAAGCGGCGCACACGTCCGAACTGGACCACCCGCGCGCGGGCGGACCGGAGATCGAGTTCACGTTCCTGCCGCCGTTCGAAAGCATTCGCGTCAAGGCCGCGTGCGCCCACGACGAACTCGTCTGCGACACCCTTGTGGTGGATCACCCGCCCGGGCCGGAGGGTGAAGCGGCGTGGGAGCAGTTGCGCGCGCGCCTCCGCACGATCCGCGGTTTTCTTTTCGACCACTACGCGATGGCGGTCCCCGCGAAACGCGACGACATGCGTGAACTTTCCTCGAACGCCGGCAACCTCGCCGCGGTGCTCGCGGACTGGCGCGATCGTTACCCGGACGCGCTCAAAAAACTCGAGGCCGAGTTCCACCGGATCGTCCCGGAGTTCAGCGGACTGGATTTTCAGGAAGTCGGCGAACGCGTGGAATTGATCGGTCGCGTGAATGGCGAACGCGTGCCGGCGGACAGTCTTTCGCAGGGCACGCTCTACCTGCTCGCCGTCTTGGCGCTCGCGTTCGCGCCCGAGCCGCCCGGCGTGATCTGCCTCGAGGAAGCTGATCGCGGCGTCCATCCGCGCATGCTCCGGGAAATTCGCGACGCGCTCTATCGTCTCAGTTATCCGCAGGATTTCGGCGAGACGCGCCCGGCGGTGCAGGTGATCACGACGACGCACTCTCCGTATCTGCTGGATCTCTTCAAGGAGCACCCGGAGGAAGTGGTGCTCGCGAACAAGCGCGGCCGCGAAGCGACTTTCGAGCGGCTCAACGAACGCGCGGACCTCCGCGAACTCCTCGGCGAAGCGAGCCTCGGCGACCTGTGGTTCAGCGGCATCCTCGGCGGCAACCCCGACGAGCCGTGAAGGGGCAGATGATCACCACGAAAGACACGAAACACACGAAAGAGAGCCAAGTGCGAGCGACTGAGCCTTTTCGTGTGTTTCGTGTCTTTCGTGGTTTCTCCTCTCCGGCATGAAGCTCGCGATCCTCAGTGAGTCTCCGGCAGACGAGGCGGCGTTGCGCGTGCTCGTGGGCTACGTGCTGGGCGAGCCGCTGCAACTCGTCACGCCCTCGTTGCGCGCGCGGGGCTGGCCGTCGGTGGAACAGGTGTTGCCGCCGATTTTGCGCCACCTGCATTTCAACACGGATGCGCGCGGACTTGTCGTGGTCGTCGATTCCGACGACTCACCGGTGCACACGGAGTCGCACGAGGCGCCGGGTTACCATCACCCGATGTGCCGCGTGTGTCGGTTGCGCGCCGTGTTTCGGCGGACGATGAAAAATCTTCCGCCCGCGCGCGGACGTGCCTCGCCGTTGCGCGCGGTGGGGCTCGCAGTGCCCGCGATCGAGGCGTGGCTGTTGTGCGGACACGCGCATCACGTGACGGAGGCGGATTGGATGGCCGGGCAGGAGAGCGGGCGGACGCCCTTCACGCGGAAGGAACTCAAGACCCGCGTCTATGGCACGACGCGTCCGTCGCTACCGCTCGAGATCGAGCGCGCGGTCGAGGAAGTTACCCGGCATCGCGGCGACGTGCGGCGTCTGGAAAATGATTTTCCCAATGGCTTCGGTGCGCTCGTCCGCGACCTCCGAAAATGGCGCGCCGGGTAGGGTCGCGCCAATGTTCGCTCTGCTGAGTGGTCGAGGGTGGGCGTCGCTGTCCCCAGCGACGCCATGCGAACGGGCCTGGATCGTCGCCGCTGGGGGACAGCGGCGACCACCTTGGACGTTGAGCGTGCCGGAGGTCGAAGCTGAGCCGCGCCTGACTATTCCCCCGGACGATTCCCGCGAGCCGAGGCTTGCCGCGCGTGTCCGGGGTCGCTCATGCTCCCGGCCCACCCCTGCATGAAATCTCCCCGTGTCTCGCTTGCGGCTCTGTTGGGCGCGCAGGCTCAGGTGACCTTCAACGATTGCGCGGCCAAGCTGATGCTGATCTCGCTGGCGCAGCAACTGGCGCAGCAGGCGGGCTGGGACGCCAAGGTGGTCGTGTTCCTGATCAGCGCGCTCCTCCTCGTGCCCTACATCGCATTCGGCCCGATCTGCGGGTGGGCGTCCGACCGGTTTTCCAAGCGCTCGGTCTTCAACTTCGCGCTGGTCCTGCAAATCGTCGTGGTCGGGCTGCTCATCGTCTCGACCTGGCTCCAGTCGTTCACCGGTTCGCTGGTGTGCTTTTTCCTGCTGTCGCTGCAGACCGCGATCCTCGCCCCGGCCAAGCGCGGAATCATCCTCGAATACGCCGGTCCGGAAAAACTTTCGCGCTTCGTCGGTTACATGGAGATGGCGACGATCACCGCGATCCTCGTCGGCTCCTTCGCGGGCGGGACGATGTTTTCGCATTGGCTGGTGGCGACGGGTCTGCCGTGGACGGCCGCGCTCAACGTCGCCCTCGTGCTTGGCGTGTTGTCGGTGGCGGCGTGGGGATTTTTCCAATTTGCCGCGCCCACGCCGGCACAATCCAGGGAACCTTACTCGTGGTCGCTCTGGTGGCGGCATTTCACGGACGTGGCGGAAGTCTGGCGCGAACGCCCGCTCTGGCGTTCGACGATGGGCATTTGCTTTTTCTACGGCGTCGGCGGCTACGTCTCGGTGCTGATCCCGCAGGTCGCGTTCGAACATCAGGCGGGCGGACCGAATACAGGCGCGGTGCAGGGGCTCATGTTGCTGATGGTCGGCTTCGGCACCATGACGGGCAATTTGATGGCGGGACTCTTTTCGCGCCGGAGCATCGAGATGGGGCTGGCGCCGATCGGTGGCATCCTGCTGGCGGGCTGTCTCGCCGCGCTGAGCATTGCGACGCCGCCGACCACGTTCGCAGTGTTGACGCGGGAATTTTGGTATAGCCCGTTCATCGCTCTGCTCATCGGCGCGGGTTTCGCCTCGGGACTTTTCCTCGTGCCGCTTTACGCCTTTATCCAGCAACGCGCAGGCGATCATCGTCGCGGGCGCGTGCTCGCCGGTGTGAGCTTGCTCGACAGCGTCGCAGGTTTTGCCGCGGCGGGACTCTACTGGCTGCTGGCGACCGATGCGATGCTCGGCCTGTCGGTGCGGGCGCAATTCATCTTTCTCGCGGCCATCACGGCGTTGATGGTGATCTACGCGCTCTGGCACCTGCCGCATCAAACGGTGTGCACCGTGATGCGCTTTTTCGGGCCGATCTTCTATCGCGTGAAGTCCCGCGGTCGCGCCAACCTCCCGTCGTCCGGCGCGCTCATCATCTGCAATCATCTCAGCTACGTTGACGCGGTGGTGCTGCAGATCGCCTCGCCGCGCCCGATCCGGTTCGTGGCGTTCGCCGGCCTCGCGAAGAATCCCACGGTGCGCTTCCTCTTCCGGGCGGCCGGCGTCATTCCCGTGGCGCCGGACAAGCCGACGAAGGGCATCCGCCTCGCCGTCGATGCGATCAAGAGTGGCGAACTCGTCTGCGTGTTCCCCGAGGGCGCGATCTCGCGCACCGGTCAACTGATGCTGTTGAAGCGCGGCTTCGAATCCATTGCGCGCCAGGCCCAGGCGCCGGTGGTGCCGGCCGTGATCGATGGCCTGTGGGGCTCCGTGTTTTCCTTTGCGGGCAACAAATACCTCTGGAAGTCGCCGCGAATGATGCCGACACACGTCTGCGTCATTTTCGGCGCGCCGATTCCGCCGAGCAAGATCGACTCCGGCTCGGCGCGGCGGGCGTTGCTCGATCTGGGCGAAGAAGCGTTCCAGGAACGTCCGTCGCTCAAGCGCCACCTCGCGCGCGAGTGCGTGCGCGCGCTGGCCAAGCGCCCGCGCCACGTTGAGGTGATCGATCGCACCGCCGAGCGTCGGCCGGTGTCGGCGGCGCAGTTGCTCGCAGTCGCGGCCGCGTTGTCGCGTCGCATCCGGAAAAACGTCCCGGAAAAACGCGTCGGCATCGTTCTGCCGCCGGGCGCCGGTTCGCACATCGTCAATCTCGCGGTGGCGTGCGCGGGCAAGGTTCCGGTTAATCTGAACTTCACCGTCGGCCGCGCCGCGGTCGAGGCGGCGTTGCGCATCGGCGAGATCAAGACCGTCATCACGGCGGATGCGATGCGGGCGAAGGTGCCGAATTTTCCCTTTCCGGAAAGCACGCTCGACCTGAAAACTGAAATCGCGGCGATGGGCGGCAAGAAGGCCATCCTCCCGTGGCTGCTCGCGGTTTTCCTGCTGCCGAATCAATGGATCGCCGACCTGCTCGGCCTGCCGCGGACAGGCGACCACGAGGAGGCGGGTCTGCTGTTCACGAGCGGCAGCTCGGGCGAGCCGAAGGGCGTCGTGCTCACGCACCGCAACATTCTCTCGAATTGCGCGCAGATTTCCTCGCTCTCGATTTTGCCCGACAGCGCGCGGCTCATCGGCTGCCTGCCGATTTTTCACTCGTTCGGTTTCACGATCACCGTGTGGTATCCGATCCTGCGCGGCTGTCAGGTCGTCACCTTGCCGAGTCCGCTCGACACCCGAAAGATCGTCGAGGCGATCCAGCAGGAAAAGGCGACCGTCATGGTCGGCGCGCCGACGTTTATCCGACCGTTCCTGAAGAAGGCGACGAAGGAGGAACTTTCCTCGCTCCACCTCGTCGTCACGGGCGCGGA
>PNJQ01000066.1 GCA_013821985.1 Opitutus sp.
CAGACCGAGATTCGCGAGCGCGTTCATCTGCCACTCCATCGCCTCCTTCTGGTCGAGGAACCACCAGCCGGAACCGAACTGCAGTTTGCCCGCCACCGAGCCATCCTGGAAATTGCCGATCATCGTCGCGAAAACGTAATTGTCCGCTGGATTGAGATTGTAGAGCACCATGCGCGGCAGCTCGCCGGTCGAATCGAGCGCGTCGAGGTAGCGGCCCAGGGCACGCGCCTGCGGAAAGTCGCCGATGCTGTCGAAACCCGTGTCGGGCCCGAGTTGTTTGAGCAGCCGCGTGTTGACACTGCGCAGCGCTCCGAGGTGAAGCTGCTTCGTCCAGCCTTTCGCCGCGTCCCACCGGCCGAACTCGAGCATGAGGAACGAACCGTATTTCGCCCACTCCTCGGGCGTCGCCGCGCGACCGGCGCGCGCCGCGTCGAAAATCGCCTTCGCCTCCGCGGACGTGCAGGGCTCGGCGAGTGCCTGCTCCATGCCGTGATCGGACAAGCGTCCGCCGACCGCGTGAAAATCGTCGTGCCGCTTCTTGAGCGCGCTGAGCAGATCGTCGAAGGTCTGCACGACCATCCCGGCAGCGCCACCGAGCTTTTCCAGCCAAGCATTGAAGGCCGCGGGCGCATTCACGCCGAGCGCCTTGTCGGGCCGGAACGTCGGGTAAACGCGCGTCTCGATGCCGAGCTGCCGGATGCGCTCGTGGTCGGCGAGCGAATCCGCGGGGTCATCCGTCGTGCAGATGACCGCCACCTTGTTCGCCGCGAGAATGTCGTGCACGCGCATCGTCGCGAGTTTCTCGTTCGCGGTGCGCCAGATCTCGTCCGCGCTCCGCGAGTCGATGATGGCGTCGATGCCGAAGTAGCGCTTCAGCTCAAGATGCGACCAGTGATAGAGCGGGTTGCCGAGCGTCTGCGGCACGGCCGCGCACCATGCATCGAACTTCTCACGCGGCGACGCGTCACCGGTGCAAACGCGCTCGGCCACGCCGTTGGTGCGCATGGCGCGCCACTTGTAGTGGTCGCCCCCGAGCCAGATCTCCGCGAGATCGGCGAAGCGGTGGTTATCGGCGATCAGTTTCTGCGGCAGATGGCAGTGGTAATCGTAGATCGGCTCGTCCTTCGCGAACGAGTGGTAGAGGTCGCGCGCGGCGGCGGTCTGGAGAAGGAAGTCGTCGTGAATGAAAGGTTTCATCGGGAGAAGAGGATGCGACTTATGGGACGCATAGGAGGATACGTTAGCGGCTGATATCGCCCAACATGGCTTCGAGCGAATGGTAGCGCTCGAGCAGAGCGCGGGCGGCCTGGCAGCGCGCTTTGGGGGCGAGCCCGGTGTGCTCGGCCAGAAAAACGAGGTAATGCGCGACGCCCTTCGAGTAATTCAGGCGCGCCTCGTTGCTGATGGAGTAGAACCGCGCGCGCTGCGCGTAGCCCGCCGGCGTGTGATCGCCGAGCGAGGCCTTGTCGGCGCGACCGCCGGCGGCGAGCACGTAGAGGAAATTGTATTCAAAGAAGAACATGTGCTCCGGCGAAGGCGGCAGCGCCTCAAGGGCGGCGCGACAAGTGGCGGACGATGCGAAGACATCGCCACTGGGGGACGCGGTGCCCTCGCCGCGTTCCTTCCGGGGCGAAGACGCCCCGGCTCCGACTTTTTGCAGCGCATCGGTGATAAACGTCCGCGCCATCTTCTGCTCGGTGGCATCGGCGCTGAAGGCGCCGGCCACGGCCATATCGACGGTGAAGCGATACCAGTCGCTCCATAGCTTCTGGTCCGACGCATTCTTCGAATTGAAGAGCGCGATGCCCATCTCGTAGGTATAGCGACCGCTGGTCTTGATCTCGAGGCGGCTGTCGGTGACGTCACCCATCACACGGTAATTCTCGGCGGATTTGCCGGAGCCGGAGTGGAAACCAATGCTCACGCCGAACTTTTCGCACACCGCCCACTGCGCTTCAATCAGGCGGCGCAGCGCGGCGTTGTCGGGATACGGCATGTTTTTCTGAAAACCGAACGCCGGCGCGATGAAGTTGACCGGCATCGCCATGAGTTCGCAGAGCGCAAGCATCACCGCGGTGGTTTCCGGCGTCGTCAGGCCGGGCAGTTCGTCGATCGAGAGTTCACGCAGATAGCGTCGGCCTACTTCGGTCGTGAACACGGCGGCACGCGCGGCGGCATATTTCTCATCGCGACGCTTCATCTTCTGCATCGGCGTCCAAACGGTGCAGATGAGTTTCTCGAACGCCGCGTCGTCGAGCTTCAGGCCGGCGGCGGCGACGCGCGCGCGGGTCTTGGCGAGCAAATCGGCAGGCACATCCGCGAGCGTCGCCGGTTGGTTGAGCGCAAGTTCGGGCGAGAGATCAAAGGTGATGTAGCTCGCCAGCAGGCAGCCGCGCACGAGCGCGTCCTCGCGCGAGTCGAACTTCCCGCCGATCGGCTGGTGGTCGGCATTGAATGACCACGCGATGCGACGGTGATGAAAGCCGTGCTTCAATTTCGAGAGCACCGAGCCGTGGCTCATGCCTTCGACGCTCTGCCCCTGGTGGCCTTCGGGCACATTGGTGCCGATGAAGGGGAATGGCACCGTGTCGAGCCGGCCTTCGAGCATCGCCTCCACGTCAAAAACCAGTTCGCGCGGGATCGAGTTCTGATTGGCAGTGACCCCGAGTTCGAGCGCACTCATCGCCCACTCAACCGCCGGCCAGTGCAGAGTCGTGAAGCGGGCTCCGACACCGATCGTGCTGCGTCCGAGCTTTGCGCCTGCGGTCGGAAATAGCGTCGCCGCGGCGTCGTGCTCCTGCACGAGGTTCTTGAGCTGGAGCAGATTTTCCCACGTCGCGGGGAACGCGAGACGCCCGTCCGCCATGACGATTCCGTCGGCGAGCAGTTCGCTGCCCTGTCCCGCCGTCTTCGGCTCGTGCCACCAAGCGCAGTCGCCGTTGAGCAGATTCTCGACGAGCAGCCAGCTGCCCTGGGCGGTTTGGAAATGGCTTTTTGTCCACACGTGCACGGGCGAACCGGCGCGCAATTGCGCCGAGAGGGCCGGCCAATCGAGACAAAAATCGGGCGAGATGCAGGGATTCTGCGCGATGCGCAGATTATTGTTCAGCAGAAACTGATTGATGGCGGACATCGGAATTCGAGTTGCAGTTGGAAGTTGAAGTTGAAGAGGCGCGGGCGGCCGAAGGGCAGATTGCGCGAGTGCTCGTGGTTCAGTTCCTTAACTTCAACTTTCCACTTCAACGAGCGACGCGCTTCCCGCGGCACTAAATCGTCATCGCATGATAGCCGCCATCGACGATGAGTTCTTCGCCGGTGATGAACGAGCCCGCGCCGTCGCTGGCGAGGAGCAGCGTCGCGCCGATGAGTTCGCGCGCTTCGCCGAAGCGCTTCATCGGCGTGTGGCCCATGATCGAGGTGACGCGGTCAGGCGTGAGCACCTTGCGGTTTTGTTCGGCCGGGAAAAATCCGGGCACGAGCACGTTGACGCGCACCTTGTGCGGCGCCCACTCACGCGCGAGGTTGAGCGAGAGATTATGCACCGCGCCCTTCGTGGCCGAGTAGGTGAAGACGCGCGACAGCGGCACGACGCCGGACATCGAGCCGAGATTGATGATCGAGCCGCCCTGCCCTTGCTCGACGAGGTGTTTGCCGAAGACTTGGCAGCCGAGGAACACGCCCTTGAGATTCACGCGCACGATACGGTCGAACTCCTCCTCGGTGATGTCGAAGTAAGGCGTCGCGGAGTTCACGCCCGCGCCGTTGATGACGATGTCGATGCGACCGCTGCGCGCGACGACGGCGTCGCGGAGCGCCTCGAGCTCCGCCTTGCTGGTCGCCTCGGCGCTGTGGAACCACGCCTTCCCCCCAGCGCCGGAGATTTTCGCCAGGCGCGCGTGGGCTTTGTCGGCATTGCGGCCGACGAGGACGACTTCGGCTCCCGCGCCCGCGAGGCCTTCGGCCATCGCGCCGCAAAGCTCGCCGGTGCCGCCGATGACGACGGCAACCTTGCCGGTGAGACTGAAAAGTGAGCTGAGGTAATCGGAAGGGTTCATGAATAAATCAATAGCGCGCGGCGGCAGATTCGGCAGGAAAAATTGTCAGGGGGTCCGTGTATTAGCGTCATGTGCGCCGGCGGATCCACGGCGTCGCCAAGCCGGATGGGCTTTCAGCACTTTGGCCGGTTCGGTGCCATACCAGGCGTAGCCGTTGCGGCGTTCGTGCTCGATTTCAGTGACGGCGTAGCGGATCTGCGCGTCGCGGCCGATGAAGATTGGCCGGTTCGAGCCGAGTTCGTAGAAGCGCGCCCAGAGCGGCGGCGCCTTTTCGTCCGCGACGACGACCCGGTCCTTGCCGCTGGGTTGAGCAGGAGCGTCGATCGTCTGCCAACGCAGGCCGGTGAGCTTGACGCGTTCGAACCAACTCACCGCCGCTTCGACGGCGGCGACGACTTCGGGGCTCGGATGCTCGAGGCTCATGAGAAATCTGACAATGCCCGCACTCTCGGCGGCCGCGAGGGACGGGGGTTCGAACTTGCGCGCCCAGGCGGGAGCGAATGTCACCTCATCGTGTTGTGCGCCCCACGCGGTGGGCTTGCCGTCCTGCACAACTTGGCACTGCCGAATGCAATCGACGCCGCGCGCGACGGCAGCGCGTGCCTTTTCGCGGCGCGGAGCATCGACCCACGCGAACGGCGCGCGGCCCATGGCGGCGTCGCGCAACACTTCGAGCGCGTTAACCATCGCGTCGTCGTTAAACGTGATGTGCCGATAATAGCCTCGGCGCAGCGGAAAATACTGGGGCCAGCCGCCGTTCGGGTATTGGGCCGCCAGCAGGTAATCGAGACCGCGCTCGGCCGCGGCGCGGAAACGCGGTTCCTCGGTCGCGACGAATATCCGGGCGAGAAACCGGATCTGCGTCGTGGTCGCGCCGTTGTCGATCGTCGCGTCGTCATGCGCGCGGTCCTCAAGCTCGGCGCGCTGCGCGGCCGAAAGCGGCGCGGCCATGTCGATGTTCTTCGGCCAGCCGCCCGAAGGGAACTGATAGAGCAGGAGATTTTCCGCGATGCCGCGCGCCTCGGCTCCGGCGTCCCTCTCGAGCGGCTGCCTGGTGACTTCCGGCCAACGAATCGCCCCGAACACGGGCGAGAGAGAAACCGTGCAAAACAGCAACGCGAAGCACGGAAGTCTCATCATCAGGCGGTCTTGATTTCGACCTGCGCCAGCCGCGGCGAAAGCGTGTGCAAGACAATCAGCGCGACCACATAGGCGGATCCCGCGATGATGAACAATGGCACGTAACCGCCGGTGTTGATGATGAAGCCGACCTTCGCGGCGAGGAGTGCTCCACCCAATCCGCCCATCAAGCCGCCGATACCGACGACGCTGCCGACGGCGCGGCGCGGGAATTGATCGGAGACCGTCGTGAACAGGTTGGCGCTCCAGCCTTGGTGGGCCGCGGTCGCGAGGGAAATCAGCGCGATCGCGACGACGATGCTGCTCGTCATCGAGGCGAAAACGATCGGGACGACGCAGAGGGCGCAGATCAGCATCGTGACCTTGCGGGCCTTGTTCACCGACCAGCCGAGGCCGATGAAACGCGTCGCGAGCCAGCCGAAGAATACGCTGCCGGCATCGGAGACGAGATAGATGACCAAAAACGGAATGCCCACCTGTTTGAGATCGAGCTTCTCGGGAAACGCGGGGTTGCTGTTAAAGAACGTCGGCAACCAGGTGAGATAGAACCACCAGATGGCATCCGTCATGAACTTCGGAATCGCGAACGCCCACGTGGCCCGGTAACGCACGAGTTCGCGCCACTTCACCGGCTTCTCGTGATCGGGCGGCCCGTCCTGCCGGATGTGCGCCAATTCCTCACGCGAAAGCTTGGGATGCTGCTCGGGTGAACGATAGACCGCGAGCCACCAGAACAGCACGAAGGCGCCGATGGCGCCGGTCACGATGAAACTCGCGCGCCAGCCCCAGTGCGAGATGATCCACGGAACGCAGAGCGCCGTGAGGATGATGCCCACGTTCGCGCCGGCGTTGAAGATGCCGGTCGCGAAGCTCCGTTCCTTGCGCGGAAACCACTCCGACACGGTCTTGATCGCCGCCGGAAAGTTGCCGGCCTCGCCCACGCCGAGCAGGCCGCGCGCCCACGCCATGCCGGGGACGGAATGAACCAAGCCGTGCAGCACCGCCGCGAGGCTCCAGCCGCCGATGCTCACCGCGTAGCCCCGGCGAATGCCGATGCGGTCGATCATGTAACCGGCCAGGAGAAAGCCGAACGCGTAGCAATATTTGAAGATCGCATCGAGGAAGCTCATCTTCTCGCGGAAGACCGCCATGTCCGTCTCGGTCAGCGGCTGCTCGAGCGGAATGCCCAGCATCTGGTGCCGGAAGACCGGATCGAGCATGGTGAACGAGAACACATTCCGATCGATGTAGTTGATCGTCGTCGCGAGGAACAACACGGCGCAGATGCGCCAGCGGAAGCGACCAATGGCGGCGGAGACCGGGGAGGCAGGGGCTGGGGTTGGCATGGAGCGGAGTTACAGGGGTTACTGGGCGACGGGCACGGGCGGCGGGACCGAATTGATGCCCTTTGGCATCGTCTTGGGCGAGAAGGTAACGTTGGTCAGCGTGATGCTGCCGGCATGCTCGACGACTTCGGTGGCAGTCAAATTATTGAACGTCGAGTTGCTGATGCGGATGTTCTCGATCACCGCGCCCGGAAAACCGCGAATGTAGAGACCGCGCGGGCTGGCGGAGGACGTGATGTTTTCCATCTGCACATTGCGGACGACCGGCTTGAAGTCGCCTTTCGCGCCCTCCTCGTAGAGCAGGTCGATGGTCAACACCGCTTCCGCCACCTGGCCGACGCGGACGTTGCGCATGAAGACATTTTCGAGGACGCCGCCGCGCACGGCGTTGTTCTTGAAACGCAGCGCGCGATCCAGGTTCGGGCTGTCCATCTCGCAATTCTCGATGAAGACGTTGCGGACGCCGCCGGAAATTTCGCTGCCGAGCACCACGCCGCCATGGCCATCCTTCATCACACTGTTGCGGATGATGATGTTTTCGGACGGCACGTTGACGCGACGACCGTCATTGTTGCGGCCGGACTTGATCGCAATGCAGTCGTCGCCGGTGTCGAACACGCAATCCTCGATCAGGATGTCGCGGGAGGACTCGGGATCGCAGCCGTCGTTGTTCGGACCGTGGGAATAGATCTTCACGCCGCGCACCGTGATGTTCTCGCTCAGCACGGGATGAATTTCCCACATCGGTGAGCGCACGATCGTCACGCCTTCGATGAGGATATTCTTGCAGCGGTAAGGCTGGATGAAGTTCGGACGGAGAAAATGGCCGGGGCCGAACATGCGTTGCTCGACCGGCACGCCGCGCTCACCCATTTCGAACAAGGCGTCGCGGTCAGGCTTCTGAATTGTCGCCTGGCCGGGGATTTTCTTGTTCCACGCCCACCAGTTGTCCCAGTCGGCCTGGCCGTCGAGCGTGCCCTCGCCGGTGATGGCGATGTTTTCCTGCTTCCACGCGTAGATCAGCGGAGAGTAATTCATCACCTCGACGCCTTCCCAACGGGAGAAGACGACCGGATACTTGGCCGGATCGGTGAGGAACTTGAGCGTCGCTCCCTTCGAGACGTGAAGGTTGACGTTGCTCTTGAGGTGAATCGCGCCGGTGAACCACTCGCCCGCGGGAATCACGACGCGTCCGCCGCCCGCGGCGTTCGCGGCCGCGATCGCCTGCGTGATCGCGGCGCTGCTGTCGGGCGCGCCGGCCTGCGTGCCGAAGTCGGTGATCGGAAAATCCTTGGCGGGAAACGTCGGCGCCTTGATGCGCGCGAGCACGCGCTCGTAGTCCGCCCAACCGCGGACGGTGAGCGGCGCGGTGGTCGTGGAGAGCAGTTGCTGCATTTCGATGCCGGCCAGGATGAACGGACCGACGCCCTTCAGGTCGTTGTCGATGATCGGTTCCGTGACGTAATACTCGAAGGAGCCGTCGCGCGCGCGACCGGCGGAATTCGTGTAACCGAGCCCGGCAACTTCGCAGCAGCGGGTCAGACTCACCTGGCCGTTCGCGTCGGTGCGAATGAAGTCGCGAATGATGCCTTCGTAGCCCTGGAGCACCGCAGGCAGATATTTTTCGCGCGGAAGGTAGCCGCGGTTAATGCCTTTCGCGAGAGCATAGACAAACATCGAGGAAGACGTCGCCTCAAGGTAGTTGCCGGCCCGGTTGCCTTGGTCTGTGACCTGCCACCACAGACCGGTGGACGGGTCCTGCCAGCGGACGATGCCGTCGGCGGTGCGACGCAGCACCTCATTGATGTGGTCAACCTCCGGATGCGTCGGCGAAAAGAAATCCAGCGAATCGACGAGCGCCATCGCATACCAGCCGATTGCCCGGCTCCAGAAATTCGGCGACTGGCCCGTCTCCTGATTTGCCCAGGGCTGAGCGCGCTTCTCGTCCCATGCGTGATAGTGCAGACCGGTCTTCGCGTCGAAGCCGTGCTTGTCCATCAGGAGGATTTGATTCGCGACATCGTCGAACATCGCCGGCTCCTCGAAAATCTTGCCGTAATGCGCGAGGAACGGCGACGCCATGAACAGGCCGTCGAGCCACATCTGGTGCGGATAGCGCAGCTTGTGCCAGTAGCCGCCCTCGCTCGTGCGCGGGTGCTTTTGCATCTGGGTGCGGAGCGTTTCGATGGCGGTCTTGAACTTCGCGTCGCGCACGCCTTGTTCCCAGCGCAGCAAGAGCACCTTGCCCGGCGGAATCATGTCGATGTTGTAGTCCTCCATCTTGTAGGTGCGGATGGATCCGTCATCGGCGATGAACGACTCGGTCGTTTTCGCACCATAATCGGCGAAGGACTTGTCGCCGGTGCGTTCGGCCAGTTTGAGCAGCGACAATCCGAAGAGCGACGTGGTGTAATCCCACCGCGCGCGCGGATTCGCCCCGCCGTGGAACATCGTGTCGCCGCGGCGCGCCATTTCGGATTGCGCCATGCGCTCCGACCACTCGAGCGGCGTGGCGCCTTTGAATTTTTGCGGGAGGTCCGCCGCGCACGTGCAGAGCGCAGCGGCGGCGAAGAAGAAAGCGGAGGCGACGGTGGAGAGCTTCATGACGGAAACTAGTTGGAAGTGACGATGACGGAAACCGGCGCACGCGCGCGCGCCGCGCGGTTTTCGACGTGGGATTGCCACGCCGCGTAAGTGGTGAACTCGCCCGCCTTCGACCAGCCGGCGCCGGCGAAGTAGCGGAGCGGCTGGCCGGTGGTGACTTTGGCGAGCACGAGGAGATTGCGGTCGTCCTCGGCAAATCCCTGGAACGCGTCCGAGGGCACGAGGACCGCCGTGCCGAGCGTGCCGTTGGTTTTCTGCGCGACCCATTGCGTCAGCGCGCCGCTGGCCGCGACGGACTTGGTCTCGATCTGCGGCTCCTGGCCGCGGTCGGCGGGGTTTTTATTCAGGCCGATGCCGACGATGGCTTCCTTGGCGCCGGTGATTTGGAAGGTGCTTTCGATCTGCGCGAGGTTGTGGCCGGCATCGACCGTGAAGCGTTTCACTTCGGAAACCATCACGCCATTGGCCATCCACGTGTCGTAGGAAAGTTCGAACACCGCGCGGATCGGTCCGTTGGCGATGATCTTCCAGGACTTGTAATTTCGGCCGACGTGGAGCGTCTTGCCGTCCCAAATGCCCGTGCCGCCGCAGCCGCGCGAGGGGCCGACCTGATACATGTCCATGCCTTCGCCCTCATCCTTATGGTAGTGATCGTGGCCCTTGTTATACCAGCGGTCGACGATCGGGTAGGCGACGCGCTTGCACCACACATCGAGACCGCTCGTGACGAGGACCTCCTTCGCGCCGCCGGCGGGAACCGGTTCGGCCAACGCGGGGCCGTAGGTGCGATGGGCGATCTTGTCGTTCTCCCACGCGAAATCGTCGAGGCGCTCCGGCACATAGCGCGCGAACGACTTGGTCGGAAACACGGGGGAAACGGCATCGGTCGTTTCGATTGTGAACGTCGCAGATTTTTCTCCCGCGGCGAAGTCGTGTTGGAAAATCAACTCACCGTAGGCGACGCCCTCGCCTTTCGGGTCCTTGGCCTGCGGCGCGACGTTGGTGACCTGATACGGCAGCACGCGCCCGGACGAATCCTTCACGGCGATGCGTTGCAGCAGCGCGCCCGGAAGAACTTTATTTATCTCCGACCACGGCACGGTGATCGTCTCCGAGGGACGGGCGAGATCGAGGGAGTGACTGACAGTGATGACAGCCTTCCCGGCAGCCGAAGCCGAGCCGGGCGCGAGCAGCGCGAACAAAGTCGCGGCAAGTCGAAGGGAGTGCATAGCGTGGAGGAAAAATCAGCGGGCGAGCCAACCGCCATCGACGGCGATGGTGTAGCCGTTCACGTAGTCGGAAGCTTCGGAAGCGAGGAAAACAACGGCGCCTTTCAAATCGTCCGGTGTGCCCCAGCGGCCGGCGGGGATGCGATCGAGGATCGCCTGATTGCGCTTTTCGTCCGCGCGCAACTGCGCGGTGTTGTCGGTCGCGAAGTAGCCGGGGGCGATGGCGTTGACGTTAATTCCGTTCACGGCGAGTTCGTTGGCCATGAGGCGGGTCAGGCCCATCACCGCGCTCTTCGACGCGGTGTAGGACGGCACGCGAATGCCGCCTTGGAACGACAGCATTGAGGCGATGTTGATGATTTTTCCCGGACGGCCGGCGGCGAGCAGTTCGCGCACGAAGGCCTGGCTGAGGAAGAACACGGCGTTCAGGTTCACATCGATCACGTCGTCCCAATCCTTCTCGGTGAACTTGGGAAAATCCTCGCGGCGGATGATGCCGGCGTTGTTGACGAGAATGTCGAGACGGCCGGTGAGCTGCTTGGCTTCGGCGATGACGCGGGGAATCGAGTCGCGCTCGGCCAGATTGGCCTGGATCCAGGACGTCTTGCGACCGTGCCGGCTGACCAGCGCCTCGGTCTCGGCACTGTGGCTCATGTCCACCCGCACGACATCGGCGCCCGCTTCAGCGAGCGCCTCCGCGTAGGCTTGGCCCAGTCCCCGGGCCGCGCCGGTGACCAGGGCAGTTTTGCCGTCGAGTCTGAAACGATCGATCAAGGAGGACATGAAGCGGAGAAGGAGGGAAGGAGCGGCGGAAGCGGTGCGCGGTCAGCGCAGCGTGGCAATCGGTGCGGGGTCCATGTCGGAGAAATCCTGGTTTTCGCCGCCCATGCCCCAGATGAAGCCGTAGCTGTCGGTGCCGGCCCCGCTGTGGATCGACCACGGCGGTGAGAGCACGGCCTGACGATCGCGCACGACGAGGTGGCGCGTCTCGTCCGGCTGGCCCATGAAGTGAAACACCGCGGCGTTCTCCGGCACGTCGAAGTAGAGATAAACCTCCGAGCGGCGCGTGTGCGTGTGCGGCGGCATCGTGTTCCAGATGCTGCCCGACTTGAGAATCGTGACGCCCATCACGAGTTGGCAGCTCTTGATGCCGCCCGCGTGGATGAACTTGTAGAGTGTGCGGTCGTTCGCGGTCTCGGGCGCACCGAGCGCCGTGCCGTTGATGTCGTCGTGTCGCGCGAGTGTCGTCGGGTGCGTCGTATGCGCGGGGTAGCTGAGCAGGTAGAACTTCGCGGGCTGCGCGGCGCGCTTGGAGGCGAACATGATTTTTTTCGCGCCGCGACCCACGTAGAGGCAGTCGAGGTTGCCGAGCGCGTAGCTCGTGCCGTCCACCTCGACACTGCCCGCCCCGCCAATGTTGATGACGCCAAGCTCGCGCCGCTCGCAGAAATAAGTGGCGGCCAGTTCGCGCGCGGTGCCGAGCGTGAGCTTGCTGCGCCCGGGCACGGCGCCGCCCACGACCGCGCGATCAGTCTCCCAGTAGCGCAGGGTCAGTTGACCGGGTTGAAAGAGCCCGTCCAAGAGAAAGGACGAGCGGAGCTCAGCGGAAGACATGCGCGCATAACTGCGCAGGTCGGTGGCGGAAATGATTTCCATGGGGAACCGGGGTTGGGGCGTAATCCGAAAATTCAGAAAAACTGGGAGCCGGACCGCCAGCAAAGCGGGGCTCGAACCGAAGAGTGCAATAGTTCGCTAATGAACGTGTGTTTCATATATGAAGTTTTCGCTGCAACCGGGCAAGGAGATTTTCGTCCGCGGCGGGGCAATTTGTCAGAGGGGAAATGCCGTCGGGACGCTTCATCGCGCCTCTCCTCCCTCGACGCGGAACCAGTCACTGCTCGCGCCGCCCGCCGCCTCGCCGAGTCGCTCGGCGAACAGCCCCATTTTCGCCCCCACCCACCGTCCAGCTTGGGCGGTGAATTCGAAGGGCAGCTCGGTGAAGCGAACGCCGTCGGCGCTGTAGCTGAAGCGGCAATGCGCGCCGCTCTCCACCACCAGGCGGAAACTCCAAGCCGGGCCGTCCACCGGCACCGACGCCAACTCCTCTTCCCCACCGCCCACTTCCGCCTTGAGGCATCGCTTCAAGACGAGGCGTGACTCCGCCCCGCGACGCTCCACCCCGAGCCAGGCGTAATCGGAACCGAAGACGAGCAGACCGGCCCGCGTGTTCTCGCCCACACGCACACGGGTCGTGACAACAAAATTCTCGGCGGGAAACTTCTGGAGCAACGCATACGGTGCCGCCCAGAGATTCGGTTGCGCCGGTGCATGGGCGGCCAGGCGGAGCTCCCCCTGCTCCACCGCGGCCCAATCCGCACCGGGATTCGCCTGCCACTGCCATTGCAGGCCCAACGCGCGAGCTTCGAACTCGTCGGATGTGGCCGGCGCGGCCGGCGGCTGGAGCGGCAATTCCGGCTTCGCGTGCATCAACACCGGCTGACCGCGGCCGTCGCCGTCAGGGTCTTCGCCGATGATTGGCCAGTCGTCGTGCCAGCGCACGGGCTGCAAGTGCACGACGCGTCCGTAGGCATCCTTGTCTTGAAAATGCAGGAACCACTCCTGCCCCGCCGGAGTGTCAACGAGCGCGCCTTGGTGCGGGCCGTTGATCGGCGTCTTGCCTTGATCGAGCACAATGCGCGCCTCGTAGGGACCGCGGACCTTCTTCGCGCGAAACACGGATTGCCACCCGGTCTTCACGCCGCCCGCGGGCGCGAAGACGTAATACCAGCCGTTGCGCCGGTGAAATTTCGGTCCCTCGAGCGTCGAATAATTGGGGAATTGGTTGCCATCGATCACGACGCCGAGGTCCTCGACGACGCGCGTGCCGCTCGCGTCGAGGCGGAGCAGCGTCAGCACGTTGTTGAAGCCTGCGCGGCTCTTCGCCCACGCATGGATGAGATACACCTGGCCGTCGTCATCCCACAGCGGACACGGGTCGATCAGCCCGCGACCGGGCGCGACCAACACCGGCGCGCTCCACGGCCCGCGCGGATCCGTGGCGGTGACGAGAGAAATGCCGAAATCAGGATCCGGATAGTAGAGCCAGAATTTCCCCTCGTGAAATCGCAGCGCGGGCGCCCAGACGCCCTTGCCCGGTTGCGGCGTGGCGAATGCCGCCTCGGGCACGAGGCGCGGCAGCGCGTGTGTGACGAGCGTCCAGTTCACGAGATCGCGGGAATGCAGAATCGGCAGACCGGGCACGTGGCTGAAGCTCGACGAGGTCATCCAAAAATCGTCGCCACCCGCACCGCGTCGGGGTCGGAGTAGTCGGCGTCGATGACAGGATTGCGGTAGGTGCCATCGCCGAGGTCCGGCCGCCACGGTGCGGTGGCGACGTGCGCGGTCGCGCCGGGATTCCAGCCATCCGGGCCGGCCAACACTTTTTCGACGGAAAATTCCGCTGCCTCGTCCGCCGTCAGCGCGCGCGCCCATGGAGCGCGTTCCGCCGGAGCCGCGCCCGCGCCGGTGTTGCCGAACTCCGCATAGAAAGTCGTCTGCTCCGCGTGCGGCTTGTTCCAGTTGTGCCAGCCCGCCGGTCGCACCGCGTCGGACATTTGCGTGCGCAAAAAAACCGTGCGCGCAAATTCCCGCCACGGGCGACCGAGATAAGTCCGGGCGCCCTCCGTGCCCGTGATGCGGCAATTCGCAAACACGAAACCGTGCGCCTGCCCCTGCGGAGTGGAGGCGGCCGTGATGTAACCGTCGCGCAAAACATGGATTTGGCAGCGTTCAAACCAGGCAGTGGCGGCGCCGAAAATGAAATCGACGTGACCCTCGATATGGCAGTCCTCGAAATAATGACGACCGCGGTTCAGCAGAATCGTGTCCTGCCAGCCGAGGAAGCGGCAGCGGCGAAATTCGAGCCGGTCGCCGTCGGCGCGCAGCGCGAGCGCCTGGCCGACCGGCCCTGCGGTGTTGGCGAACGTGATGTTTTCCCAGATCATCCCATCGCCATCGATCTGCACGGTCGGCGTGCGGAATGTGCCGATCGGTTTTCCGTCGGGGCCTGCGAGACCGGCGTGGAGGTTGAATTCCACGATCGTCGTCGCGGCATCGTCGCCCACGACGCGAATGTGCCCGCGCTCCCGTTGCACGTAGATGCGCTCGCGGTAGGTGCCGGGCTTCACGCGGATGACCCAGCGCGGTGCCCGCGTGTCGGTCTGCATCGGCGCCACGCTGATCGCCTCCTGCAGTGACGTGTATTGCCCGGTCCCGTCGGCCGCGACGGTGACGTCGGCGGGTTGGGCGAACGCCACGGCGGCGAAGAGAGAACTGACCGCCAGCTGGAGGGCGGCGCTCCGTCGCCGCGGCGAGCGCGGCACCGGCGGCGCCGAGGGACTGGCGGCCTCCAGGGAATTTTCCGCGGGCGAAGCAACGCCGGTGGCGAGCTTGCTCGCCACGAACCGGCCGAAGTTGCGCGCGAGCGCGCAACCGACGAAGAAGGACAGTCGCGCAGTCATGGTCAAAAAAGCAGTCGCGTGGTGAACGTAAATTCGCGCGCAGCGCCGAGGCGGGCGTTGCTCGCGACGAGATCGCGGTCGAGCGCGTTGCGCACGCCGGCCTCGAGTTCGAGCGTGCGCGTCTTGCCGCGCCAGGCCCGGCCGCCGCTGGCGTGAACGAGGCCGTAGCCCGGAAATTCGAGCAACGCGCGCCGCGAATCCGCGTAGTTGGCAACGTAGCCCGCCACATATTGCCAGGTGAGTGAGCTGAAGTAGCCGCCCTTGGGATTCGTCGAGCGGTGACGCAGTTGCGCGGTGGCGGTCGTGTCGGGCAGGCGCGAGATGGCGCGGCCGACTTCCTGCGGCAAGTCCGGCGAGGCGGTGGTGATCGCTTGCAAATGAACGCCGCGCAACATCAGCGAAACGGGCTTGGCGATCTGCCACTTCATTTCCGCGCGCACTCCCTGGTAACGCTCCTCGCCCGCCGCGACAAGTTGCGGCTGCGTCTGGTTGGCGTCGAAGATCGGGTCGTCGTAGAGCGGGTTGCGGCGGGAGATGTGCCGGTTGTAGAGGACGAAAGCGCCGGCGCTGTAGTCGAGCGCGCCTTTGGCCGAGCGGCCCTTGGCGCCGATTTCGTAGCCGAGCGTGGTTTCGTTGTCCTGGATGCGACCCGTCCGCGCATCGACGCGGGTGGAAGGATCGAACGCCGTGCTAATGCTCGTGAACAACAGGAGGCGGCTCGGCTTCGCCTGCCAATTGAGTCCCGCATGGTAGCTGAGCTGCGCGGCCGTGTCAGACAGCCGCGGACGCGCGGCTCCGGCGCGATTATCCTCCACGGTGAGATCGACGCCGTCGTAACGCAGACCCGTCGATGCGACCCAGCGACCACGAGCGAACGCCATGCGATCGCTCACCTCGAAGGCCGCATAGCGCGCAAACTCGGTGCGATCTGTCTGCACCCGTGAATAGATCGCGGGATCAAAACCCGGCGCAAAATAGTCGGGCGCCAGCGGATCGAAGCGCCGCACGCTGAGTGGCAGTGCATCGCGCACGGCACTCGGCAACGCTCGCTCCTCGCGCCCGTAGCGGCCCCAAGTGTGACTCGCGGAGACGAGCAGCTTGTGCTCGGCGCGCAGGGCGCGAAAGCGGCCGGTCAACTCGACCTGCGTCACGACCGCGTGCTGGGGCTGAGAAATGTGCCGCGGTTCGCGCGTGCCCTCGAACACGCCGGTGTCGAGCGAAAGCACCGAGGTCGTGAACCGGTCCTGTCCGACGTTGCGCCACCACGCCTCGACGTTGGCGCGGACGGCGAGCGACCGGGACGGCTGGCCGTCGAATTGCACGCCGAGGATCGCGCTGCGTCGGCGCACGGCCGCATCGGGGCCGTTGGCGTTGAAGAGCGCGAGCGGAAGATAAGGACCCACGATGAGTCCGCCGCCCGCCGGACGATATTCCGGGATGCCGGGCGTGACGCGCGCGTGGATATCGCGGAAATCGGCGGACAGCAGCGTGCTGGCGGTGCGACTGTGCTTCCACGTCAGCGCGGTGCTGAGCAGGAGCGATTCTTCGCGGGCAAATTGCTCCGGGCCGGTGCGGCGCTGCCAGTCGAAGGCGAGGCGGTGCCACGCTTTTTTCTTCACGACCGGGCCGGTGATCTCGAACTGCGCGCGCTGGCGGTCGCGCGTGGTGAGCTGCGCTTCGGCGCGTTGTTGCGCTTTGTTGCGCGGGCGGGCCGTTTGCATGTCCTGAATGCCGCCCGGTGCGGCGCGCCCGAGCACGGGCACGAGCGGACCCTGGATGACGACGGTGCGCGCGGTGTTGAGAAATTCGGAGACGCCGAGTTGCACGAAACCGTTGCGCATCGACGGCGTCGGAAAACCGCGGAGATTCAGCCGTTCCTCGCCGGAGATGCGTTCGGCGGGATTCGGATTCGCGACGACCGCGAGTTCACCCGCGAGTTCGAGCGCCATGCCGTCTTCAAGCGTGAAGTCGGACAGGCGGATGAGATCGTTGGCGAACGGCTCGTCGCGCATCTGTTCCTCGAGCGAACCCATGCCGGTGACGTCGTAATCCTCGTCGTCCTCGCTGGTGGTGACGTTCAGCGGATCGAGGCGCAGCGGCGGTTCTTCGGACGCCGTTTGCGCCGGCAAGGTGACCGGGCCGGCGAGCAGTAGCCCGGCGAGGAGGGCGCGAAGTAGCGGACTGGGTGAGCGAGCGTTCAAGCGGCGCTGTAATTTTCGAATAAAAGTGAAAAGTCCGCCAGCCATTGCTGGCTGGCGGACCTCCCCCACAGTCCGCCCGAGAGCGGACCGGTGCTGGAATGAATGTGAGTCCTAGACCAGCAATTGTTACCAGGTGCCCTTGATGCCCGCGGCGAACTGAACGCCGAACTCCTCGATGCGGTAGGTCTTGGCGTAGTCCGGCGTGGCGTCGTTATAGCGCTGGAGCTTCTGCTGCACGTTGAAGATGTTGCGTGCGCTGGCGAACACCGTGACGCGCTTGCTGAACTGATATTCCGCGTTGATGTCGGTGAAGATGCGCGGGGCATAGTATTCGCGGAAGCCGGTGCCGACGCCGTATTGGCCGCCGGACTGTTCGTCCAGGCGCTGACGCCCGCGATAGTTCCACTTGAGGGCCACGACGACCGGCTTGCGGCTGTAGGTGACGCCCCAGCTGGCGGACTCGGTGATGAACTTGTCGAAGTCCGCCTCGTTGGCGCCCTCGAGCTTGAGCTTCGTGCCGTTGGCGAACGCGCTCAGGTATTGACCGACGCCAGGGAGGAACTTCAGCGGGTAATTCACGCTGAACTCCATGCCGGAGATGGTGGCGTCGCCGATGTTGGTCGGACGGCGCAGCGTATAGCCGATCGCGGAAACCGGCAGGTCGAGACGATCGACATCAGCCTGATTGACGGAGGAAACGAACGTGCCCCAGAAGTCCGTGATCTCCTTGCGGAAGACGCCAGCGGTGATGATGCCGCCGGAAGGCGCGTAGTATTCGAGCGCGAGGTCGAGGCCGCGCGACTGCCAGGGCTGGAGATCGCCTGTGGTCTCGATGACCGTGAACGGCTCGATGTTGCCCAAGCCGTCGTTGAACGTGGCACTCGTGTCGTTGATGCGCACGGACGGCAGAATGCTCGACATGTCCGGGCGGCCGAGCGTGTGGGCGTAGGCGAAGCGCGCGAGCAGGTCGGGCGTGATCTCGAACGTCGCGTGCAAGCTCGGGTAGATGTCATCGTAGGAACGGTTCACTTGGAAGCCGCGCTCGAGGACGTTGGCTTCCACGAGCGCCAACGTGGCGGTGGAACCGGTGACCAGCGGACCGCGCGCGTCATCCTCGGTCTTTTCGAGGCGGGCGCCGGTGACGACGGTGAGCCGGTTGTTCATGAACTTGAACTCGCCCTGCACGTAGGCGGCAGTGACGGTTTCCTCGAGCTTCTGCGAATTCATCCGGCGGAAGCGCTCGGCGTCGCGCTGCTGCGTGGCCGATTGCGTGAACAGGCTCGGGTTCGACTGCCAGGTGGACCAAAGAAGATACGGGTCGACATAGTTGACGCGCGGCAGGCCGAAATGCGGGTCTTGGTTCGCGTAGTCGGTATCCATGAACCCGAGCGCATTCGTCGAACCGTTCAAGCCGTTGTAGGTCCAGGTTTGGTCCCAGCGCTTGATGTCGCGTTCCTGCTGGCGGACGGAGATGCCGGCCTTGAACGCGCTGCGGAACGAAGTGTCGAACTCGCGTTTGGCGTTCAGGTCGATGCCAGTGATGGTGTCGCGGGCGTCGATGGGGTTCACGCGACCCTGCGTGATGTTGAAGTTCGCAATGTTCGTCCAATCGAGTTCCGTGCCCGCGGCGTTGTAGGCGCGGATGATGGACGGACGTTCCTCGGTGATGCCTTCGTAGCTGAGGCGGTTCACGCCGACGAGCGACGTGCGGACCGAGCTGAAGTGACCGCGGCCACCGTCGCGATACCAGGTCTTGGACTGCGAATAGTTGGCGTTGGCATCGACTTCCCAGCGTTCGCCGGTGAAGCGGTAATTCATGACGGCGGCATTGGTCAGACCGTATTTGTCGCGCACGGACATTTCGCCAGTGAGCGTGCCGCGGCCGGCGGCGCCGGTGACGCTGGAGGAATTGTAGCTCAACGGAAGGCCACCCGACGGGGTGGACGTCGCCGAGGTGCCGACGTTGAAGTTGTAGTTACGATTGCCGAACTGGGACAGGTAGTAATTCGACTGCCAGTTGGCGGAGATGACGTGGCCGGGGGCGACTTTCCAGTCGGCCTTCACGCTGAGCGAGTCGCGGAAGGTGTTCTTCGGTCCGTCCTGGAAAACGTATTGCTGCAGATAGGGGTTCGCCGGCGTGGCGCCCGCTTGCGCGTGATTATAGACCGTCTGCGTGCGGTGCTGCTCGTTGAACTGGTTCGAGGACAGACCGGTGATGACGACGCCGAAGGTTTTCGAGAACGGGATCGTCAGGTCGAAGTCGAAACCGGGCAGGACCTTGAAGGTCTTCTCGTCCATCGGTCCGGGCGTCTTCTTGAAGAAGTCGAGATCCTCGCTGTTCGCGGAAATGTAGGCGCGATACTTGAACTGCGTTCCTTTGCGCTCGAAGGCATTTTTGCTGATCAGGTTCACCGCGCCACCGAGCGAGTCGGCCGGCATCGAAGGCGTGGGGGCCTTCGAAACTTCGACGCGCGCGACGTTGTTGATGGAAACCTGCTCGAACTCGAACGAGCGGCTCGCCGCACCTGACGAAGCGGACGCCATGCGGGCGCCGTTGACGGATACGGAGGTGAAATTATCCGCGAAGCCGCGGATGGACATCGTGCGGACGTCAGCGGCGACATAGTCAACGCTCACGCCGGGGAGGAACTTCATGAACTCGCCCACGTTGCCCTCCGTCACATCGCCAAACGCGTCGGCGGAGATCACGTTCTTGATGTTGGCGGAGTAGCGCTGCTCGTTCGCCGCGATGTTTGCGGCGTTCGTGTCGCGTTCCGAAGTGACGACGAAGGCATCGAGTGTGATCGCCTCGTTTTCAAGGGACGCCACGCGGCCGGAGGAGAGGTTGACATCGCGCGCCGTTTCCTGGCCGGCGACGACTTCCACCTGGACGGACTGCGCCTCCATGCCCGTGTAGCTAAACGTCAGGGTCGCCTGACCGGCGGGCAGGCCGGCGATGCGGTATTCACCATACTCATTGGTGAACGTTTCGCGCGAGGCGCCGGCGACGGTCACGCGGGCGAGATTGAGCGCCTTGCCCGAGACGGCGTTTTGAACGCGTCCGGTCACGACGCCAGTGGCATCCTGCGCTTGGACAGGGACGAGGCCGGTGGCCAGAACCGCGAGGCCGAGAGCCGCGAACGCGAGGAAGCGTCGCGCGGAGATACCTTGAATCAAACGCGCGGCGAAATGCCGGCACGCGTGCAGGGTCGATTGCATAGTTTGCGGGGGTTAGGGTGAAAGGTGCAGTTCGCAGAAAGCGCGATGCCAACGGGGGTCGGCAGGGATGACACGCGGGTTCACTAATGAACTTGCTATTCATATGTGAACTCCCCACGCTGCTGGCAACAAAAAAATCCGGCCGGGCCGACTCTTGCCCTCGCCTGCCCTTGCGCAAAAAATCGGACCACCCATGAAACGCCCCCGCCCCACTCCGGAGGACCCCTCCCAATCCCTCGAGCGCTACGTCATTCCCAATCTTCGGAATGCCTGCGACATCATGAAACTCCTCGGCACGAGCGCCGACGGGTTCAAGGCCGCGGACATCGCCCGCACGCTGAAGATCCCGGTGACAACGACGCTGCGCATCATGGCCACGCTCCAACTCGAAGGCTACGTGCGCAAGGTCGAGGGACGCTTCGAACTCGGCCCGGTGCTCATCCACCTCGGCAATGCCTCGCTCGCCGGCACGGAAATCCGCACCGCCGCACTGCCTGTGCTCCAGCAGCTCACCGCGGCGACGGTTGAAACGTCACACCTTGCGATCCCATGCGACGACCGCGCGCTTATCGTCGCCGTGCAGGACAGCCCGCACCCGCTGCGCGCCGCGTCCCGCCCGGGCTACCTCGCGGAATTGCACTGTTCATCCACGGGGAAAATCTTCCTGGCTTTCGTGCACGCCCACCGATTCTCCGAAGTTCTCGGCAAAAGTGCACTCGGCCGCCGGACGGCGCAGACGCTTACCGTGCCCGCCGAAATCAAACGCGAAATCGAACTCACGCGCAAACGCGGCTACAGCCTCGACAACGAGGAATACCACCCGGGTGTCCGCTGCCTCGCTGCTCCCGTCTTCTCGTCGGATGGAACAGTGGTCGCGGCCATCGGCATCACCGCCGCCACCGTCCGCTTCCCCAAAGAGCGCATCCCGGAAATCGCCAGCATGGTGATCAACGCCGCGAACGAACTCGGTCGCAGCCTCGGCTACACCGGCCGGCAGAACTCCGCCGCCTGATCCGCGCATCCACGCTGAGAGATCGGCATTGCACGGGCGAAACCCATCAGCTTTATATTTATTAGCAATGCCGGCTCCCCACCAACTCTCCGCCGCCCCCGGTGCCTCGCTCACCGAGGACCAGGTCCGCACCCTCGTCGCCCAGGCCTGCCCCGCCGCGGCCTACCGCGATCGCCGCATCTGCCTCATCATTCCCGACGGCACCCGCACCGCGCCAGTCGGACTGATGTTCAAGTCGCTTTTCGCCCAGCTGGGCGGGGTGACGAAGAAATTCGATGTCATGATCGCCCTCGGCACGCACCCCGCGATGCCCGACGACGCGATCAACGCCCGCGTGGAAATCTCCGCGAGCGAGCGAGCCAGCACTTATCGCAGCGTCGAGTTCATCAACCACGAGTGGAACAACCCCGCCGCGTTGCGCGATCTCGGCGCAATCCCCGCCGAAGAGATCAAGACACTCTCCGGCGGATTGTTCGCCATGGATGTTCCGGTGCACATCAACCGGCGCGTTTTCGATTACGACCAGCTCATCATCGTCGGCCCGGTGTTCCCGCACGAAGTCGTGGGTTTTTCGGGCGGCAACAAGTATCTCTTCC
>PNJQ01000067.1 GCA_013821985.1 Opitutus sp.
GCGGGCACCGACACTTTCGATCGCGACTTCGCCCTCTCCCTCGTCTCGAGCGAGCAGGAAGCGCTCGCCGAAATCGAAGCGGCCATCAAGCGCATCCACGACGGCAGCTACGGCATCTGTGAACTTTCGCAAAAGCCGATCGCGAAGGAACGACTCCTCGCCGTGCCGTTCACCCGCTACACCGCCGAGGCGCAGAAAAACGTCGAACGCCACTCCCACCGCTCCCAGCAGCGCGGGGGCCTCTTCGGCGACAGCGCCGACGAGGAAGGCGGCGGCAAAATGGCCGACGACGATTCGGGCGGCGACGAGTGAGTTCATGATGGACCGCGATGGCGGATTTCGGATTGAAACCAGACCACCCCATTTCGACCTCGGCATCCGCCAGTGCCGCGGTTCCGCAATCCGTCGCTCGCAATCCGCCTTCCAAGATTGATCGGGTCTTCGCCTACCGGCGCCTGTGGGTAGTCGCATTCGTCGTCTATGTCCTCGACCAGCTCACCAAGACGCTGATCGCGGCCAAGCTCCCCTTTCCCACTTACGGTCCGCCGCGCCACATCGTCATCGTCGAGGATTTCTTCAACCTCGTGCATGTCGGCAACACCGGAGCCGCCTGGAGCATCCTGTCCGGCCGGGGCCCGTGGCTCGCCGGACTCGCCATCCTCACGCTCGTCGCGATCTATTTCTGGCGCCACTCGCTCGGCCTGCGCTCACCGTTCGCCCAGCTTTGCTTCGGCGGACTCTGCGGTGGCACCGCCGGCAATCTCACCGACCGAATTCTGCACGGTCACGTGATCGACTTTCTGGATTTCCACTTCGGTAGCTACATCTACCCCTCGTTCAATGTCGCTGACATGGGCATCGTGTGCGGCGTCTTCGGCTACATCGTGTGGTCGCTCAAACAGCCGGCGGAGCCGGTGGGCGAAAAATAGCAAGGTGAGGCCGTAACTCCGTCGCCGCCGCGCGGAGCGCCCGGGTCTAGGCCCACCCGCGTGAGCGTTTTACTCGACGTTCGCGATTTGCTCCTTCACCCGCTCGAGCTCGTTCTTGCACTCGATCACCCGTTGGCTGATCGCGAGGTCGTTCGCCTTGCTGCCGATCGTGTGCACCTCGCGGCCAATTTCCTGAAGGATGAACTCCGCCTTGCGCCCGACTTCACCTTCGCTGCGCAACAAATCCTTCAGTTGACCGAGGTGACTCCGCAACCGGGTGATCTCCTCGGTCACGTCGGCGCGGTCGGCAAACAACGCCACTTCCTTCAGGACGCGCTCGTCGTTCAGGTCGAGTTCCAGTCCGCCCGCGCGCAGCCGCTGCATCAACTGCTCGCGATAATTCACCGGCACCTGCGCGGCGCGCAGCGCGACCGCCTCCACGTTGGTGTGCAGCTTGCCGAGCCGGCCCAGAAAATCCACCAGCAGCGCCTCGCCCTCCCGGGCTCGCATGGCGCCAAGCCCGCGCAGCGCGGCATTGAGCGCCTGCTCCACCGCGGGCCACACATCTTCCGCCTCGCCGAGCTGGCCTTCACCGCTCTGCGAATTCGCGATTTCCCAGAGCAGCTCCGCCGATGGCTGAAACGGCACGCCGCGCGACTCCGCGAGATCCTTCAACCGGTCGAGTGTCTCGCCAATCGCGTCCTCGTCCCACTCCGCCCCCAGGGCGCCCCCGTCCACTTCGACGACGACGTGCACCTTGCCGCGCGCGACGACCTTGCGCACGGCCTCGCTCACCGCCCCTTCAAGCGTTTCCCAGGCATCCGGCAGCGACACGGAAAGGTCGAGCCCGCGGCGATTCACCGAATTCACCTGCACGGTGATGTTGTGCGTCCCAATGTTCGCCGCACCGCGGCCAAAGCCTGTCATCGAATTCATGCGAAAATTCCAACCAGCAAAAGACCAAAGGCCAAAGCAATAAATCGCGGCTGCTCCGCGTCTCACCTCCTGCGGGTTTGCGGCTCTCGCCGCCGCCGGCTTCAGAGCGGCGCGTGGGGGGACAGGAAGGACAGCGCCGGCACTTCAGCCGGCACGCACGGGACGCCGGCTTTTTCGAGAATCGAGGCGATCTCTCGCTGGCAGCGGAGGAGAACCTGGTCGATTTCGCGGCGCAGCGATCCGTCCGCTTTTCGCACGCCCACCCCGATGCGGAACACGAAGGGCAGATTCGGCCCGTCGCGCTCGGGCGACACCGGGACGAGTTCGAGCGGCACGGATTGGCGGGCGCCGTGATAGCTCGCCACCGGCCCCCACGCCACCGCGACGTCGATCTCGCGGCTGGCCACCGCCCGGATGATTTCGCTCGAAGCCATCGCGCCGCTCGCTTCGTCCCAGCACGCGTAGCCGCGGATATTTTCCAGCACGCCGCGCGCGATGAGCGCATGCACCGGCAGCGCGTCGCCGAGGTCGCGGCCCGTCATTTGCACGCCGACGCGCAGGACGCGCAGCACAGGATCGTCGAAACTCGAGACGGACATTGCATCGCGCCGGTAAACGAAAACGTAGGTCGAAGCGTAATAGGGCCTCGTCGTCGCAAGTGCACCGCCGCCGAGAGGAATACCGATGACGACGTCGGCCTCGCCCGACCGCAGCGCCGCACACAGACCGCCCTGCCGGGGCGTGCGCCAGACGTAATCGAGACGCGCGCGCAATTCGCGCGCGAGCAGCTCGGCCAATTCGTTTTCAAATCCCTCACCCTGCGCATTGGAAAACGGCAGATTGTCCGGATCGGCCGCCACACGGAGCACCCGCTCCGCAGGCGTCGCCATGGCGGCGACCGCGGCGAAAGTGGCGGTCAGCACCCAGCCGCCGAAGCCGCCGCCAATTCTCCCCAGCCCCAATGCGCCGCTGCAGAGTGTCATCGCGAGAGCGTAGCGCACTTCGCTCTTCCCCGCTCGCGGGTCCAGCCCCCAAAGCACCGTCCACTTCACCCCACGCCCGCCCGGCCGCCACCGGGAGCGACGCAACCGGAACCCGCTCCGCCGATCGGCGCTTGGCGACGAAGCACCGGCCGGCCATGCTTGTTCATCACGTTTGCCCATGTCGCATGCCGCAATCTCACGTCCGTTGCGTTGGGGATTTCTCAGCACGGCCAACATTTGCCGACAAAACTGGCGCGCGCTTCACGCGTCCGGCACCAACGTCGTCACCGCTCTGGCCAGCCGCGACCAGGCGCGCGCGCAGCGATTTGTGGACGAGAATCAATTGACGACGCCGATGCCTCGGGTGCCGGTCGCGTTCGGCAGCTACGAGGAGTTGCTCGCCTCGCCCGAGGTTGATGCCGTTTACATCCCGCTGCCCACCGGGCTGCGCGCGGAATGGATCGTCCAGGCGGCCGAAGCCGGTAAACACGTGCTCGGCGAAAAACCAGCCGCGTGCAGTGCTCCGGAATTGGAAAATGTGCTGAATGCGTGCCGGCGTAATGGCGTGCAATTCATGGACGGCGTCATGTTCATGCATCACCCGCGGCTCGCGCACCTGCGCGCCCTGTTCGACGGGACACCGTCGCCGCTCGGCGAGCTGCGACGCGTGCAGTCGATGTTCAGCTTTGCCGGCGCGCCGGATTTCACGGCGACCAACATTCGCGCGCAGACCACGCTCGAACCGCACGGCTGCCTCGGCGACCTCGGCTGGTATTGCCTGCGGCTCTCGCTCTGGGCGATGCGCTGGCGATTGCCCGCGAGTGTCACGGGACTGATCCACTCGAGTCATGGCGCCACGGCAGAAAGCCCCGGAGTGCCCCTGGAATTTTCAGGAGAACTCCACTATCCGGATGGCGCGTCGGGCGGCTTTCATTGCTCATTTCGCTGCCCGAATCAGCAGTGGGCGCAATTTTCCGGCACCGCGGGCTGGTTGCGGCTGGAGGACTTTGTTCACCCGCGCGAACACCGCGATTCCCACTACCTGCTCAACGGCGCTGCCGTTTGCGTCGCCGGAGAGCCGATTGCGGAGCCGGCTCTCGCGCCCGATGCCGCGATGTTTCGGAATTTCACAGCCGCAGTCGCGAGCGGCAAATTGAATGAGGATTGGCCCAAGTGGTCCCTGCTCACGCAACAGGTCATGGATGCGTGTTACCGGTCGGCACTCAACGGCGGCGAGCCGGTCGCAATTTAAGCGGGAGCTGGGACGACGCTCAGCGCCCTCCCTCCGCCACGCGCGAGCGACTTCCATCCCCGGAGGCCACCCGCCACCGCTGCCCACGTCACCGCCGGTCTGGCGCAGCCCGGTGCGCCGGACCAGAAATCACCGGGTTGGCGGTCGGCGGAAAACCGGATTGAATGCTGATCCGCGATGCACCGGGCCCGACTGTTCCTCCTGTTCCTCACCACTTCAGCCAGCCTCGCCGCGATCGAGCAGCTCGCGCCTTTCGCCGTGACGGCGGACCGCGCCGGCGCCGCCTCTTCGCTCCAACCCGTGCTGCTGCGCACCTTTGCTTCAGCCGAGCTGACGGCGGCACCGACGCTCGACGACGCGCTGCGGGCGGATCCTGCGTTCAGCTTGTTCCGACGATCCAGCAGCCTCGCGGCCAACCCCACGGCGCAGGGCGTCTCGTTGCGGGGAATCGGGCCAAGCGGGGCGAGCCGCTCGCTCGTATTGCTCGATGGCGTGCCGCTCAACGATCCTTTCGGCGGCTGGGTCGCATGGAGTCAGGTGCCCGTGCTCGCGCTGTCGGGTGCGGAAGTGCGGCACGGCGGCGGCTCGACCGCGTGGGGCAACGCCGCTCTCGGCGGCACCGTGGCACTCTACGGCGTCCCGCCGACTCGGGCGCAGCGCGAAATCCGTTGGCAGGCGGGCGAGCTCGGCACGCGCCGCGCCGACCTCGCGCTCTCCACGAGCAGCGGACCGCTGGCATTGCGGGTGGACGCGCGCGCGTTTGCGACGGACGGCTTCATGGCGCTGCTGCCGCACGAACGCGGCGGCGTGGACCGTCCGCTCGCGACCGACAACCAAGTCGTGCAGCTCCAAGCGCAGCGCTCGCTCGGGGCCGTGGACGCGACGCTCACGTTGCGGCAATTCGCGGAAGACCGGGAAAACGGCACGACGCTCCAACGCAACGCGAGCCGCGCCAGCTTCGGCGCACTGACCCTGCGCGGTGCCACGACGTCCGGAGAATGGGCCGCGACGCTCTACCGCCAGAATCAGACGTTCCGCAGTTTTTTTTCTGCAGTCAGCGCCGATCGCACGACCGAAAATCCCGCCAACGATCAATTCGACGTGCCCGCAGACGCCTTCGGCGGCAGCGCAACCTTCAGCCGCCGCGAGAGCGCCCGCCAAATCACGGCCGGTGTGGATTACCGCCAGGTCCGTGGAGAGACGCGCGAGGATTTCCTGTTCAGCGGCGGTGCGTTCACGCGGCGGCGCTTTGCGGGCGGCACGCAACGCTTCGCCGGCGCGTTCGTCGGGCTCGAGGAAACCGTGCGCGAAACGCTCACTGCCGCGCTGCAGGTGCGCGCCGACGCCTGGGCGAACACAGATGGCCACCGCCGGGAAGTTGACCGCCGCACCGGCGCGGGCATGCGGGATGAAATTTTTCCCGCGCAGCGCGACCTGGCCTGGAACACGACCGCCGGGCTCAACTGGCGTCCGACGCAAGATTGGACACTGCGCGCTGCGGCCTACACCGCCTTTCGCGTTCCAACCCTGAACGAACTCTACCGCCCGTTTCGAGTCGGCAACACGAACACCGAGGCAAATCCCGCGCTTTCGCCCGAGACGCTGCGCGGGCTCGAGGGCGGCGTTGAACACCATCGCGGTCCGCTGAGCGTGTCGCTCACGGGCTTCGTCAATGAGCTGCGCGACGCGGTGGCCAACGTCACTCTCGCCACCACTCCGACGCTCGTGAGCCGGCAGCGCCTCAATCTCGCGCGCATCCGCGTGCGCGGCGTCGAGGGTCGCGCGAGGTGGGCCCCGGCGACGAACTGGCGTGGTGAGTTGAGCTTTCTGTTCTCCGATGCACGCGTAACCGCTGCGCCCGTGCAACCGGAGTTGGTGGGGCGGCGGCTCGCCCAAGTTCCCCGCCTGACCGCGACCGCCGGTTTCAGTGGCGAACCATGGCCGGAGTTCCGCTTGAGCGTGCGTGGAAGGTGGAGTTCGCGCCAGTTCGAGGATGACGAGAATCAACTGCCGCTCGGAGCGGCGGGCACAATCGACGCTACCGTGGAGAAGATCATCTCACGGAGTATCTCCCTCGCCCTCTCGGCGGACAACCTGCTCGACCGCCGCATTGCCGTGTCGCGCAGTGCGAATGCTCCGACCGCCTATGGTGCGCCGCGCACCGTGCGCGCGAGCCTGCGAGTCGTTTGGTAGCGCCTGATTCGTCACCCTCCAACCCGGCCCCTCCGCGCGCTCCACCCCGTCCCCGCGGCCGCCCCCACCCGTAAGCCGGCACCGAGCCCGATAGCCGCCGACGCTCCGCGCGTGTAGCGTCGCCCTCCTGCGTTCCGCCCCGACGCAGGATTCCGTCCCACCCTCGTCCCACCACTACCATGAACAATTCCGACCAATCTCCCGAACGCCAACAACTCATCGCCTGGCTCACCGACGCGCACGCGATGGAACTCAGCCTCGCCAAAGTCCTCGAGAATCACCGCGATGACGCAGACGACCACCCGGAGATCCGGCAGCAGGACGAAAAGCACCTCGCCGAAACGCGGCGTCACGCCGAACAGGTTGAACGTTGCCTCGAAATCCTCGGAGCCGAAAAGCCCTCCACGATGAAGAATGCGATGGGCACCATGATGGGGAAAATGCAAGGCGCGATGTCCGGACCGTTCGGCGACGAAATCATGAAGAACTGCCTTTCCGATTTCGCCGCCGAGCACATGGAGATCGCCTGCTACAAGTCGCTCATCATCGCCGCGGACGAACTTGGCGAAACCGAAGTTTCCCGCATTTGCGGCGAAATCCTCGAGGAAGAGGAAGCGATGGCGCGCTGGCTCGAGCAACACCTACCCGAGGTCACTCGCCTGTCGTTGCATCAGGCGCCAGCCGCACGTTGATCCGCCCGCCCGGGCGGCGTGCCGCGCTCTCGCACCCGCCCGTTACCCCTTACCCCCACCCCCGTGTTCCCGATGCCGGGCTATCCCTTCTCCACCATCGCCGCGCTGCGTCTCGCCATTGTCCTCCTCGCGATGTTGGCGTTCATGCGCTTCATGCCGCGCGCGCACGCCGCAGCTGGCTATCGCATTTTCGTCAGCAACGAGCGCGACGGCGCCGTAGCCGTGATCGACGGGTCCACCCTCGAAGTTGTGCAATCGATCGAAGCCGGCAAACGCCCGCGCGGCTTGAAGCTCTCCCCCGACGGCGCGACGCTTTACGTCGCCACCAGCGGTTCCCCACGCATGGGTCCGGGCGTCGATCGCGAACGCGCGAAGAGCCTTGTCGCCGACAAATCCGCCGATGGCATCGCGATCATCGACCTCGCGGCGGGGGAGCGTGTGCGCCAGCTCAAGGTCGGCTCCGACCCTGAAGAACTCGCGGTGAGTCGCGACGGAAAATACGTCATTGTTGCCAACGAGGACATTGCTGAAGCGTCGATTTGGGAAATCGGCACGGGACGCCTCATCGTGAAAGCCCGCGTCACCGAGGAACCCGAGGGCGTCGCGCTGCACCCGACGCGCGACGAGGTTTACATCACCTGCGAAGAAGACGGCGACATCTACGTCTTGGACGCGAACACCGGCGAACCCATCGCCAATTTTCGCCTCGGCGGTCGGCCGCGCACCGTCGCGTTTTCGCCTGACGGGGCGCGGGCCTACATTCCACTCGAGACGAAGAGTGAGATCGCGATCGTCGATGCCCGGACCCATCGCCTGCTCGAAACCGTCACGGTGCCTCCCCCGGCGTTGCCGATGGGCAGCGCCGTTTCACCCGACGGCCGCGAACTCTACGTCACCACCGGACGCGGCAATTCCGTCGTCGTGCTCGACACGGAATCGAAACAGATCGTGGCCACGATTCCAGTTGGCACGCGCCCCTGGGGCATCGCGCTTAATCCCTCCGGCACCCGCCTCTACACCGCCAATGGTGCCTCCGACGACGTCTCCGTCATCGACATCAAAGCCCGGCGGGAACTCGCCCGCGTCAAAGTCGGCGCCGGACCCTGGGGCGTGGCAATTGGCCCGCTCCCGACGCAGGCCGCAGCGCGCTAAGGATTCCGCGCGCGCCCGGTTCGCAAGTCGGCGAATTCTTCAACGCACGCGCAGCGTGTAGAGATACGCGGCGATGTCGCGGGCGTCCTCTTCGGATTTCACGAGATTGGGCATCACCGTGCGCGGGCTGTGCGCCGGCGGGTCCATGAGCCAACTCATCAGGTTCTGCGGCTCATTCGCGAGCACGCCCCCGAGGTAGTTGCGATCTGCGATGCCCTCGAGCGAGGGACCAACCAGCCCGCGCGCACCACTCACGCCGGGGATGGTGTGGCATGCTCCGCAACCGAGTTCATGAATCCTGTGTTTGCCCCGCTTCGGATCGCCGCCGGTCAGCGCCGCGGCTTCCTCCCGGTGCCGATCGCTGCAACCCGTCAGACAAAGCACGCAAAACAAGATCGCCGGCACGCGCGCCGCCGGAATCGCCGCCGCGAGCTGCCAGCTCAACGGTCGCTCGCCGGCCCGCATCCAACCGGCAAGCATCGCCAGCGCCGCGATCACATAAATGAGGCCCGCCGGCACCCACATGATCAAGCCGCCGAGCTGTTGATCCTCGAGCGGTGTCAGCGCCCACGCCGGCGCCGTGTTCGCATAGGCGGGATAGACGAGCGTGTCGGAGAACAGGATGAGCGCACCCAACAGTCCGCTGTGCATCATCGTGGTGAAGAGATACAGCACGCCGGCGCCAAAGCCGCGGAGGCCGGCGCGCCCATGCATCAGCGCCCACCAAAACAAGAGTGCCGAGCCAAAGAAGCAGGCGTGCTGCAGGTGATGCAGCCATTCGTAACGCAGCGTCGCTTCATAGAGCCGCGGCACGTGCCACAACCAGAGGGCAAACGCATGCACGATCCACGCCGCGAGCGGATTCGTGAGACAACGCCAGAGCGCCTGCCAACGCGGCTCGCGCGCGAACGAAGCCAGCTGCCGCGCATCGCCGCGCGGAATCGCAAAGAGCAACGCCACCAGTGGTCGCCCGAGCACCAGCAGCGGCGCGGCCACGAGCATCAGCAGTTCATGTTGCGTCATGTGCGCGGAGAACAGCACGCCGCCCCACGCGTGCAGCGGTGAGACAATCGCCAGCACGAGCGTCCACCAACCGGCCCAGAAGCTGACAATTTCCCAGCGCCGCAGCCCGCCCACGCACTCAGTGGTTCCGCCCGCCGCCTGCAAGCACGCGCGATGCGCCCGCGTGCCGCGCCGGTAGAGCCACGCCGAGCCAAGCAATCCGAGCACCACCAGCGGATCGAACGTCCAGGCCCCCGCCAGCCCGCTCACCGCGCGAGGGACCGCGACCTCCGGCGCCGCCGTGTGCGCGAGCGGAAACAGGAACGTGGCAGAAGATAGTGCAGAACAATTCATGTGCTTGCCTCCCGTTTTTCAGTTCCAGCGCGGCACGAGATAGATCAGCGCAAACAGCGGCAGCCACACCCACACCGCGAAATACCAAAAGAACGCATTGTCGAACATGTCAGCAAAGCGGTGCGGCCGGATGCCCTTGCGCAGGGACAACGCAAACAGCACGGCGGTTTCCACCACGTCGCTGAAAACATGAATCGTGTGGAACCCGAGCAGCACCCAGAGCATTGACCCGTAAAAGTTGTCGTCCCAGCGCACTGCGAGACCCGCAAACTCGAGGCCACGCACGACGAGAAACGCGCACTCCAGCACGAATAGCACCACGAGGCACCGCTGCGTCGTGCGAAGTTGCATGCGTTCGGCGGCGCGCTTGTAGATCACGTTCGGCACAACCGTCGCGAGCATGATCAGCGTGTTGATGATGCCGTAGCTGAGCGCCGGCGCGGAAAACGGCGGCGGCGGCCACGTCTCGGCTTTCCCCATTCCGTAGAGGTAACTCGCGATCAGCACCGCAAAGATCGCGCTCTCCACCGCGATGAAGCCCCACGTCCCCCAGCCGAGCACGGTGCGCACGCCAAACGCGTGGTCCGGCAGCTTCGAAGCATCGAGATTCTGGGCGGGTGCGCTCATGATTGCTCGTTCTCCCCGGCCTCATCGCGATCCGCATCCGGATGTCTCGGCCACATCCACACCACGAGACTGATGGTCAGCAGCGTGAACGCCACCGGCACCGCCCAGAGGGAAAAGATCGTGCCGAAGAACAACACTGCGACCCAGATTGCCGACAGAAATGGCCAGATCGACGCGCGGGGAAAAACCGTGCGGTGGTCCGGCTCGGCGTCCACGAGGGTGGTGACGACGGCTTCGTTACGCGCGCCATCGACCCCGACGACCACCGGATCGTCGGGCTTTCGCGTCCACAGCGGATAGCGCGAGTTCACCACGGGCAGATTGCGGAAATTATAGATCGGCGCGGGCGAACTCGTCCCCCACTCCAACGTGTCGGCATTCCAGGGATTATCGCTCGCGCGGGGACCACGACGGAGGCTCCAGGCAACGTTGATCAGAAAAACCAGCACGCCGAGCGTGAGTATCGCCGCCCCGCTGCTCGCGAGCAGGTTCAACGGCTGCCAGCCTGTGCTCTCGAGATACGTGTAAACCCGCCGTGGCATGCCTTGGAGGCCGAGTTGGTGCATCGGAAAAAAAGTCAGGTTGAAGCCCACGAACATGAGCCAGAAATTCAGGTGCCCGAGTTTCTCGTTGAGCAGGCGGCCCCAGAGTTTCGGAAACCAATAATAGAGCGCGCCAAAGATCGGAAACACCGCGCCGCCGATCAGCACGTAGTGAAAATGCGCGACCACGAAATACGAGTCGTGCACCTGAAAGTCGAACGGCACCGCGGCCACCATCACGCCGGTGAGCCCGCCGAGGACGAAGATGAAAATAAATCCGAGCACGAACCACAACGGCACGCGAAAACGCACCCGCCCGTTCCACAACGTCATGATCCAGGAGAATACCTGCACGCCGCTCGGAATCGCGATCAGCATGCTGATCGCGGCGAAAATGCTCAGCCCGATGCCCGGCAAACCCGTCGTGAACATGTGATGGACCCACAGCCCGAATCCGAGAAAACCCGTCGCCACATACGCGATCACCAGCGCGGGATAGCCGACGATGGGCCGCTGGGAAAACGTGATCAGCAGCTGCGCCACGATGCCCGTCGCCGGGATGAAAATGATATAGACCTCCGGGTGGCCGAAGAACCAGAACGCGTGTTGCCACAGCAGCGGGTCGCCGCCTTCCGCGGGGTTGAAGAAATGTGTCCCGACCAGCCGATCGAGAATCAGGTAAACGCTCGCGACTTCCACCGACGGCATCGCGAACACGATCATGAACGACGTCACAAGCATCGCCCACACGAAGAGCGGCATGCGCCGCAGCGTCATGCCGGGCGCACGCAATTTGAAGATGGTCGCGATCAATTCCACCGCACCGACCAGCGCGGAGATTTCCAGAAACGTGATGATCTCCGCCCAAAAATCCATCCGCTTGCCAGGCGAAAACTCCGGCCCGGCCAACGGCACGTAGGCGAACCACCCGGCGTCGGGCCCGATATCGAGGACGAATCCGACGTAGAGCAGCACGCCGCCGAAAAGGTAGATGAAGTAGCCGAACGTGTTCAGTCGCGGAAACGCCAGATTGCGCGTCCCAATCATTAACGGGACGAGATAGATGCCAAACGCCTCAACCATCGGCACGGCGAACAGGAACATCATCGTCACCCCGTGCATCGTGAAGATCTGGTTGTAGCGATCGGCACTGAGGAACCCGCTCTCCGGACTCGCGAGTTGAATGCGCATCAACGCGGCAAGAATGCCACCGACCAGAAAAAAGATGAACGCCGTGACAATGAACCGCCGACCGATCTCCTTGTGATCCGTCGTCGTCAACCAGCCATAGAGTCCCGGCGGCCGCGACCAGGTCCGCGAGAGCACCTCGTCGTCCACGCGTGCATCCGCCGCGTGTGGTCCGCTGGTGGGCATCGCGGGTTCGCCCTGCGCGTGCGGCTCGGGCCGGTGAGGTTGTCCATGGGATTGCATCTCAGCTCCAGCGCGAAAGCAGGTAAATGGCGCCGTAGATCGGCAGCCAGGCGAGCACGACGAAATACCAGTAAGCCGCATTCTCGCTCACATCGACGAAGCGCTTCCCGGTGATCGGCCCGGTGAACATCAACACGGCGAGCACGACCGTATCGAGCAGATCGGTGACGAGGTGCAGAGTGTGAAACCCGAGCAGGGCCCACACGGCGGACGCGTAGGCGTTGTCATTCCACCGGCAGTTGAGCGATTGAAATTCGAACACGCGCACCACGCAGAATCCCAGTGCGAACACGATCGACACCACGAGCCAGCGCCGCACGCCGCCGAGGTCGTGCCGCACCGCCGCCTGTTTGTAGAGGTGGTTCGGCACGCAGCTCGCGAGCAAAACCAACAGATTGATCGTGCCGAAAGTCAGGTCGGGCGGAAGCGCCGCCAGAGGCCACGTCTCCGCATGGCCGCGCACGTAGAGATACGTCGCAAGCAGCGCGGCGAACATCATGCCTTCGATCACGACGACGCCAAACGTGCCCCACCACATCGGACTCCGGTGGCCAAACGCGTGGTCGGGCAGACCAGAAACATCGAGCGTGCGCGTCTCGTTCATTCTTCGCCTCCTTTCGGCCAAAACCAACCGACCAGGGCCACAAAGACGGGCAACATGCCCCACACCACCGCCCAGGGTGTGAAGATTGATCCGAGGAACAGACCCGAGACGGCACACGCCGCGATCAGCGGCCACACGCTGGGCGCGGGCAGCTTCGTGCGGTGATCGGGACTCGCGTCGAGCACGTGCGTGACGAGCACCTCCCGCTCTTCAATTTTCAATCCCGCCACGACCGCGGGCTCACCTTTGCACCACAGCGCATAGCGACCGTGGACGACGGGAATCCGCGCGAAATTCCGCGCAGGCGGCGGCGACGCGACGCTCCACTCCAGCCCCTCACCGTCCCACGGGTTCGCTGGCGCCCGTTCGCTCCCGAGCAACGTGGCGAGAACGTTCCAGCCGAAGAGCAACACGCCGCCCGCGAGAAGTGCCGCGCCTGCGCTCGAGAGCAGATTCAGTTCACCCCAGCCGGTCGATTCCACGTAAGTGTAAACACGCCGCGGCATGCCTTCGAGGCCGAGCAGGTGTTGCGGAAAAAACGTCGTGTGAAAGCCGGCGAACACCAAGCCGAACGTCCACCGGCCCAACCGCTCGCTCAATTGCCGTCCGCTCAATTTCGGGAACCAATGGTGCAGCGCGCCAAGCAGTGGAAACACCGCGCCGCCGATCAGCACGTAGTGAAAATGTGCGACGACGAAGAACGTGTCGTGCACCTGCTCATCAAACGGGATGGACGCGAGCATCACCCCCGTGAGGCCGCCGAGCACAAACGTCACAATGAACCCCAGAATGAAGAGCATCGCCGTGGTGAAGCGCGGCCGGCCCACCCACAGCGTCGCGATCCAGCAGAAAATCTGCACGCCGCTCGGGATCGCGATCAACATGCTGGCGGCCGAAAAGATGTTTTGTCCAAGCTTCGGCAGCCCCGCCGTGAACATGTGGTGCACCCACAAGCTGAACCCGAGCAGTCCCGTCGCAACCAGTGACAGCACGATCGCGGGATAGCCGACCATCGGCCGGCGCACGAGCGGCACGAGCATCGCAGACAGCAATCCAGTGGCCGGAATGAAGATGATGTAAACCTCCGGATGCCCAAAAAACCAGAAGAGGTGCTGCCAGAGCAGCGGATCGCCGCCTTCCGCCACGTTGAAGAAGTGCGTGCCCACCAGCCGATCCATGATGAGAAACGTGCTCGCGAGGGCGACCGTCGGCATCGCGAACACGACCATGAACGACATCACCAGCGCCGCCCAGACGAAGAGCGGCATGCGCATCAGCGTCATGCCCGGTGCGCGGAATTTGAAAATCGTCGTGATAAGATTCACCGCGACCAGCATCGCTGAGAGTTCCGTGAAGGTGATCATCTGCGCCCAGAAATCCGTTCGCTTCCCCGCAGAAAACTCCGGCCCGGAGAGCGGCACGTAACTGAACCAGCCCGCCTCGCCGCCGGTGTTCATCAAGAACGCGATTAAAATCATCAACCCGCCGGCGAGATAGATCCAGTAACTGAACGCATTCAGCCGGGGAAAGGCGACGTTCTGCGCCCCGATCATCAGCGGCACAAGAAAGAGCCCCATTGCCTCCATCACGGGCACGGCAAACAGAAACATCATCGTCGAGCCATGCATCGTGAAGAGCTGCGCATAGAGATCCGGGCCGATCAGGTCATTCTCCGGCCGGCTCAGCTGCAGGCGCATCAACGCCGCGAGCGCGCCGCCGAACACGAAAAACAGCAGCGCGGTGACGATGAACCGCCGGCTGATCTCCTTGTGATCGATCGATGCGAGCCAGCCGACCAATCCGGGCCGGCGCATCCACGGGTCGGGCCGCAGCAAGTTTGGGACCGGAACAGATGCGGATGGTGCAGGGTTAGTGACCATGCGCAAAAAGGGTGATGGGGGCCGCAGCGCGACAGCGCGCGAGCTCCGTCGGCGTCGGAGACGGATTCGAACCCAACGCCCAAACGTCATCAGGTGAAATCCTCGTCATTTCAGGCTCTCCAGATAATCGAGCAGCGCGCGCAACTCCTCAGCTTCGAACGTGTGCGGCGGCATATGGTTGCCCGGCTTGATCGTTTGCGGATCGAGAATCCAACCCGCGAGATGCCCGCGCGTGTTTGGGATCGACGCGGCGCCGAGAGTGCGGCGACTGGCGAGGTGCGTCAGGTCCGGACCAGCGCGACTGCCCGCCGTTGTGCCGCGCACCGTGTGACACATCACGCACGTGTTCGCCAAAAAAACTTCGCGCCCGCGCACCTGCGTCTCGGTTTCCGGCTCGGGCGCAGGCCGGCGCTGCGCCTGCAGCCAGCCTTCAAATTCCTCTTCCGGCTGCGCGACGACGACGATGCGCATGTGTGCGTGCTGCATGCCGCAGAATTCCGCGCACTGGCCTTCATAAACGCCGGGACGATCCGCCTGAATCCAGAGACTGTTTTCGCGTCCGGGGATGAGGTCTCGTTTGCCGTGCAGATTCGGCACCCAGAAGCTGTGAATCACATCGGCGGAAAAGAGCCGCAGGTGCACGGGTCGGCCGACCGGGACGTGGATCTCGTTGGCGGTCTGAAACTGATTTGACGGCGTTTGATCTTCGTAGAGCACCTCCCACCACCACTGCCGCCCGGTGATCTTCACCGTGAGCGGATTCTTCGTTTCCAGCTGCGCGAGTTGTCGCTCCGTGGAGAGCGTCGCGCCCATAAACCACGCCAGCACAAGAATCGTGATGCCAACCGCAATGGAGACAATGCGCACAACGCGTCGGCGCGCCGCCTCCGGCAAGTCCTGCGTGTCCGGGGCGGGATTGTGCTTCAGCACGGCGAGGACGAGCGCCGCCATCACGACGCCGTAAACGATCGTGCAGCCCCAGAGCAATTGCCGCCACAATCCGTCGATGTGCGCGGCCTGCGTCCCGGCGGGCTCAAGGGCCGAATGCGGCCCGACGCGCGTGCAACTCACCGCAAACAACATCCCCAAGGCCGCCAGTAATGCGTTGCGCCAGCCGGCACGCGCGGAATGCCGCGGGCCGGTTATCGAGGTGCGGAAACGACGCAGCGGGCTCTGCTGCACGGTCAGTCCCCCGATTTTTGCGGCGTTGAATTCCGCTCGTCTTTCGGCGGCGGCGGCTCGGTTTGGGCCGGCGCCTTGCGATCCTGCATGCCTTCGTCACGACCGGGCTTCGCACTCTTTGGCGCGTCGCCGCTGAGCGTTTTCACGTAGGCGGCAAGTTGCCACACTTGTTGGTCCGTCAGGCGACCGCGAAATGACGGCATGCCATCCGGTCGGCCCTCGACGATGGCGGCGAAGATATTCGCGGGCTCGGAGCCGTAGATCCATTTCTCGTCCATCAGCGGCGGCCCGATGCCCCCGCCGCCATTGAAGTGGCAGCCGATGCAGTTGAACCAAACATAAAGCCGGCGCCCCTCCGCGATCGCGTGGGCGTTGCCCTCGTAAGGATTTTTCGCCGGTGCCGGCGGCGCGCTGACTCCCGGGTGGAGGTCGCTCTGTACGATCGCCTTCGACCGCACGGAGGCCGGAGCCTCCCGCAACCGCCGCTCCTCGCGCGCGCAACCGCTGAGGACGATCAGTCCGGCGCAAACTGCGGTCGCTGTCCGAAGCGCGCGATTGTTGTCCCCGGCCCGGCCTGCCCAGCGGTGATCAGTTGGTCCTCGTCGTCGCATGACGAACCTCCTTTCTCGCATTGGTGAACTCGACCCGCGGAACAGCGTAGTCGTCGAGAATCCGCCGAATCTCCGCGCTGCGCCGCACGAGGACGGCATCGATTTCTGTTCGCAACGCCGGATCATTCCGCGCAACGCCGATCGATATCGGGAAAACGAATCGCAACGGCGGGCAGTCGCACGGCTCGACGGCGAGAAGTCGCAACGGGACCCGCTGTCGCTTGGCAAAGAAGCCCGCCATCGGTCCCCACGCTACGGCGACATCGACTTCGCCTTCTGCCACCGCCTCGATGATACGCGAGGGCGGACTGTCCTGCGCGTAGTCGCCGTAAAGTGTGTAGCCGCGGATATTTTTCACCAAGCCGCGCTGTGCCAGCGCGTGCGCGGGCGGAGTGTTGGTGCCATCGTCACCGGCGAGTTGCACGCCGATCGTCAGCCCACGCAGCGCGGGATCGTCGAACGACGACACCGGCAGGCCGTCCGCACGACCCACGAAAAAGTAACTGGAGGTGTAATACGGTTGGGTGGTCAACACGCGTTCGAAACCTTCGGGCACGCCCATCACGAGATCCGCGCGACCGGAGCCGAGGGTTTCACGGAAGAATCCGCGGCGCTGCGGCCACCACATGTATTCGATGCGCGCGCCCAGTTCTTCGCCGATGATTTCGGCAATGCGATTCTCGAAGCCTTCGCGGCGTTCGTTGGAAAACGGCAGATTGTTGGGATCAGCGGCAATGCGCAGCACACGCTCCGCACCACCGGCGGTGAGCGAAATGACCCCCAGCAGCAGCAACGAGCAGGGCGTGCCGCAATACCGGACCAGCCCGCGCCTAGGGCAAACGGAAGACATAGAGCATTCCTCCCGGGGTCGTGTGTTGCGGCAGGTCCTTCATCGCGTTGACAAAACCAAGCGCGCCCGTGCCGTCGCGCGGATCGAGGTTGCCCGCAACGATCGCGCCAGCCCAGCCACCGACGCCGGCGAGAATCGCGACGTATTGCCGATTATCCGGCCCGCGATACGTGATCGCCTGACCGATGATGCCGGACCCGCATTTGAATTTCCACAGCTCCTCGCCCGTGCGCGCGTGCACGGCTTTGAACCAGCCGTCCATGGTGCCGTAAAACGCAACGTCGCCCGCGGTGACCACCGTGCCGCTCCACACGGGAAACTTCTCCTTGATCGTCCACACCGCCTGGCGCGCGATCGGGTCCCACGCCTTGAACTCGCCGCGGTGACCGCCGGGCCCAGCGTGCATGCGCACTTCGGAACCGACGAAGGGAGTGCCTGCAATGTAGTTCGCCTCCATGGGCTCCATGTCCATCGTGAGATTCTGGTGCGGGATGTAGAGCCAGCCGGTGCGCGGCGAAAACGCCGAAGGCTGCCAGTCCTTGGCGCCGGGAGCGGGCGGCGCGATGTCGCGCACGACTTTGCCCATCTTCGGCTCCTTCTCTTTCACGTGCGCGGGCCGGCCGGTTTTCAGATCGATGTGCGTCGTCGTGGTATTGTAGGCGAACTTGTCCGCCGAAAGCACTTCGCCGGTCACGCGGTCGATCACATACAAAAATCCGTTGCGCTCCGGACGTAGCAGCACCTTGCGGGGAGTGCCGTTCCACTGAAGATCGACGAGCACGTTTTCGTTGATGCCGTCCCAATCGTAGAGGTCGTGCGGACTGAATTGGTAGAACCACTTCGCTTGCCCCGTATCGGCATCGCGCGCGAAGAGGCCGCAGGTCCACTTGTTGTCGCCCGGGCGCTGCTCGGGATTCCACGGGCCGGGATTAGCCGTGCCGTGGTAAATCAAATTCAGCTCGGGATCATAGGAGATCCAGCCCCACATCGTCCCGCCGCCGATTTTCCAATGCTCCGGCGGCCACGTCGTCACGCCCAGATCCTTGCCCCGGTCGCTCTCGTAGAACGGCTTGAACTCGGCGCCGATGAGCACGTCCGCGTCCGGTCCGGTGCTGTAAGCCGTCCAGAGCACTTTGCCGTCGTCGGCATTGAGCGCTTTCAACCAGCCGCGCACGCCGAATTCGCCGCCACTGTTGCCCACGAGCACCTTCCCTTTCACGACGAGCGGGGCCATCGTCATGCTCTCGCCCTTGTTGATGTCCCCGACCTTCGTCTTCCACGCTTCCTTCCCGCTCTGCGCATCGACGGCAACGACGTGGGCATCGAGCGTGTTGTAGATGATTTTACCTTCCCAGTAAGCCGCCCCCCGATTCACCACGTCGCAACACGCGACGCCTTGTGCGGACCGCGCCGGTTTGGGGTCGTAGGACCATTTCACCGCGCCGTTCTTCGCAAGATCCAGTGCGTAGAGGTAATTCGGAAAAGGCGTCACGACATACATCGTGTCGCCGACGACGAGCGGCGCCGCCTCATGGCCGCGCACCAGTCCGGTGGAAAACGTCCAGGCGACTTGGAGGTTCTTCGCGTTCTCGGTCGTGATCTCGTTCAGTTCACTGAAGCGTGTGCTCGCGTAGTTCTTGGCCGGCATCAGCCACTGCCCGTCATCTTTTCCCCCCGGTGGCTGCGCGAACGCCGCGCCGGCTCCCAGCCACGCGAGCGCCACGAACCACCCTGCCTGCCTGAACCTGTTTGCCGCATTCGCCATCAGCCAACACTACCGAGTCACGCCGTGCCTCGGCTACCGGGCGGGCCAACCAAAGCAGCGTGGGGACATGTCTCCACCGACACTCCGCAAATCCCCGCAGCTCCACAGAGCATTTCCAGACCGAACAGCACCATTCGCGTCGGTCCGTGCCGCCCGCCGTCGCCTAATCCGCGAGATGAATTTCGTCCGTGAGATTCCCGCCCTGCAACCACACGGCCCCGCTTCCTTCGCGAGCGAAGCTCACCCGGACCGGCAGCACCGAATACGTCGGCACCCGTCTGAACTCCGCCATTTCGCGCTCCACGAATGGCCCGGGCTGAACAATCCGCCGTTTCTGTCGGGCAGCGTCAGCACCGGCAGCGTTCCGGTCGGCGCAAAACCCGCCCAGCCGCTTTTCCCAGTGCGTGGTTTGATCGTCTGCTCGCGGGTGCTCCCGGCCCTGATTTTAAGCCGCTCACATCGCAATCCATTGGAATAATCGCACCGTCGCGCCACGCCAAATCGATCCGATTTCCGCCGCCCCGCGCCCAACCAAGCCAAGTCGAAAATTCCGCAAGCAGTTGGCTAAATGCAAAACCCGAACTCCAAGTAAGTTCGGGCTTTTACAAAAATGGCGGGATGGACGGGACTCGAACCCGTCTTTGTTGATTTAGTAATCAACGACTTAGTTATGATTTCGAGCACCTAGTGGCTTTTCAGTGGCTGTTTTCGAAGCTCGGACGACTCGTTTGACACGGCGAAGGAGATCCGAGTCCACGAGGACGCCGTTCGGTCCGATGAGGCACGGCACTTCCGAGAACGCGCGCACAGGAGACCAATCCGACTCAGCCAAGTCGGTGGAAGTGAACGCGAAGAGTTCGCGCCCGTTTTCCGAGACCAGCGCGAGATAACTGAAGCGCAAACCCGCTTGGGCGCACTCCGAACTTTCCATGACCCTCATCTCGAACTGCACCCCTTCGATCTCCGAGAGGGCAGTTTCGAGATAAGAGCCCGGAACGTCGTCGAGACCGTCCGGACCGGTATCGCTGCGGCAAAGCCGCAACTTGCCTGACCTGGATCGAATGAGCCGAGCTCCAGAGGAACGATCGACTGCAATAATTGTGCTCATGTCAGTTTCGCGTCGAGTCAGGGTTAACGTGCCTAAGGATATCGCCATTGCCGGCGGTGCCCCTAATGCCAACGACGATTGGAACCAGCACGAATCCTTTGAAAAACCGCCGCGCCATCCTCTTCGTCAGCACGGTTGGGAGATAGACGATCGTAGGCTTCGTGTCGCTGAAGAAGGCGATTCCGAACGGTGCGCGAATGCGATGACGTTTGAGGACGTCCGGCAAAATCACGCGCATTCCGACGCCATCGAATGGCGCCATCGCCGTGAGCAGCCGATGAAGATGTTCCGACTTCAGGTGGAGACCTTTTTTCGGATCGTCGTTGAATGTGATGATCACCTGGCCGTCGCGCAGCCAGCATTTGCTTCCGTCCAGGGAATCCTCCGCGACAAAGATATCCCCAGGAACAGCGTTGATGTCAGGATTGGTCGTCATATGCGCGTTGTTCCACTGAGGCATCGAAGTCTGCGACCAGATCCACCAGGTGCCGATCGAACAAAACTCGATCGAGAAGGCGCGAAGCCATCGCGCAGTGAAGTGAGGGAAGACTGCGTTCGGCAGGAATCTCGAGAACTTTTCGGAGGGCTGAGATTTGCTTGGCCGATGCCGACATCTCCGACGAGGCCGCGACGAGCGCTCGTTTGGGAAGAAGGGCGAGAATTCTGTCCGTATCGCGGATGATTGCTCGACGACGCCAGAGATCGCCCGCGCCCTCGTAGACGCCCACGACCTCGCAGGAATTTGTTATCAGGAACAGGCGCGTCGTTCCGCCGAATGCGGAACGGATGTAGCACGCTGGGGCGGCATCATCAGCCGTCCACACGGTATTCACTCCGGCAATGGGAAGCAGCCGGGTGCAATGTTGGAGTTGATCGCCGAGGGATACGCCCTCTAGGCGGGTTAATGCGGCAATTGCTGCCGCTTTAGTGAGCCTCGCGCCGCTTGTTGGCAGGGGCTCATCACATTGAACGATCTTAATCATTGTTCGCTAGGTTGAGGTTGAACACGCGCGCAAAGCACGTGGCACCAGACCGGCTCGGAACACCCGAAACACGGATCGGCATCACAAACCCAGGATGGCGGAGGCCGACTCTAGCGAAGCTGAGGGCGCCGAAGCGTCAGATCACTCCGTTGCACACGGACGGTCGGTCTGCGTAGTGATCGAAATCATCAGTAAGCGTCCGACCGGCGTCCTCATAGGCGACGTCGGCGTTCGTCGGTAGAGTGGCGGGATGGGAACGATTGTTGCGGAGGTCATCGATACGGGAGAGCGCGATTCACGTGGGCGTCGTTGCGTGGCGGCGGCGCAGCGTGCCGACTACGTTCGGGCGTATCGCGAGAGCGGGTTGAACCAGGCGGCGTTCGCGAAGCGCGAGGGCCTGGCCTACTCGACGTTCTGCCACTGGGTGCAGAAGGCGGCAAAAGGACATCTGCGCATCACAGCGCCGACACCGACAACCTCGGCGTCGCGCAATGGCGCGGTGCAGTTCGCGCAGGTGCAGCTGCCGTCGGCGCTGTCCTCGTCGTCCGCCGCGAGCGCGCTGGACGCAGCGAGCGTTGAGCTACGTTTGCCCGATGGCGTGGTCGTGCGTGGTGCGGACGTGCAGAAACTCGCCGCGTTGGTGCGGGCGTTGCGGAGCTGACGCGATGTTGGCCTTCCCTCACTCGGTGCGGATCTTCGTGGCGGTGCAGCCAGTGGACATGCGCAAACAGTTTAACGGGCTGTGGAGCGCAGTGGCGGAGCAGCTCGCGGAGGACCCGAAGAGCGGCGCGGTGTTCTGCTTCATCAACAAGGAACGCACGCGG
>PNJQ01000068.1 GCA_013821985.1 Opitutus sp.
CCCCGCCACCTGACCGGCCGAGAATCCGCACACGCGCAGCACCGCGATCTCGCGGATGCGCGTGAAGACGGAGAGCAGCATCGTGTTCGCGACGCCGAGTCCGCCGAGGCAGAAGGCGCAAATGCCGACCGCCCACGCGGTGAAGTTGAGAATCTTGAAACTATTGTAGCTCGAATTGAACTCGCGGTTCTCCAGCGCAATGACCCCCGGCTCGGCCGCCTCGATGCCACCCTTGAACACCGCGCCCTGCGTCTGGTCGCGCAGCTTCACCATCGCCACCGACGCCGCGCCGCCCCGGTGGAAAAATTCCTGCGCCGCCGCGAGCGGCAGGAACACGCCGCCGTCTTCGAAACCGTTCTCGGTCTTGAAAATCCCCCCGACGCGAAACTTCCCGCGGCCGATCTCGACCTCCTCGCCGGCGCGCGCCTGCAGGAATTCCGCCGCGCGCGAGCCAAGGAAAATTTCATATGGTCGCTTTCCAAAATCCGCCGGCGCTCCCGCGCGCCAGTCAGCCTTCGTCAGGCGCGGATCGCTCGGCTCGATGCCGAAGCACGTCACAACGGGGTGCCCGGGCGCCGACACGATGCCGAACAGCACCGGATGCGCCGACTCGACTTCCGGTCGGGCGCGGATCGCGGCAAGTTGCTCCGGCGTGACCGAGCTGAAGAACAGGTCGGAAACGTTGCGCTCGAACACGAGGTAGTGGCTGTCGCTCGAAAGGATTTTTTGAAACATCCCAATCGCGCCCGTGACGATCGCGAGAATCGTGAGCATCGCGGCGACGCCGAACGCGATGCCGGCGGTCCCGATCAACGCGCGCCAGTGGTGGCGGCGGAGATTGGTGAGGACGAGCGAGAGAATTTTCATGCGCGCGGGCGGGACTCGTCACGCGGCATGATGCTGAGCCTCCACGTGAGCCGCGGGCAGTCGCACGAGAGCCGCGTGCAGTTCCCACAAATAATCCCAACGGCCGCCACCGCGAGCCCGGAGTGTGGTCAGCGCGCGCTCCGCCTGACCGCTCAAGCGCACCAGCCGCGCCTGCGCGCGCGCCGAGCCGAGGGCCACGGCGAGGTTCGGCCGGGCGAGCTGACGGTCGCGCCCGCTCGTCTTGCCACTCACCGCAGTGCACGCCGTCACATCGCTGAGGTCGTCCGCGATCTGATAAAGCTGGCCCCAGTAAATGCACAGCGCATCGAGCGCGCGCTGCTCCGCCCGCGACGGTCGCGCGAGCGTCGCCGGCAATTGCACCGCGAGCACGAAGAGCGCACCCGTCTTGCCCGCCGCGATGCGGCTGACGAGCGCCGGCGAGCGCGTGGAACGCGCGAACGCGAGATCCCACGCCTGGCCGCCGACCAAGCCGGCGAGTCCGAGGCTGCGATCGAGCCACGCGACAGCCCGCGCGCGGACGCGGAGCGGTTGCGTGACGAGCGCTTCCCCGACGAGGGCATAGGCGCGGTTGATCAACGCCAGCGCCGCGAGAATCGCCGTGGCCTCGCCGTGCCGGCGATGCACGCACGGCTGCCCGCGGCGCACGACGGCATCGTCCATACAGGGCAGATCGTCGAGCAACAGCGACGACGTGTGGAAATACTCGACCGCGCACGCGATTTTTGAGGCGCGCCGCGCGCCGAGCCCGTGCCGGTGCGCGGCGGCGAGCACGAGGCGACCGCGCAGCAGTTTTCCCGGGTGCGCCGCTCCTTGGGCGAGCGCTGCCACCAACCGCGGCTCGGCCTGTGCCGCCGCGGGCAAATGGCGGTGCAGCGCGGCCCGCAACGCACGCTCGTGCGTCGCGGCAAAAAGCGAGCAAGGGCGCGTCATGACACCTTGCCCTGAAAATGAAACCGCACGCGCACGATCGGATCGACCTTGAGCAGGCCCATCATGCGGATGACCGGCAGGCCGAACTCGCGCACATCGACCGGCGCGACGCCTTCAATGGCGTAAGTGTTGGCCTCGCGCGCGATGGTAACCGGGAAATCCATCTCCCGCGCGACGCCGTGGAGCGTCAGCGTGCCCCTGGCGCGCGTGTCGCCGCCCGCGACCGGTGTCAGCGCCGTGAGCACGAAGCTCGCGTCCGGAAACTGTGCCGTGCGTTGCCACTCGTGCATCTTCTGGTCGCGTTTGGGCTTGCCCGTGAGCACGTCGCGAAAGCGAAACGCCAGTCGCGCCGCGGTGAACCGCCCCTGCTCATCAACCGTGCCGCTGAGCTCATAGGTGGAGAGTTTGCCGGTGAACGAGTCCACCGTGGCTTGCACGACGATCTCGACGGTCGAGTGCGCCGCATCGAACTGCACGGTGCGATCGGCGCCGACGACGCGCGCCGCGGCGGCCAGGGCCAAGGCGGCGGCAAGAAGGAGGAACCAAACACGGGAGTTCATCCCCGAACTTAACTCTGTCAGATGAACCCTCGTTGAACGCGAAATGAATTCGCGTTCATCTCGGCGCGCTGCCGCGAGGGGGGACGCGCGAGGGCCGTTGCGGGCAACGGCCCCTACCTGCTTGCCGCGAGCGTGCAGGGTGGTCCGCACTTCGTTGTGCGGCTGAGTCGAGGTGGACGCGCAGGTCTCTCTGCGCGTCGGCGGGGTCGCCGAGCCTGGTCGGCGCTTCGCTCCGCGCAGGCCATGCCGGGGTCAGCGACCCCGGCTACAAGATTTTGAAATCGCGGTGGACGGATTTACCGCGCTTTGGCGGGCAGAGGGACCGGCCCGCCCGCCCCGGCGGTGGAATCGGTAGGGGCGCTTGCCCTCGAGCGCCCGGGTTTTTCCCAGCGCGTGCACGCGCACGACGGCCGTTGCGGGCAACGGTCCCTATCGGAGAGAGGCATGCCGCCCGCACGGCAGAGCACGTTCTGAAGTGAGCAAAAAAGAGCCCGCCGGGCGGCGGGCTCTGGAGGATGAGCGAACGGACGGACGGAGCGCGTAGCGATGCTTCGGCGCGCCCGCGCACTCTAAATTAACGGCGCTGGTCGTGCGGCACGGTCACGGCGGTGGATTGCGTCGAGACGTTCCCGGCCGCGTCGCGCACTTCGATCATGATCGTGTAGATGCGGCCCGCCCGTTCGCTGCCGAGACGATCAGCGAGGAGTGAGACGCCCAGCGGGCCGGTGATCTGCCACTGCGTGCGATTGTCGGGCTGGTTGGTCGTCACCGAGACGATCTTCGCTGAGGCGATGCCGACCGCGTCGGTCGCGCCGACGCTGACCGTCACCGGGACCATCTTCTTGTTCGGCGGCCAGATTTCGCGGGTCGATGGCGTGACGCTGGAGATCGTGGGCGCGGTGGTGTCCTGCACGGTGACCGCGAAGGAACCTGCGCTCGCGTTGCCGGCGGCATCGGCGGCTTGGACCGAGACGGTCGTGGTGCCGAGCGCGAACGTGCTGCCGCTCGCGGCGCTGTAGGTGATCGACGCGACGCCGACCGCGTCGGTGGCGGTCGCCGGGGCGTAGCTGACGGAAGCACCCGCGGCGCTCGTGGCCTCGGCCGTGATATTGGCTGGGACGGAGAGAGCGGGCGCAGTCGTGTCCTGCACCGTGACGCTGAACGAGCCGGAGCTCGAATTGCCCGCCGCGTCCGACGCGTTCACGGAGACATTGGTCGTGCCGAGCGCGAACGTGCTGCCGCTCGCGGCGCTGTAGGTGACGGCGGTGACTCCGACGGCATCGGTCGCGGTGGCGGAGGCGTAGCTGACATTCGCGCCGGCCGCGCTGGTGGCTTCGGCGGTGACACCGGCCGGGACGCTGAGTGCGGGAGCAGTCGTGTCGCGAACGGTCACTTGGAAGGAGGCGGAGGCGATGTTGCCCGCCGCGTCGGAGGCGCCGAGATCGACGGTGCTGGTGCCGAGCGGGAACGTGCTGCCCGAGGCCGGATCGGCGACGACCGTGACCGGGCCATCGACATCGTCGATGGCGCTGGCGGAGAAGTTGACGGCGGCGCCCGCGGCGCTGGTGGCCTCGGCGGTGAGGTTGCCCGGTCCGGTGATGACCGGCGCGGTGGTGTCGGACGGGGTCGGCGGCGGCGGGAGATCTTCGCCGGGGTTGTTCGCGAGGAAGGAGGCAGTCGTCTCGAGGCGGAACTTGCCGCCGGCGGCGCCGCCGCCGTCCAGGATGATGAAGCTCAGTTCGTGCGGGCCGGCGCCAGTGAGCGTGATCGTGTAGCGGCCGGTGGCGGTGTTCATCCAATCATAGTGCTGGAAGCCGACCAGGTTGCCGTTGATGTAGATCCAGGAGGCGTTGTCGGCGAGGAATTGGAGAACGAATTGGCCTTCGCCCGTCACCATCGTGCTATACTTGGTCCAGTTCTGGCCGGAGGGTCCGCGCGAGCTGATGTCGGACCACGCGTTGATCCAGTGGGCGTCGAAGTCCATCGGCGGCGTGAATTCCCACGGGTGCGTGCCTTTCGGAAACACGGAGGCGGGATGCGGATTCACCCAGTTGGCGTCATAGCCGACGGAGGGGATCGGTTTGCTCTCGGTGAGCCAATTCGGGTAAGCCTGCGCGGGGTAAATCGGGTCCCACGCGATGACGGGCGAATAGCCGCTGGCGAAGACCGAGACTTGATTGACGGTGATCGAGCCGCCGGTCGCGAGGCCGTTGACGCCGTAGCCGGTCGCACCGATGTATTCGTTCACGTTCTGGAACGTGAGCGCGGCGTTGCCGGCGGCGATCGGGTTGAAGGTCACTTTCGCGACGGCGAAGGTGGAGTTAACGACGCTGCCGCCCGTCGCGCCGAACGTCAGCGTGCCGGCGGTGTTATCGAACGAATTGGCGAACACGTTCGTGAACGGTGAGGACGGGGCGGTCGTGACGGAGACGACCTGCAGTTTCGTCTGGTCGAATTTCAGCCAGGCTTGAATGCCGTTGGCCACATAGCCGCCCGCGGGGACGGCGAAGACGATGTTCACGCTGCACGATTCGCCGACGTTCACCGTCTGCGTGGCAGGCGAGAGCTTCGTGGAGGCGAAAGCAGCGGAGGCGGTGGACGGAGCGACGAACGCGGCCAACGCGAGGGCCAGCGGAAGTCCCCACGTCAACGCGCGCAAACTCGCGCCGAAGCGTAGGGAAGTGGACGATGCGGTCAGGTTCATGGGAGGATGATCAACGGCGGGGTTAACGAGGGGCAGGGACGGGTAGGCCCGCCTCGTGCTTGGGTTGCGGCAACGGCCTCGGCAAACCGGCGGTGACAAGCGACGGCGGGTTTGTGACGAGCGCGGCAAAGTTCGCCAAAGTGCGGTGTCAGACTGTTCCGTCTGGCGCGCGCCTCGCTTCTTTGTCATCGCTTGGGCCGGTTCACCTGTTTGCGCCCCTCATGCACACACCTCTCGCCGGCCCCTGCCGCGGTGCGTTCGCCTTCCTGATTGCTCTGGCGTTCGTGCTGACCGCTCCCGTCACCGCCTCGACTCCCCCACCGGTCTCGGTCGCGACCGTTCAACCCACGTGGAAGCAAGCGCCCGCGAACGGGCGATACTTCATCAACTCGGTCGCGGTCACCGACGATGCCGGACGCGTCGTCGGCGGCACGTTCTTCCATTATTATCCGGAAGGAACGCGCCGCAGTCCCATTAACCCCGGTGGCGTGCTCACGCCACCGACGGAAGCAGGCGTCTACGGCATCTATTGCTACAGCGCCGCGGGCACGCCGCTGTGGAAAGACGAGTTCATCGGCTGGCAGGGCGTCTATTGGGTGGCGATTTCCGGCGACGCCTCCGGCGCGATGGCCGGCGGACAGATGACGAAGGACGCGGGCTTCGTGCGCGCCTACGACGGGAACACGGGCCGCCTGCTGCTGGATTACGCGACGAAGACCCGCGTGAACCAAGTGGCGATGTCGCGCGACGGCGAGTGGGGCATCTCGGCAGCCGAAACGTTGATTCTCTTCCGTCGCGTCACGGCGGGAGCGGAGACTTTCTACGTCAAGAAGGGTGAGTTTACGCCCGGCACCGCCAACGGCGGCGGCATCGTCTGCGCGTCCATCTCGGCGGACGGAACGACCATCGCCTACGCGGGCTTCGACGGCGAGATCGGCGTGCTCGCGAACGACGGTGCGGGACAACTCACACGCCGCGCACACTGGAAAGTGCCGGGCGACAAGGGCTCCGATTTTTGTCACATGATCAGCCTTTCGCCCGACGGGCAGGGCTTCGCCGCCGGCGGCGCTCTGGGCCTCTTTTATTATTTCGACGTCGCGAGCTTCGTGCAGAGCCAACAGCCGACGATCACCTACGACTCCAAGACCGCAGGCTCGGTCTATGGCGTCGCGCTGGCTGAGGATCGCTCCTTCCTCGCCGGCGTCGTCAACGACGCCGAAGCCGGCGCCGTCCTCCTGACGCCGGTCAACGCGAAGGAGACGCCGGTCCTCGAGCGCCACGCTCTTCTCCGCAATCCGAACAGCGCGGCGATCAACGCCGCGCACAATCTCCTCGTCGTCGCCGACGGCCACCCCGACGGCACGCCGGGCAATTTCTACTGCTACGATCTCAACGGCGGACCAACCCGCCTGCCGCGTTGGACGTTTCAGACGGGCAACATGAGCTGGCCCATCGTGATCGCCGCGAACGGCGCTGCCATCGTCGGCGGCAGCGACGACGGTTCCATTTACTACTTCACCCCTTGATCCAAGTCGCCGCATGCGTCCCGGCCTCCTGACCAAGCCGCAGTTGCTCTGCGTGGCGTATGTCGTCGTGCATACGCTGCTGCACCTCACGGCCGGCTGGTTCGAGGTGCAGCCGGGCATCGCGGTGTCGATCTGGTATCCGCCGTGCGGACTGGCGCTGTCGCTGCTCGTGCTCGCCGGCCCCCGCTACTGGTGGCTCGTGTTCCTGACCAACTTCGCCACGGCGTGGATCGCCAACACGTCCCGTCCGCTCTGGACCGGAATTTTCTTCCCCGGCCTGCTCACGGCGAACTACGCGCTCGCGGCGTGGATCGTGCGCCGCCTCGTCGGCACGCGCCTGCTGCCGGGCAACACGCGCGAGACACTCGTGTTCACCGGCACGATCATGGGCGCCCCGCTTTTTTCCGCCGTGCTCGGCACCGCCGTCATCACGTTCGTCGGTCGCGGCAAGGTGCCGACGAACTTCCTCGAATTCCTCGAATCGGTGCGCGACTGGTGGATCGGCGACGCCAGCGGCCTGCTCACGGTGGTGCCCGCCGCCATCGTGTTCCTCGCGCCGTGGCTCGAAGGCACGCGCGCGCTGCGAACTCGCGCGGACAACGGCGCGTTCGCCTACGGCTGGGCGTTGCTCCGCGGCGCGGTGCTGATCGGCACGCTCGTCCTCATCCTCATCGTGCCCGTGCTGCGCGAACACCGCGCGTTCTACCTTTGCTTCCTCCCGCTGATCTGGATCTGTGTCGCTCACGGACTCCGCGGCGCGACGCTGGCGTCGCTCTCGGTGATGGTGATCGGCTTGATCGGCATGCATCTCGCCGGGACGACGGCCGCTTATTCCTACATCTTCCTGCTTTTCGTGGTGGCCGTCGCGGGCGTCGGACTCGGACTCGGCACGATGGTCACGCGACGCGACGAGGCCGAGGCGCGACTCGCCGCGAGCAACACGGAGCTCACGCGACTGCGGCAGCTGGAGTTCGACGAGAAGGTCGCCGCCCAATTGTCCGAGGAAAAAGCCCGCCTCGAGGTGCTGCGCTACCAGCTCAACCCGCACTTCCTCTACAATTCGCTCAATTCGATTTACGGCCTGCTGTTCGAGAGCGCGCAGGCGGCGGGCGAGATGGTGCTGCGCCTCTCGGACTTCTGTCGCGCCACGCTCACCGGCCCCACCGACGAACTGCCGACGCTCGGCGCGGAAATCGACGCGCTGCGCAGTTACCTCGACGTGGAAAAGGTGCGCTGGGGCGACAAACTTCAGGTGGAGATCGCCGTGGCGCCGGAGGTCGGCAACGTGCGCCTGCCGCCCTTCCTGCTGCTGCCACTCGTCGAGAACGCGATCAAGTATGGCAGCCGCACCTCGCCCGAAGTGCTCGGCCTGCGCATCGACGCGCGCCTCGTGGCGGACGCACTCGTCATCGAGATCGCCAACACCGGCCGCTGGCTGATCCCGGATAAGACGCGTCCTGAATCCACCGGCATCGGTTTGGAAAATCTGCATCAACGCCTGCGCCGCTACTACCCGGACGCCCACGTCTTCACGATGCTGGAGCGCGGAGGCTGGGTGACGGCGCGGCTGGAATTAACGCGCGAACCACGCGGCTCCGCTGCGCCGATGGCGCCCCCGACGCGCGAAGCGCAGGCTGTCCCTGTTCAGGAAAACTCCCGGACATGAAGGCGCTGATCATCGACGATGAAGCTCCGGCCCGCGCCGCCCTGCGCGCGATGCTGCGGATGCAGCCCGCGGTCGAACTCGTCGGCGAGGCCGACACGCTCGACCGCGGCGCGCAACGCCTCGGCACGCCCGATTACGACGTCGTGTTCCTCGACGTGCAGCTCCGCGGCGGCACGGGCTTCGACCTCGTGCCGTTCGTCCGTCCCGAGGCGCGGATTATTTTCATCACCGCGTCCGACCAACACGCACTCCGCGCCTTCGAGGTGAACGCGCTCGATTACCTGACGAAACCCATCCGGCCCGAGCGGCTGGAAAACGCGTTGCGCCGCCTCTCGGGCGTGGCGTCCGCGTCGCCGATTCCGGCTCCGGCCGCCCCTGCGATGACGCCGGCGGATTTCGTTTACCTGCGCATCGGCAACGGCACATCGCGCTTCGTCGCGCTCGCGGATCTGGCGCTCGTCGTCTCGAACGAAAACTATTCCGAGGCGCACCTCGCCGACGGCACGCGCCTGCTCGTGCGGCGCACGATGAAGGCGTGGGAGGAATCGTTGCCGCCGACGCATTTCGTCCGCGTGCACCGCACCGCGATCGTCAACCTCGCGCGCTACCGCGGTTCCGACCGCCAGAGCTACGAGACCACCCTGCTCCACGTCGAAGGCGTCGCCGAGCCGGTCCGCGCCAGCTTCCGCTACCTCGACGAATTACGTGCGCGGCTGGCGGCCATCGGCCGGGAACTGTGAACACGTCTGAAGTTCGCACCCCACGCAGACCGGATGTTTCGTGAGGAAGACTCTATTTGATACTCGCAGTTCGCTGAGCGCGTAGAGACGCCGCCAATTGTTCCGTCGTTAATGTTGCCCGTGTCCAAGGAACACCGATGAGTCGAACTCGACTCCGCGACGGCTAGCGTTAAGGCCTTGTGCGATGCCGACCGCCGATAAGTTTGCCGAAGCCGTGCGCGCGGGCGCCGGGACCTTCGCCTTGACCAAGGTGCGCATTGATTGCGGCCGGCGGCAGATCCTGCGCGGCGCCGGTTCGCTCGTGCTAAAACCGGAGCGCTTCGAGATAACCGTGACCTTGCCTAACTCGGCGCCGGTCCCGGCCGAGCCCAAGGGCCTGATCAAGGCGGCGGACTGCTGGAAGCTGGACGCGCTGGTCGAGGGCCGGCTGGGCATCAAGTCGGCGCGGTTGTTTCCGGCGCCCCGACGCCGGATTATGAGCCGCGTGCAGACGCTCACGTTCAAGCTGGAAGCGCTCGACCTGGAGGTAGACGACCACCAGCGCCAGACGACGAACCAGATGCGCAAGGAGCACGGGCTGCCGCCGCTCAAGGGCCCAAAGCGCCGGGTGGAGTTCTTCGCGGTGATTCCGAAGACCGAACTCGTTTTTCTGAACGCGGGGACGGAAACGACGGTTAAGCATCCCTACCTGGGCCCTGTCGGGACCGGCGGTAGCACCGACACCTACATGGCGGAAACGAAAGACTTCGAATTCGCGCTCATCGAGCGAAACGGCGACCTCCACGTGCATGCCCGGTCCCGGGCCGGCTATCGCGGCACGAACCGGGCGCACGATGAACGGCTCATGCAGGGCCTGCTGGCGGCGGTCGGTTTTGTGCACGGGGTCCACCCGTGGCCGAGTCACCAGCGAGCGTGGCTTAACGGGCGGCTATGGTTGCACCGCTTGCGGGCACCGGAGCCGCGGGCCCATTCGCGTTATGCGCCGTTTCCGCGCAGCTTCGGTTTTGGCAAGGCAGAGCAGGACCCAAAGCTGGGAGTTGGGCGCTCATTGAGTTTGGCCGCGGAATACTTCGGGATGGGCGAGCCCCTCGCGGAGGCTCTGGCCTCATCGCTGCATTTTTTTCGTGAGGCGACTGATTCTGGGACCCACTTCCGGCTTGGCACTCATGCCCTGTGCTCAATCCTTGAAGGATTAGTCCGCTCGATTGCCGAACAAATTACGGCCACGGACCCGCAGGCCAAGGCCGCCGCTGACAGTTTTACTGCGGCGCAGGTGCAGGCAGCGAAACTCCTAAAGGACCACCTCGCGGATTCCGTGGAGCGCCGGCGGCTGATCGGCCTGATTGAGAGCGCGCAAATGCTGAATATCCAAGATGAGTTTAAGCGTGTGTGCATTCATCTGGGGCTACCTTGGGAGGAATTGTTCGCTACCCATTTTGCCGCGTGGAAGAGCGAGCGAAATCTCACCCATCACGGCAAACTTTCGAAGTTGCGGGATACCGATTTCCACCATCAGGCACTGATCGCCTCAGCAATCGTGCTCCTCGCCTTGCGGGTGGTCGGATATCACGGCCCTGCGTTCAAGCGGATTTGGGGAATCGAGGGAACGGCTTGCAAAATTTGAAGCCACGAGCCGTGGCTGCCGCCATTGGGAGATTCTCTGCTCCGATTTCAACCAGTCCGTTTGTCCCTCACTTTCAGCTGCTCGGAGCCATTCGACGCGCAGTCGATGGAGTAAATCGGCCCGTAGGTATTCCACACGCCGGCCGCAGGCCATGAGCAAGCGGAGCCCGTCGAATGGAGTTCGGCTGCATTGCCGCGGATCAACGCTTCCTTTTTCGCTCGCGACCAGCGGCTTGAGCTGGGCTTCGCGCTGGCGGGCTTCAGAAAAGGTCGAACAGATTTCGACTCGCAGTAAAGCGAAGGGAACATCGAGCGAGGTCGTTCGGCACGCCTGACCAGATGCATGATCACCAAGGCGCTGTTCTAGATCGACTGATGCTCCGACATAAGGTGTTCCGGATCGGAGGCGCAGGAAATACACGACCGGTGTGCCCCTCGTCAGGCTCGGGGCCATTCGCCGCGCTTCCGCCATCAACGCATTCATTTTGTTCGAGTATGCCGGCCGCAGGCCATGAGCAAGCGGTGCTCTGACCGCGCGTCGAATGGCTGCCCGGCATGGATTCGAACCATGACTAGGCGAGTCAAAGTCGCCTGTGCTACCATTACACCACCAGGCAGTGAGTAAGTAGAGCGGCCGAAAGAAGAGGGCACCGCCAAGGCGGTCAAGGGCGGAAATGAACGCGAGTGAGATAGCGGGAGCAGCTCACACGGAACTCCGCGCCGAGCCGCTATTTTCACGTGGTTTCCTTTGACTCGCGGGGAGCGTGTTTCAGACCTCGGGCATGCGTCTGATACCCCGGATTGGCCATCGTTTGGCGTGCAGCTTGGGAGCAACAATTCGCAGGTGCAGGAGACGCGGCAATCTTTGGAGTGTCGTCGGTGCGCTGGCACTCGCGGCGCTGCCGGGAGTTGCGACGGGCACCTCGGTGGCCGATTCCGGGTCTGACGTGCGCGTCGAGCGGACGGAGCGCGGGGCGGTGGTTCAAACGGACGGCGGGTTTTTGCGCGTGGAGTTTGTCAGCGGGGCGATCGTGCGGGTGACGGCGTCGCGGACGCGGGAGTTTCCGGCGGACTCCACGCACCTCGAACACAACGGGCCTTACTTCATCGCGGCTTACGATTGGACTCCCCTGCCCGTCGAGGTGCAGCGCAACGCGACGGGGTGGCGCATCGCGCCGGCGGACGGGAGTGACGCGTGCGTGGTGGAGATCGACGCGGCGCCGTTTCGCTGGCGCGTATTGCGGCCGGGCACGAGCAACGCCGTGAGTGAAGCGCGCGAGGCAAACCGCGACGCGGCGCCGTTGCTCGCGACGGCGGCGGGCGGGATCGAGTTTCGCGGCGGGGCGCACGCTGGGGAATTTTTCGCTCGCGGAAAAGGAACACCTCATCGGCTTCGGCGCGCATCGGCATCCGCTCGATCTGCGCGGGCGTTCGATCGTGCTCACGACGTCCGAACTCGGCGAGGAAGGCACCGGCGGCGGCTTCCCCGTGCCGTGGGTGATGAGCAGCCGCGGCTACGGGCTGTTCCTCAACAATGTCGATCCGACGACGCGCTTCGATCTCGGCGAGACGGTGCGCGACCGGCTCACGATCGACGCCGGCGACGGCGGGCGCGAGAGCTGGAATTTCGATCTCTACGTCGTCGCGGGCGATTCCTACGCGGAATTGCTGCGCGGCTACCTGCGCCTCACCGGTCAGCCGATCCTCGCAGAGAAATGGTTCTTCGGAAACATCCAGAGCAAGTGCTGCGACTGGCTGGCCGACGACGTCATCTACATCGCGTCGCGTTTCCATGCGATGCAACTGCCGCTCGACGCGATGATCCTCGACCTGCAATGGCGCGAGATCCGGCCGGACATGTGGGAGTGGACGCCGGCGTTCGATCACTCGGTATCGCATGACAAGAAGAACAATCTCCAGTGGGCGCCGGCGTTCGGCGACGCGGCGAAGATGTTCGACGTGCTCGATCGTCAGGGTGTGAAGGTCGGCCTGCACGAGAACACGAAGTCCACCTACTCGAACGACGCCGCCGGCCCCGGGCCGTATCTCGACCAGGCGTTCCCCGACGTGTCCGACCCTCGCGTCGTGGCGAAGATGTGGGAGATGCATCGGCCGCTCATCGCGCAGGGCGCGGATTTTTGGTGGCACGACCAAGGCGAGCGCATCGGCCAGGACGGCGTGAACGGCTACCCGATGCGCAATCTCAACGGCTCGCTCTGGGCGAAGTTCATCGTGGACGGCATGCGCCGCGAGTTCGGCCGATCCGTGCCGGTGCTCGCGCGCTCGGGTCCGGCGGGTGGTCATCGCTACATTTCGCCGTGGCCGGGCGACGTGCCGGCCGGCATCAAATTCGCCACGCTCGATCTCGATTATCTCCGCAACGGCGGACTCGCGGGCTACGCGACGATCGGGGCGGACATGGGCGGCTTCTACCGCGGGGCCACGCCCGATCCGCACAACGAGGTGCGCCGCATCTGTGACATGCTGCTCGTGTTCCCCGTCATCCGCACGCACGGCGCTTACTACAAGTTGCCGTGGATGTTCTCCGGCGCGGCGCAGGGCAGCTACGCGCGCTACCTGCAACTGCGTTACCGGCTGCTGCCGTATTTCTACTCCGCGGCGATCGAGGCGCACGAAACCGGCCGGCCCATTCTCGCGCCGTTGTGCTTCGACTACGGCGACGACGAGAAAACCTACACACGCGACTACGATTTCCTGCTCGGACGCGATCTGCTCGTCGCGCCGATCACAGAGGAGGCGAATCAGCGCGAAGTCTATCTGCCCGCCGGTGCGTGGCGCGATTTCTGGAGCGACGAAGTCCATCGCGGCGGCCAGCTCGTGACGATCGCCGCGCCACTCGTGAGCACGCGCTCGCTGCCGATGCTCGTGAAGGAAGGCGCGATCTTGCCGATGACCGCGCCCGCACAGACGATTCCGAGCGAGCGGTTTGATCACTACACCTTTCACCTTTACCCTGCCGCGGGTGAGACGACGCAGCGGACGTTTCAGGATCGGGCCCAGGCGATGGAGGAATCGCACGTGATGGAGGCCACACAAGCGGATGACGCGACGCGCACGACGTTGGTCGTCGAGCAGAGGGCACCGCGAAATACACCAAACACACGAAAGGACGGAACGGGGACGGATGCTGATGCACGGATCGACACGCTGTATTTTCATGGCGTGGCGAAGCCGACGAGTGTGACGGTCAACGGGCGGGTGCTGCCCGAGCAGAAGATGGGCGCCGTGGAGGCCGGCTGGAGTTTCGGGAAATCGGATTTCCCGCTGCAGCAGGAGACGACGGTGTTGAAGGTGCAGCTCAGCGCGCTCGCGGCAGACGCAAGCGGGCGGTTCGAGTGCGTGGTTACGAAGTGAAGCGGGCCGAGGCGGCGTGGGACGTTGCAGGTGCGGATCGGATGTAGGAGCCTGATTGCAGGCGATTTCGGCCCACGAAATTGAAACATCGCCTGCAAGCAGGCTCCTACTGCCGAGCCCGTTTCGGGTGTTTCGTGTCTTTCGTGGTGACCCGCATCACCCCCGGAGGTCGCGGGCCACCTTCTAACATCCCGGCGACGGCGGAGCGTCGCCTTCCATCTCTCCCCTACTTCCGTGTGTTTCGTGTTTTTCGCGGTGATCTCCCCCGTGGTGATCTCCCTGGCGAGTGCTCCGCTATTTGCCCGGCGCGGATCGGATTTGTGCGGACGTCCGGTGTGGGGCGGGGAACCCATCGTCGGCGTCGAGGCGCTCCGTTAAGCTGATGTCATGCAACTTCGTCGGCTAACCCACGCCGATCTTTTCGACGTCGCAGACGTCCACGTCGCGGCGTTTCCGCGCGCGGCCGTCAGCCAGCTTGGGCGCGGCGCCGTGCGGCGCTACTATGAGACGCTGCTGGCGTGCGATCCGCGCTGTGTCGGCCACGGTGCATTTGTCGGCAACCGTCTCGCAGGTTTTTGTTTCACTGGCCGGAGATTCGAGATCGAGCCGGAGTTCCTGCGGCGGCACCGGCTCTTTCTCGCGGCGCGCGCGGCGCTGCACCCGTGGGTCATCTTCGATCCGCTGTTTCGCAACCGGCTGCTTGCGGGCCTGCGGCATTTGCTGCGCCGTCCAGTGTTGCCCGCGCCGCCGGCCGGAAACGGCGCCGCGTCGAATCCCGCGGACGATCGCGCGCAGGAGGAGGAATCGTTCGGCGTGCAATACCTCGTCGTCGATCCGCGTCATCAGGGCCAAGGCATCGGGCGCGATTTGTTGCACGCGGCGGAAAATCGCGCGCGAGCGCAAGGCCGCCGCCGCGTGGAGCTGAGCGTTTTCACCGACAACGCCCCGGCGATCACGTTCTATGAACGTCAGGGCTGGCAAAAAATCGTGAGCGGTTCGCGCTGGGAGGGTCTCATGGCCAAACACCTCCTCGCCCCCGCGTTGGTCGCGGCGCAGCAATCCGCGGCGTCCCTGTGAAGCTCCGCGGGGGACCCGGAAAATTCCCGGGCGCATGCTCAGAAGCCCTCGCGCAGAGAGAAATTGAAGTGCGCGCGGCAGTCTCGCTCAACTGCTGGTGGCGAGGCCGAACCCACGGCGCCCGCCGCCCGACATGGTCACCGCACAACGTCCTTCGCTCGCTCCCGACATTCCCCGTTCTCCCACTGGAATCTCCGGTCTCGATGCCATTCTCCGCGGCGGGTTGCCGGCCCGTCGCCTCTACCTGTTGCGCGGCGATCCGGGCGTCGGCAAAACGACTCTTTCGCTCCAATACCTGCTCGAAGGCGTGCGCCGCGGAGAGCCCGGCCTCTATATTTCCCTGTCCGAAACGCGAGATGAAATCGTGGCTGTGGCCGAGTCGCACGGCTGGTCGCTGGACGGCCTGTCCATCCTCGAACTCTCGTCGCTGGAGAGCCAGCTGACCAAGGAGACGCAGAACACGATCTTTCACCCGTCGGAATTCGAGCTGAACAAAACGACGCAGCTGCTCCTCGATCACATCGAAAAGCTCCAGCCCAAGCGCCTGGTCGTTGATTCGCTCTCGGAATTGCAGCTCATGGCCGACACCGCGCTGCGTTACCGCCGGCAAATGCTGGCGCTGAAGCATTTCTTCGCCGGCCGCGACCTCACGGTGCTGCTGCTCGACGACCACGCGTCCGGAGAGGGCGACCTGCATGTGCAGAGCATCGTCCACGGCGTGATCACGATTGAGCAGCTCAACTCCGACTACGGCGCCGACCGCCGCCGCATCCGCGTAAACAAGCTGCGCGGCCTCAATTTCATCGGCGGCTACCACGACGCGCTGATCGAGCCGGGCGGCCTGCGGGTGTTTCCGCGCCTCGTCGCCAGCGAGCACGAACAGGAATTCCAACGCGACCGCCTGCTCAGCGGCATCGAGAATCTCGATGCACTGCTCGGCGGGGGCGTGGACCGTGGCACGAGCACGCTGCTCATCGGACCGGCTGGCACCGGCAAATCCACCATCGCACTCCAATACGCCGTCGCCGCCGCGCAACGGGGCGAAAAGGCCGTGCTGTTTCTCTTCGAGGAAAGCCGCCGCACACTCCTCGCGCGCGCGGACGCGATCGGCGCACCGCTGCGTGCGCTTACCGAAAACGGAACAATCGAGATCTACCAGATCGACCCCGGGCAGCTCTCGCCGGGCGAATTCGTCCACTTCGTGAAGGAGACCGTGCAAACGAAACGCGCCGCCGTGGTCGCGATCGACAGCCTCAACGGCTACCTGCAGGCGATGCCGGACGTGAAGTTTCTCAGCATCCAGTTGCACGATTTGCTTTCCTTCCTCGGCAACCACGGCGTCGTTACGCTGCTCACGGTCGCGCAAGCGGGCATCGTCGGACAGATGCGCTCGCCGGCGGATCTCACTTACCTCGCAGACACCGTCGTGCTCCTGCGCTATTTCGAACACGAGGGCCGCATCCGCAAGGCGGTCTCGATCATCAAAAAACGCGCCGGTCGCCACGAGGAGACGATTCGCGAGTTGCGCATGGACGACGGCGGCATTCGCGTCGGTCCGGCACTGCGCGAGTTCCAAGGTGTGCTCACCGGCGTGCCGCGCTACCGGGGAAAATCCGCCGATATTCTCCACTGATGTCCGCCCTGACTTCACTCGAAGAACGGGTCCTGATTCGCGCACCGGTGGGAGCGGACGCGCTCAACACCGCGCTCGTGCTCGCGAAAGGCGGGTTCACGACCGTGAACTGCTCGTCGCTCGACGACATGGCGGAGAACTTTCAGGCCGGTTGCGGCGCGTTGCTGCTCACGGAAGAAGCCGTCGTCCACAGCGAAGTCGCGCCGCTGCGCGAGGCATTATTGCGGCAGGCGAAGTGGTCGGACGTGCCGATCATTTTCATCACCAGCGGTGGCCGCGCCACGACGGCCAGCACCAACGCCGTCCACCTCCTCGGCGCGCAGTGCAACCTCGCGCTGATCGAGCGTCCGTTGCGCACGGTCACGCTCGTCTCGGCGCTGACCTCCGCGCTGCGCTCGCGCCGCCGGCAATACGAGGTGCGCAACCTCCTCGCCGAGCGCGATGGACTGCTCACGTCGCTCGAGAGCCGCGTGCAGGAACGCACCGCGCGCCTCCAGCAGATCGTGGAGGAGCTCGAGGCGTTTTCCTACAGTGTGTCGCACGATCTCCGCGCCCCCCTCCGCGCGCTCGACGCCTACGCGCAGGCGCTGCTGGAGGACTGCGGCGCGACGCTTTCCCCCGACGCGAAGAATTACGCCGAGAAGATCGCGCGCTCCGCCCAGCGCATGGATCACCTCACGCAGGACCTGCTCACCTACACGCGCGTCTCTCGTCAGGGCGTGGAGTTGCAGCGCGTGGAGCTCGACGCGTTGCTGCACGACGTAGTGCACACCTACCCGTCGATCACGCGTTGGACGGAGCAGATCACGCTGCGGCGTCCGCTGCCCGCCGTGCTCGGGCATGCGCCGTCGCTCATGCAGTGTTTCTCCAACCTGATCGCCAACGCCTTCAAGTTCACGAGTCCGCTCCGCCCGCCGCGGGTCGTCGTGCGCGCCGAGCCGACGACGGCGGAAACGGTCCGTGTGATCGTCGAGGACAACGGCATCGGCATCGATCCGGCGCACCATGAACGCATTTTCGGAATCTTCGAGCGCCTGAATGCCTCGGCTGACGGCACGGGCATCGGCCTGGCGATCGCGCGTCGCGCGGTCGAGCGCATGGGCGGTCGCGCGGGCGTGGATTCGACGCCCGGGCAAGGCTCGCGCTTCTGGCTGGAACTCGCGCTCGCTCCAGAATCGCACGGGCGGCCCACGCGAGCGCCACCCCATGCCGAGCGGCCCAAGAGCGCCGATGGCGAGCTGGCGTGGCTCGGCGCATAGTGGGTCAACGAGTTTTCCTCGTCCGCGCTCGCAGTTTTCCGTCGCGCGGAGAGTGCACGATTTCCGCAGCGTGCTGGCCAATTTCTACTTCGTGCAATCCGCGGAGGATGGGGTGATCGCGCGCCTGACGTAATTCAATGTGCCGGGCTGCTCCGGCCACGCGTGGCCGCGGGGACCTCCTCGTCTCCCCGCCGCGTCGTCATCACCGCGACAATCTCGAGCACGCCCAGGAGGAATGCGCCCGAAATGAAATCGAGCGTGAGGTGAGCGCGAAACGGGATGACGTGGAGCAAGCCCAGCGGATACCGGGTCAGCAGACTGTAAACGATCGTGGCGACGCCCAGCAGCACCGGCACCTGGGCCGCCGCGCCCGTGTCGGAAAAACCAAACACCCGCGGTGCCACGATCAGCAGCACACCGACGATGTAGTCGAGCACACCATGCAGACGAGATGAGAGGAGGCGCATAATCAAATAGGGTTGAGGTTGGAGTGTTCTGTCTGGGCGCGCGCCCGGACGAGGACCGAACGTAACCCGCCAGGCGCAGAACCGGGAGAGGGCGAACTTCGCCTTCCCGTCGCGAGAAGCCCGCCTCAGACGACATCCCGCAATTTCCCGAGGTGGAGCAAAACGCGACGGCCTGGCTACCGACACCTGCCCGTCCGCCCCAGCTCTCCGGCACGGGCGTTTCCCATCCGCATCACCACGGGCGCTCCGATGGTTGCGCGACAGGAACGGGAATACCTTGGCCCGATGAACGTAAGAGAATTGATGTCCACCGGCGTCGTGTGCGTGTGCTCAGCCTCAACGCTGCTCGAAGCGGGCACGCTGATGCGCCAGCTCGGCGCCACGGCGCTGCCGGTCTGCGAGAATGATCGGCTCGCCGGCATCCTGACCGAGCGCGACCTCGCCGTGCTCGCGGTGCAGGACACCCGCGAACCACGTCACCTGCCGGTCCGCGAGGCCATGGCGCGCGAACTCTATTTCGTTTTTGAGGATGACGATGTCCTCTACGCCGCGCGCACGATGGAAGAGCACACGCTCGACCACCTGCCGGTCCTCACGCGCGATCATCGCATCGCGGGCATGCTCGCCCTCACCGCCGTCGCGGAACACCTGCACGAGTTGCACGCCGCCTCCGCCCATTCGCCCGCCGCGAGCGAACCGCCGCGGCTGTCCGACCGCTGATCATCATGGCACGACTCAAGTCCGCCGCTCCCCTGCCCGCCCAGATTCCGTGGGGCGACATTTTTCTCTCCGGTAAACTGGAATGCCCTGCGGAAAAACCGCTCGGACTCGTCGTCTTCGTCCACGGCGCCGGCAGTTCACAGGCGGGGCCGCGCAACGCCGTGATCGCGGCCGCGCTGCGCGAATCCGGTTTTGCCACCCTTCGGTTCGACCTCCTCGCGGAGCACGAACGTGAGACCGAGGCGCAACGGCTCGCCTACGAAATCGAATTGCTCGCCTCCCGCATTGAAAGCGCCGCCGTCTGGGCGCGCAACCGTCCGGAACTGCGCGGCATCGCCACGGGCTATTTCGGCGCCGGCACCGGCGCGGCGGCGAGCCTCGTGGCGGCATCCGAGGACGGTCCGGAGATCGGCGCCATCGTGGCGCGCGGCGGCCGGCCCGACTTGGCGAATGGCGCGCTCGGTTACGTTCGCGCGCCGACGCTGCTGATTGTCGGCAGCGCGGACGAAGAGGCGCTGGCGGCCAATCAGGCAGCGTTCAACCAGCTCGGCGGCAAGAAATCCCTCGAAATTGTGCTCGGGGCCGACGGCGACTGCTCCGACGCGACCTCGCTCGAACTCGTGGCCGACAGCGCCGCGACGTGGTTCCGCGCGCACCTCGGCGCCTGACTCCTGTTGCCCACCATGCAAACCGCCAACCGCTACGCCGATCGCACGCAAGCGGGCCAGGTGCTCGCGACTGAGCTGCTGTCGTTCGCGCATCGCCACGACGTAATCGTGCTCGGCCTGGCGCGCGGCGGCGTGCCCGTCGCCGCAGAAATCGCCCGCGCGCTGCATGTCGAGTTCGATGTATTCCCCGTTCAGAAACTCGTCGTGCCCGCCGACCCCGACACGACGTTTGGGGCGATCGCACCGCAAAGCGTCCACGTGATCGACAACACGCGCGTGCAGCAGCTTCAACTCTCGCCGGACGAACTCGCGGATCAGGTCCTCGCCGCCGAAGCGGCCCTCGCGCTGCAGGTGCGGCGCTACTGGCGCCACCGCGCGCCGCTGCCGCTGGAGGGCCGCCGCATCATTCTCGCCGACGACGGCGCAGCCAGTGGCTGGACGCTGCGCGCCGCCCTCGCGGCGCTGCGCACACATGGACCGCAGCAGATCGTCGTGGCGGTGCCGGTCGGCGATCCGCAGGCGTGCCGCGAACTCGCGGCCGTGTGCGACCGCGTGATTTGCCCGCTGCAACCGGCTCCGTTTCTCGCGACTGGCCTGTGGTATGTTCACTTCGCCGCCGTGACCGACGACGAGGTGCTCGAGTGGCTCGAGGCGGCGCACACCACGCGCTCGCTGGGCGGGCGATTGAATTTTTTCCGGTGAGGAGTCGCAGCGCGTCCGGCGCCGCGATGGTTGGTTGTAGGAGCCTGTTTCCAGGCGATACGAAGGCGCGCTCTGGCGGCATGCTTATCGCCTCCACGTGTCCGCACCAGCCTTGGCGACGGCGGAAGCAGGCTCCTCCATTAACCCAGCAGACGCGCACTTCGCCTCACGCCCCGCCGCCGGCGGTTGCGAGCCATCCGTCCTTCACCGCGCGGACGACGTCGCCGAATTGCATGCCGGAGGCCGGCTTCAAGGCGTAGTCGGTGGCGCCCAGTTCCGCGGCGCGGTGGCGGTCCTCGGTGCGGCCGGAGGACGAGAAGACGATGACGGGCAATTGACGGAATTGCGGCTGCCGGCGGATCCACGCGAGGACCTCGAAGCCGGATTGCACCGGCAGATTAAGATCGAGCAGCACCACCGCGGGCAACGGATGCCGGGAGCGGTCGCCGAACGCGCCTTCGCCCGCGAGATACGCGATGGCCTGCTGCCCGTCCATCACGGCGTGCAGCAGCGCGGAAAGTCCAATGCGCCGGAACGCCGCCTGCATGAACAGCACGTCATCCGCTTCATCTTCGACGTAGAGGACAGTGGGAAGGTTCACGATTGAAGCGGAGACGGCACGACCGACGCGGCCTTGAGTTCGAGCCAGAAACGGCTGCCGCAGCCCGGCTCGGATTCGACGCCCACCTGCCCGCCCATGCGTTCGGTGACTTTCTTCACCAGCGCGAGGCCGATGCCCGTGCCTTCGTAGGATTTGTTGAGCCGCTGGAACATCGCAAAGAGCCGCGCCTGCATGCCGGGTGGGATGCCGATGCCGTTGTCGTCGAACCACAGCCGCACGAACTCGCCGCGGCGCTCCGCGCGCACGCGCACCCGCGGCACGGTGCCGGGCGCGACGAACTTCACCGCGTTGCCGAGGAGGTTCGAGAAGCACTGCGTCAACGCCGCCTCGTTGCCGAGCACGAGCGGCAGCTCGCCCTCGATCTCGATGTGCGCGGCTGGCGGCTGGAAAACCGGATAGGAATCGATCATGCCGCGCAGCAGCTTGCCTGCGTCGGTCGGTTCCATCGCAAACTCCTGCCGCACGGTGCCGCTGTAGCTCAACGCGTCGGTGATGAGCCGGTCCATGCGCGCGGCGGCGGTCGTGATGCGGCGGATGTAATCGCGGCTCTCCGCGCTGAGTTGGTCGCGGCAATCCTCGTCGAGCATCGCGGCAAAGCCGTGCATCGCGCGCAGCGGCGCGCGGAGATCGTGGGTGATCGTGTAGGAGAAGTGCTCGAGATCATGCACGATCTCCTGCAACTCCG
>PNJQ01000069.1 GCA_013821985.1 Opitutus sp.
TTCATCACGGACAGCTTTTCCCCAACGCGGAACTCGGTCATATTCCGTGGGACGGCGCGCCGATCGAGCAGTTCGCCTCGGCCGCGGTGAAGACGAAGCTCGACCTCGACTGGGCGGAATGGACCGAGCGCGTGAATGTTTACCTGCGCGTCGTGGAACGGCTGTTTTCGCCCGAGCTGATCATCATCGGGGGAGGCGTGAGCCAGGATCACAAGGCGTGGTTCAAGTTGCTGCGGACGGAGGCGAAGGTTGTGCCGGCGAAATTGCACAACGACGCCGGCATTGTCGGTGCGGCGCTGGTCGCGAAATAGGCATGAGCGCGCGTGTGTTGATCGTGGGCCAGGGGCTCGCGGGCACGACGCTCGGGCTGGAATTGGAGGTGGCCGGCGTTGATTTCGTCGTCGTGAGCGCCGGCCACGAGCGCGCGGCATCGCGGGTCGCGGCCGGGTTGATCAATCCGGTGACGGGCCAGCGTTGGGTCAAAAGCACCCGCGTTGAGGAGTTGCGGCCGATCGCGCGCGAGAGCTACGCGCGCTGGAGCGCGCTGCTCGGCGTGGAGTTGTGGCATCCGCTGCAGTTGACGCGGTGGTGGCGAAACGAGGCGGAGCGCGCGCTCGTGGAGCGCAAGCTGGCCGCAGGCGACTTGGCGCCGTTTGCGACGGCGGCGTCGGTGAACGAGCGCGGCGTCGGAATCGAGGGTGCGGCTTGGGTGGATTTGCCGGCGCTGCTCGGTGCCGCGGCGCAGCGGTGGCGGGAGCGTGGAAAACTGCGTGAACTCGCACTGGAGGGGGAAATCGCGGCGGCGGACCTGGATTTTTCCGCCGAGGCTGTCGAGTGGGGCAGGGAGCGCTTCGACGCGGCGGTGTTGTGCACCGGCAGCGGAAGATTGGCGCGGGAGTTGTTTGGTTTTCTGCCGTTCGCAACGGCGAAGGGCGAAATGTTGGCGGTGCGCGGTTGTCCGTTGCCGGCGGGCACGGCGGTGAGTCGCGGCACGTGGTTGATCGCGGGCGCCGGGGGCACGGCGCGGGTGGGGGCAACTTATGAGCGCGACCGCGAGGACTTCACTCTCTCCGCGGAAGCGCGCGCGCGCTTGCTGGCCGACGCCGAAATGCTGGCCGGCGGTGCCGTCGAGGCGGGCGGGCAAAGCGCCGGGGTGCGTCTGTCGTTGCCGGATCGCCGGCCTGTCGTGGGCTGGCATCCGACGCGTCCGCGCCTTGGCATTTTCGGGGCCTTGGGATCGAAGGGAGCGCTATGGGCGCCGTGGCTCGCGCAGGTTTGGCGCGATGCGGCGCTGGATGCGACGAAGCGCTTCCCGGTCGAGTTGAGCGTCGGGCGCGGCGGAAAATGAAGCAGCGCCGCCGGGGTGCGCTTGAGCGTGGAAAACTAGCTGCTAGTCCCATTTCCGGGACAATTTATCCGCTTGAGTCCCTGTGGCATCAGTCGCAGAAGGCGACTTGCCATGACCAAGCACCGCGCCACTCGCTGGCTGGGCCTCGCCGCCCTCTGGATTGTCATCGGCTTGGCGTTGAGCGTGGAGGTTTACTTCAACGTCCGGGTGACGAATCCCGAGGTCGTTTTCTGGGAGGTTGCGCGGGTGCAGTTTTATCGCGCGATCTTCTGGGCGTTGCTCGCCCCGGTTGTGGTGCAGCTGCGCGAGATCGTGCCGCTGAACGCGGGTCGCTGGGCCGGCGGGGTGGCTTTCCACACGGCAGTGAGCCTGGCGGTGATGCTCGGTTATTACCTGATCCGGCAACTGATCGCGACTGTCGCGCTCGGGGAGTCGCTGGTCGATTTCTGGGCGACGGCGCTGCAGAGCTTCTATGGCCGCAACCTGATCGACGTGCTCTATTACTGGGCGGTGATCGGGGTCAGTTACGCGATGCGGACGCGCGAACAATACCAGCGCGAGTCGTTGCGCGCGGCGCAGCTCGAATCGAAACTCATCGAGGCGGAGCTCACGGCGCTGAAGCACCAGCTCAATCCGCATTTTTTGTTCAACACGATGAACACGATCTCGGTCCTCGTGCGCGATCAGCGCAACGACGAGGCGGTCCAACTCATCGCCCGGCTCAGTTCGCTGCTCCGCATGTCGCTCGAGAACACCCGCGTGCAAACCGTCACGGTCCGGCAGGAGCTGGAATTTCTCTCGCGTTACCTCGAGATTCAAAAGGCGCGCTTCGGCGACCGGTTGCAATTCAAGTCGCTGGCCGACCAAGCCTCGCTCGACGCGACGATTCCGAATCTGATCCTCCAGCCGGTGGTCGAGAATGCGATTCTCCACGGCGTCGCGCAGAAGAGCGAGCCGGGCACGGTCGAGATCACGGCGCGTGTGCGCGAAAAGCAGCTCGAACTCGTCGTGAAGGACGACGGACCGGGCTTCGATCTGCACGAGCGGTCGGGCCGCCAAGGCATCGGCCTGACGAACACCCGCGTCCGCCTCGAGCGTCACTATGGCGACGATTTCCAGATGGTTTTGAAAAGTGAAAAAGGCCACGGCGTGACCGTGAGTCTCGTGTTGCCCTTCCGTCCGCTGCTCCCCGCATGACTTCGAATAAAATCAGGACCCTCGTGATCGACGATGAACCCGCGGCTCGCCGCGGCGTGACGATGCTCCTCGAACGCGACCCCGACATCGTCGTGGCCGGCGAGGCCTCGTCGGGCAAAGAGGCGGTGCGTAAGATCCTCGCCGAGAAACCCGACCTCATCTTTCTCGATGTGCAGATGCCGGAGCTGAACGGCTTCAAGGTCATCGAGGCGCTCGGCGGCCAGCACATGCCCGCGGTGATTTTCGTCACGGCTTACGATCAGCACGCATTGCAGGCGTTCGAAGTGAACGCCGTCGATTATCTGTTGAAGCCGTTCGAGGACGACCGCTTCTGGGCGGCGGTGCGCCGCGCGAAGGCCGAGATCGTGCGCCGTCAGACCGACGCGTTGAGCAACAAACTCTCTCACCTCCTCACTTACCTACAGACCAACGGCGCTCCCGGCTCAGGCAAGGACGCGGTGGCCAGCCCCGCGCCGGCTCCGGCCGCGCCGCCCGCGCCGCCTTCCGACGCCATCACGCGCGAACGCATTCTGCTCAAATCCGGCGGCGAGATTTATTTCCTCAAGGCCGAGGAGATCGACTGGATTGAGGCCGAGGGGGACTACATGAAATTCCACGCCGGCGGTCGCGTGCATCTCCTGCGCGAAACGATGGGCAACCTCGAGGAGCGCCTCGATCCCAAGCGTTTCATCCGCATTCACCGTTCGACGATCGTGAACATCGATCGCGTGAAGAAACTGAGTCCGTCCTTCGCGGGCGAATACGCGGTGATTCTCCACGATGGCACGAAACTGCGGCTCAGCCGCGGTTATCACGAGCGGTTGCAGGAGCTGATGCGCAACGCGCTCTGAGCGCCACCGGAGCGCGCCACGCCCGGGTCCGCCCATCCCGCGCGGCACCCGTTTATCCCAAAACACCTGCGACTCCGCGGCTTTTCGCCGTGTAATCCTCCCAGTTCTTTGGCAACAGCTGTGCCTTGCGGGGCGAAAACCCCGTGATGATGCGTTTGGCCGCGCGTCCGCAGCTTTTCATCGCAATGCCATTCTCAAACCGCGAGGCATGACTTTGCTCCACAACGTTCGTAGTTATCAGTTGTGTTGCAGAGGGGCTCCTTGCGGGGCCCCTCTGTGTTTTCCGGGGTCCGAGAACGCGGTGCGAAACGCCATCGACCGACACTCTCTTTTCCTTAACACCTGATGACCATGCCCGCCAACGCTCCCCAGCCCGCGCCCACACCGGCCCCGGCCAAGAAGAAGTCCAAGAAACGCCTGTTTGTGACGCTCGCAGGCGTCCTCGTGCTCGCGGCCCTCATTGCCGCCGGCATCGCGAAGAGCAAAGGCGAGGAAAAGCCCATCCAAATCACGATCGACAAGGCAATCGTGAAGACCATCACCCACGTCGTCACCGCGACCGGCAAGGTCCAGCCCGAGACCGAGGTGAAAATCTCCCCCGAAGTCGCCGGCGAATTGATCCAAATTGCCGTGCAGGAAGGCCAGTCGGTCAAGAAGGGTGACCTGCTCGTGCGCATCAAACCGGATTTCTACCGCGCGCAGCTCGAGCAGCAGGAAGCGTCGCTCGCCTCGGCCCGCGCCACCAGCGTCCTCAGCCAGGCGCGCCTCACTAAGGCCGAGCAGGATTTCAAGCAGGCCAACGACCTCTACCAAAAGCAGCTCATCGCCGACTCCGAATTCCTGGCTGCGCAGACCAACCTCAACGTGGCGAAGGCCGACTTCGACTCCTCCGTCGCCCAAATCCGGCGCACCGAAGGTTCCGTGGACCAATCGCGCGACCAGCTCGCGAAGACCACGATTTATTCCCCGATGGACGGCTCCATCAGCTCGCTGACCAGCGAGGAGGGTGAGCGCGTCGTCGGCACCAACCAGTTCGCCGGCACCGAGATCATGCGCATCGCCAACCTCGACAGCATGGAAGTGCGCGTGAAGGTGAACGAAAACGACATCATCAACGTGAAGGTCGGCGACCATGCCATCGTCACCGTCGATGCGTTCCCGGGCCGCAAGTTCGAGGGCAAGGTCCGCGAGATCAGCAGCTCGGCGCTCTCCACCGGCGCCAGCGGCAGCGCGGCGGCCTCGCTCGCGGCATCGGCGTCGGATGAAGTGACCAATTTTCTCGTCAAGATCAGCATCACCGACCGCGACGCCAAACTTCGTCCTGGGATGAGCGCCACCGTCGATATCGAGACGGAAACCGTCGCCAATGTCATCGCCGTGCCGATCCAAAGCGTCACCGTGCGCGCCGAAGGCGGCAAGACCACCGAGGAGATGCAGAAGGAGCGCGCCAAGGAAGCGAAGGAACGTTCCGGCAACGAACTCGAACTCGTCAAGGAACGCGACGAAGCCCGTCGCACGCTCGAACGTCTCCAGCGGGTTGTATTCGTCCGGCAGGGCGACAAGGTCGTCCAGCGTCCGGTCGAGACAGGCATCGCCGATAACTCGCACATCGAGGTGAAAGCCGGTGTGAAGGCCGGCGAGGAAATCGTCTCCGGCAGCTACGCCGCCATCAGCCGCAAATTGAAGGACGGCTCCAAGGTGATGATCGAGAAGCCCAAGAAGGACGAAAACAAGTAAAGGGTAGGGCGCGGATTCCGTTCCGCGCCGCGGCGGCGAGGCAACTCGCCGCTCTCCCTCGCCTCCCACCATGTCCGCCTCTTCCACCGCTCCTGCCTTCAAGCGCGACTACCGCACGCCCGGCCCGCTCGTCATCGACATCCGCGACGTCACCAAGCTCTACAAGATGGGTGAGGAGACGGTGCACGCGCTCCGCGGTGTCGCGTTGCAGGTGCACCGCAACGAATACCTCGCGATCATGGGCCCGTCCGGCTCCGGCAAATCGACGCTCATGAACATGCTGGGCTGCCTCGATACGCCGACCAGCGGGCACTACGAGTTCTCCGGCAAGGACGTCTCGAGCATGACCGACGACGAACTCGCCGACATCCGCAACCGCGAGATCGGTTTCGTCTTCCAGACGTTCAACCTCCTGCCGCGTTCCACCTCGCTCGCCAATGTCGAACTCCCGCTGATCTACGCCGGCATCGGTCCCGATGATCGGCGCGAGAAAGCGATCCAGGCGCTGACGAATGTCGGCCTCGGCGAGCGCATGAGCCACAAGCCGAACGAACTCTCCGGCGGCCAGCGTCAGCGCGTCGCCATCGCGCGCGCGCTCGTGAACAACCCGTCGATCATCCTCGCCGACGAACCAACGGGCAACTTGGACTCCCGCACCGGAGAGGAGATCATGCAGCTCCTCGAGATCCTCTACGAGCAAGGCAACACGATCATCGTCGTCACGCACGAGGAAGACATCGCCCGCCACGCCCGCCGCATCGTGCGGCTGCGCGACGGGTTGATCGAGAGCGACGTGAGGCAGGTCTGATTGCGGATTGCGGAATGCGGATGGCGGAATTCCACAACATGAAAAGCGAAGATCTCAAACGGAGGACCAAGCAATTTGCGCTGCGGGTGATTCGCATGACGGATTCGTTGCCGCGGCGGATGTCTGCGGACGTGCTGGGTCGCCAGGTCTTGCGCTCGGCGACTTCAGTTGCCGCAAATTATCGTGCGGCCTGCAGGGGCAAATCGAAGGCTGATTTCATCGCGAAGTTGGCACCGGCCGAAGAAGAGGCAGACGAAACCGTATTTTGGTTTGAGATGATCGCGGAATCCGAGCTGCTTCCCGCAGCGAAATTGGCGGAATTGCGGCGCGAAGCCAATGAACTGACTGCCATTGCCGTCTCGTCCATTCGCACGACGCGGCGCTCGCTAGCCAATTCGCAATCCGCAGTCCGCAACCCGAAATCAGCATGAAAAGGCTTCTCTACGAGTTCACCGAGTCATTCCGCATCGCGTGGGCGCAGATCCGGGCGAACAAGATGCGCTCAGTTCTCACGGCGCTGGGCGTCATCATCGGCATCGTGGCGGTCACGCTCATGGGCACCGCCATCCGCGGCATCGACAAGGGGTTTCAGAGCAGCCTCGCGATGCTGGGCGACGATGTCCTCTACGTGCAAAAATGGCCGTGGGGCCCCGTCGAGGATTGGTGGAATTACGCCAACCGCCCGAACATCAAGCCGCAGGACGCGACGCCGCTCAATCGCATCATCCAATCGACTCCGAATTCGCTCCTCGAAATCGCCGTGCCGGTCGTGGGACGCTCGAGCCCGGTCAAATACGGCGATTCCAAAGTCAACGGCGTGTTCACCATCGGCACCGAAGCGGAATACGCCCGCATCAGCGGCGCGGAATACCACGAAGGTCGCCTCTTCAACGAGACCGAAGCCGGCGCCGGCCGCGAAGTGTGCGTGCTGGGCTTCACCGTGGCGGAGGCGCTGTTTCCCAACCGGTCACCCGTCGACGAAACCGTCATCATCGGCGGACATCCGTTCATGGTCGTCGGCGTGTTCGCCAAGCAAGGCGAGTTCCTCGGCATGTTCAGCTTCGACAACCAGGTCGTAATCCCGCTGCAGGCGTTTCAGAAATATTTTTCCACCCGTCGCGGCGCCGAGCTCCGAGTGAAAATGAAGGACAAAAACCAGCTCGAAGCCGCGAAGGACGAACTCGTCGGCGCGATGCGCCGCGTGCGCAGCCAGCTCCCGGGGGAGCGGAACAATTTCGACATCAATGAACAGCAGGCCTTCAAGGCGCAGCTCGATCCGATCAAGTCGGGCATCGCGATGGCAGGACTTTTCATCACCGGCCTGTCGCTCTTCGTTGGCGCCATCGGCATCATGAACATCACGTTCGTTTCCGTGAAGGAACGCACCAAGGAGATCGGCACGCGCAAGGCGCTCGGCGCGCGGCGCCGGTCCATCCTCATGCAGTTTCTCATCGAGGCCGTTTCCATCTGCCTGATCGGCGGCGTCGTCGGCATGGTGGTGTCTTTCTCGATGTTTCTCGCAATCCGCTCGGCCGCGCCGAATTTCCCGGTCGAATTTTCCCCCGACCTCGTCGTCGTGAGCATGATGGTGTCCGTCGTCACCGGCATCGTGTCGGGTTTCGCGCCGGCGTTCGGCGCGTCGCGCCTCGATCCCGTGGTCGCACTCCGTTACGAGTAATCGCCCGGCGCTCTCCGCATGCAACTTTCTGAAATTCTCAAGATGGCGCTGGGCTCGCTGGGCGTGAACAAGCTCCGCTCGATGCTCACGATGCTCGGCATCACCATCGGCGTCTTTTCCGTCATCGGCGTCATGACCGCCGTGACGGCGCTGCGCTCGTCAATCGAGACGGGATTGAGCTTCCTCGGCTCGAATATGTTTCAGTTCGCCAAATTCCCGGTGAACAGTGGCGGCGGGCCCGAGGGCGGGCGGCGCCGCTACGAATTGCGGCGTGACGTCACGATTGAACAGGCGATGCGGTATCAGCGCCTGATGGAAGGCGTGGCGGATGTGATTTGTCTGAAGACTTTCAACCAAGGCGGCGCGCAAGCCGTCTATAACGGTCGCAAGACCACGCCCAACCTGACGTTCGGCGGCAGCAATGAGCATTTTCTCACCGCCAACCAATACGCGATCGCCACCGGCCGCAATTTCACGCCGGGCGATATCGAACTCGCGCGTCCGCTCGTGCTCATCGGCCAGGACCTCGTCACGAAACTTTTTCCCGCGGAAAATCCGCTGGGAAAACAAATCAAGGTCAAGGACCGCACCTATACCGTCATCGGCACGTTCGAGCCGAAGGGCCAGTCGTTCGGCGGCAGCGGCGACTCGATCGCCATCGTCCCCATCACGCGCTACCTCGGCGATTTCGGCAGCGAACGCGTCTCGGTCAACATCGCCACCCAAGCGCCCTCGCAGGTGCTCTACAATGAGACGATGGACAAGGGCGTCACCGCGATGCGCATCGTGCGCGGCCTGAAGCCCGAGCAGGACAACGATTTCGAAGTCTATTCCAACGACTCGCTTATCGCGATTTTCGCCCGCGTCGCCGACATGATCGCGGCGGGCTCGTTTGTCATTTCCGGCATCGCACTTCTCGCCGCCGGCGTCGGCATCATGAACATCATGCTCGTGAGCGTGACCGAGCGCACGAAGGAGATTGGCATCCGTAAATCAATCGGCGCGCGGAAGAAGAACATCCTTTGGCAGTTTCTCATCGAGTCGGTCGCCATCTCGCTGGCCGGCGGTGTCGCCGGCATCCTGCTCGGCGTGCTCGGCGGCAACGGTCTCGCGATGGCGCTGAACGCCTCGTTCGTGTTTCCGTGGGATTGGGCCGCGATCGGTCTGATCGTCTGCTCCGGCATCGGCGTGGGGTTCGGCTTTTATCCAGCATGGAAGGCCGCATCTCTCGACCCCATCGAGGCGCTGCGTTTCGAGTAATTGCGCATTGCTCGGTCGCGAATGGGGCGCGCATGATGCCAGCGTGGCTCTCTTGAATTTTCCCCGTCGTGGCGGCCGGCGGCTGACCGTGCGTTTCCGCGCATGAAACTGCAGCTGAAGCTCAACCCCGCGTTGCGTCGCCCGGAACTGGCGCCCGGGGACCGGCGCCTCTGGTTTCTCGGGGCCATCGCGCTCCGCCGCGAGCAACGCGCGGTGCCGGTCTGGACCTTTGAGGTCTTCTGGAAGCGACTGTTCGCCGGCTTTGCAGCGGCCGTTGTGGCGCTTTATCTGGTCGCCGTGACCGCGCTGTGGTTCTGGCTCGACCGGGTGCCGCAGAACGAAGTCAGCTGGGGCACGCTCGCCACTGCGCCGGTGCGCTGGCAACACTTCCGGGAGAAGCGCGGCGATACGGCGATCGCGGTGGCGCTGGAGCGGCTGAAGGAGCGCGATTACGTGGAAGCCTACTACGGCCTGCGCGTGGGCTTGCCGCGCTCGCCGGGAAATGTCCGCGGCCGGCTCGCGCTGGCCGGCATGCTCGCCGGCAACGATCCGGCGCAGACCCTCACGCTGCTCGAGGCCGGACTCGACCACTCGGCGGACAATCCGGAATTCCTCCGCGCGTTGTTCAGCGTTTACCAGATGCAACAGGCGCGCGAACGTGCGCTGGAAAAATCCCAGATGTTACTCGAGCGCCAGCCGTCGCTTTCACCCGAAGCACGCTTGGTCGTGGCGATGATGCGCGCCGCTTACCTCAACGAGGCAGGCGACTACGAAGGTGCGCTCGCGCTGGTCAGTCAGTTGCCGACCGCGAGCAACGCGCGCGACAGCGCTCGCCTGACGCAATTGCGCGTCGAACTCCTTGCCCGGCTCGGCCGTTTGCCCGAGGCGCGCGCGCTTCTTGCGGAATTCGCGAAGGCGCCGCCGACGTTTGAGCTGTTCCGCGCGCAGGCGGAGCTGGCGCTTGCCGAGGGCGATCAGCCGGCCGTCGAGGGCGCCTTGCGCCGCATGAAGGGCGCCGCCGGCGATCAGCCGCACGCGCACATCTACGCGTTCCAAGCGTGGCACCGCTTGAAGCGCTGGACACTGCGTGACCAGGCCGAACAGGAATTCTATCGCGGCTTCGGCGGCAGCGACGCCGCGCTGCAGATGCTGGCCGCGACGGCGGTGAACCTTGGTTTGTCCGAAGTCGTGCAACGGGCGATGCAGGTCGCAATCGCGAACCGCCTGAGCCCCTTTGCCTTTCGCGTGCACCTGACCGAACTCGCGTTGCGCCGCGGCGATTTCGATGCCGCCTTCCGGCAATTGCGGGATTGGGAACGGCTCGTCGAAACGCTCAAGCCCGCGCAGCGCAATTATCCGGAGTTTATCAATCGACTCACGCGCGCCAGCGTCGCGGGCGGCGAGCAGCAACTCAGTGCGCTCGCTTCCCATCTCGGCACCATGCGCGGCCGGGCCACCTCCGGCATGTATCGTCTCGCGACGGATGTGCTCGAGCGCGCCGGTCAGCCGGAGAGCGCACGCCAAGTCGTGCAACTCGGCTTGCGCCTTTATCCGCAGAGCGACGTGCTCCGCGCGACGGACCAGCGTGTCACGCAGCAACTCGCCGCCATCGCAAAAGCGGGGGAGCGCCCGGCCGCTGCGGCCGAGACGACGGTCGCACTGCCCAACACGGGCGACGCGACGCTGCAGTTGCTCGACGGGCATCTCGCCCAGGAATCGCTCACCGCCGCGCGCACGCTGGTGCGCGCCATCCGCACCGTGAGCCCCGCATGGCTGCCGCGTTTCGAGGCGGAACTTGCCCTGCGCGAGACGCACCTCGCGCTCCTCACGCAGGATGCCCTGACCGCCCGGACGATCGTGCGCACACACCTCGACCGCTATCGGTCTGACGACGACGCGGTGCGGCTGGTGCGGCTCGCCGGCGCGCTGGCGGAGAAAAAACACGGGACGGAAGCGCGTATCATCCACGACGAAGTCACCGCCCTCCGGGGGACCGCTCCGGCGGTGGCGCGGGCCTTGCGCGCCTTGAATTTCGCCGACGACCTCGCGGCCGCAGCGACGACGCAGGCGGCGGCTCTCGCCGAGATCGATCGCGCACTCGAACAGAATCAGCCGGCTGAGGCATTGCGTATCTTTGACTATTTGAAACAGAAAGCGCCGGCTTGGTATGCGGGCGCGCAAACCGAGCTGAGTCTGCGCGAGGTTCGCATGCGGCTCGCGCTCGACCAGCGTCCGCTCGCGCTCGCGGCGTGGAAAAACCTGGTGGTCCGCAGCGGCCTGCCCCGGGCAGCGGCGTTCAAGTTCGTGCGCGAACTCCACGCCAACGGCGACGACGAGCGCGCGTTGCTGCTCGCGCGTGAAATCGTAAAGCTCCTTCCGGGCGACGCCGCGGCCGGGAAACTGCTCAAAGAAGCAGAAGCACCGAGCCCGGTGAACTGAGGTTACAGCGTTTTTCCAAAAATGTCGTAGCCGGGGTCGCTGACCCCGGGAGGACCCGCACCGAGCGAAAAAACGCCGACCGGGCTCAGCGAGCCCGGCTACAGAAAAACTGAATGAGTTCTAAGGCAGGGCGGTCACTCCGTCACGGCGACGCAGCGGCTCAGATTCCGTCTCGCCGGCGCGGGTTGCCCTCAAGATCTTCCAACCGATCCTCCAACGACCAGAGGCGCCGGAGGATCAGGTAGCCAAAGCTGCCGGCGAGAACCGCGATTAGGCTCAGCAACGGCGATCCGTTCCACGTCGCCCAATACAGCACTCCGCCGAAAAGCAACAGGGCCGCGACTGCTTCGCCGATCCGCTGAAGTAGTCGATTTCGCGGCTTCACTTCCCGTGCTCTCCGGGCTTCGGAGTCACGGGCGATCTGTTCGGGTTCTGCCATCGCTCACCCGCGGCGCAATTCCGAGCCGCGGAACTTGATCATGATGCGGTGCACCTTCTTTTGCCGGCAGGAGATTTTTCCGGTCTGCAGGTCAAAGGTGTCGGGCACGTCCACGCGGATGATATCGACCACGGCGTGGAAGCCGCGCTCGGAAAAGATGTCGATGAGCATCGCGAGCGCATGCGGTTCGTCGAGCAGCGGGTCCTCGCTATTGACGTGCGAGTGGCCGGAGATCGCGTGGCGCTGCACGATCGGGAGAATCTTTTTCTCGATGAAACCGATGAGGCGCGCAAACAGTTCGGGATGGCTGAGCGCGTAGCCGTCGAGCCGTTTCACGAGTTCCTGGCGCGCGTGCACGATGATCTCGCTCGCGAGCGGCAGCATGCGGAGCTGGTCGTAGGTGCGCGGGTCGAGTTCGAGCGAGCTTTGATACGCGAGTTCGCCGGCGATGTTGTGCTCGACCTCCTGGAACGTGCCCTGCGCGTTGATCAGGTGGTAGTGGAAAATGTCCTTGAGCGAGAGCAGCGCGTCCCACGTCTGGTCCTTGAACACGCGGTAACGGCGGGCGGCGAGGGCCTCGTCGAAGTCGGTCGCGCGTTCCTCCCAAAGCGTGCCGCGGCCGGAGGCGCGGACCTCGTCGTTGTGCGCCTTGGACTCGCGACCGCGCTTGAGCTGACGGGCGACGGATTCCTTCTCATCGACGAAGAGCACGACGATGTGGACGACCGGCTGGCGAAAGTGAATGCCGAGCGGAGTGCCGTAGAACTCGCGCCAGAGCTGAATCATTTTCTCGTAGAGCATCTTCAGGCACTCGACCTGCACCTTCGTGCGCGGGAAGCCGTCGAGGATGACGCCGTCGCGATACTCGGGCTTCAGCAGACGCCGGAGAAGAACGGAAAGCACTTCGCGATCACCGATGAGGCCGCCGGCTTCCTTGATGCGCTTCATCTCCGGCGTATCGAGCAGCGAACTCATCACGATCGGTTCGCACGTGAGGCCGCGGGCTTTGAGAATGTAGGGCGTGTTCGTGCCTTTGCCCGCGCCGGGTGCGCCGCCGAGGAGAATGAGCTCCTTGGGGAAACGCAGGTTTTCGCGCCCGTAGTCCTGCTCCAATTCTTCCCAGATCGGGTCGAAGATGACCGGCGCGTCCTTGATTTCCAGGTCGGGCGGCGGCGCGGGCGGCTTGGTGGCGGCAGGGGGCGTCGGTGTCGGGGTGGGGGTCATGCGAATTGCTCCGCGAGCGTAGAATGGGGCCGGGGCGACGCGACAAAAAAGGCGGTGCGCCCGGGAGCTTTAGGCGAAAAGGAGGAGCGTCCCAGCGGGGATTATACTGCAGCGGAGCGGGCAGGAGGTGGAGCGAAAGTCGAACGGGCGTGAAGGGAGGTCCAGTTCAGCCGGACTGATGTCCGAAACCGCGGGTATCGCGTGCGAACGGGATCGGGCGGGGCCCGCTAAAGCCGACCTATTTTTTGCGCAGCAATTGCGGCGCGCGCTCGAGTTGGCCGCGCGTGACGCCGAGCTGGTTGATGAGCTGGAATTCGCGCCAGAGTTCCGCGCCGCTGATTTCGCCGCGCAGGAGTTGGCGGTAGCGGCCGACGGTGCGCTGGAGTTCGTCGGCGGATTCGTTGAGAAATTCGATGCGGAACGAGCCCGCGCCGAGCGCGCGGAGGCGGTCGGCAAATTCGGCGCCAGTCTGCGCGCGGGAATTATAGACCGTGTTGCGGCAGCCGGCATCGGCCTTGAGTGGGTGCTCGGCGCCGACGCGGTCGCGGAGACGCACGTCATGGCGGTCACAAGGCCGGCCGCAGTTCCGGTAATCGGTGCCGTCGGAGAGAAACGCGCAGAACACGCAGTGCTCCATGTGAAACATCGGCATGTGCTGATGCAGCGTGATGTCGAACCAGTGCCCCGGCGCGCCCTGCAGGAGCGACTCGAGCTGCGCGACGTTGAGATCGTAGGAAGCGGTGACGCGCTCGAGGCCGAGGTGGTTGACGTAATAGTCGGCCGAGAGAGGATTCGCGATGTTGAGCGAAAAGTCGCCGCGGCGGCGCAGGCCCTTGAACCACTGGAGATGGTCGTAGTTGCGCACCAGGTAACCGTCCGCCTCGCACGAGAGCACCTGTTTCAGGATCCAATCCTCGCCCGGCTTGAAGACGCGCGGCGGGATGACCCAGAGGGAAGAAGACCGAGGGTGGGGTGTGGCGTGTGGATGGGCGCGTTGCGTGGATTGCCAAGCGCGGAACCGATCAACGGCGTCGCGGTAGTGTTTGGGGTTTTCAAATTCGCAATAGAAGGTTGTGATGCCCTCGCACGCGAGCGCCGCCTCGAGCTGACCGAGGTTCCGGACCACGATGATGATCTCCGGATCCGAGGCGACGGGGCTCGACACCTTCCGCAATCCGAAATCCGCAATCCGAAATTCCTTCATCATCCAGCGCTTTGGTGCGGCGCGTTGCGCATCGAGCTCGCCGATGGCGCGGCGGCGCAGATCGTTCAGTTCGCTGACGGGGAGGATCACGTCTCCTTCGAGCGCGTTGATGAACTCTCCGAGTTGAAATGGCGTGCCGCCGAGACGGCCGAGTTGGTCGCGCAGGCGCTCGGTCGTGAGCGGCTGCTTTTCCGCTTTGGCGAGCGGGCCGGCGGAATCGGCGCGGGCGACGTGGCCGTCGTCGTCGCGCGCGATGACCGTGAGCGGCGTGCCGAGCGCGCCGTGGACTTCGAGATGCACGGGACGCTGAAAGCGGATTTTGTCGCCCTCGAACGACTGGCGAAGGCGACGGTCGAGTTCGGGATCGTTGGTTTTCCAGACGCGATCGCCGGCGTGAACGCGGGAAAAGTCGATGTCGCCGTGGCCGAAGCGCAGGACGGTTTCCTCGCCGCCGATTTTCGCGCTGGTGCCGCGCGTCGGCTGCACTTGATAGACGCGGCCGCCTTGTTCCTTCGTTTCGGGATTGCCCGCGTCGAAGACCAGACCGTCGCCCGGCTTGAGCGGTGCCTCGAGTTTCAGTGTCACCGAATCCGAACCGACGCGCGTCACGGTGCCGAGGTAAACGCCGCGTTTGGTCCCGAAGCGGGCGTGGGCGAGTTCCTGATTGTTGATGCCGCGGAACCAGCCCGTGTAGAGGCCGCGCGAAAATCCCATCTCGAGATCGTAGCGAGCGGCACTCGGGTTGAACGGAACAGGGACGCCCTCGGGCTGGTTGGCTTCGCGGCTCTGTTCTCGCGCGGGGCCAGGGTGCCCCGTCTCGAATTCAGCCATCACTTGATCCAGCGCGGTGCGATAAACGCGCGTGATGTTGGCAACGTATTCGGGACTTTTCAGCCGGCCTTCGATCTTCAGCGAGGCGACGCCGGCGCGCACGAGGTCGGGCAGCACCTCAAGCCCCGCGAGATCCTGTGGACTGAGCAGGTAGCGACGGTCACCGAGCGGCACGGTGGCGCCGTCGGATACGAGTTCGTAAGGCATGCGGCAGGCTTGGGCGCACTCGCCGCGATTGGCGGAACGCCCGCCGAGCGACTCGCTCGTGAGACACTGGCCGGAGTAGGCGACGCACAACGCGCCGTGCACGAACACTTCGAGCGGCAGCGAAACCGCGGCGGATTGTTGCGCGGACTGGATGGCAGCGATCTCCTTGAGTGAGTTTTCGCGCGCGAGCACGACGAGGTTCGCGCCAAGTTCGCGGGCGAAATCCACTCCGGCCGCGCTCGTCACGGTCATCTGCGTGGAGGTATGGATCGGGAAATCCGGCGAGAGTGCGCGGATGAGCCGGCAGATGCCGACGTCCTGCACAATCGCGGCATCGACGCCCGAGGCGATGATGCTGCGCAGGTATTGTTCGGCATCGGCGAGCTCGTCGGCGAACACCAGCGTGTTGAACGTCACGTAGCCGCGCACGCCGCGCCGGTGAAGAAATTCCATGAGCCGCGGCAGGTCCGCGATCGTGAAGTTGTGCGCGCGCATGCGGGCGTTGAAGCGCTCGAGCCCGAAGTAGATCGCGTCGGCGCCGTTTTCGACCGCGGCCTTGGCACATTCCCAGTCGCCGGCGGGCGCGAGGATTTCCGGCCGCCTTGGCGGGGCGGCGGAGGAGGGGGCGGGCACGATTTGCGGCGCAGGTGTCACGGATTCGACCCTCTGTAGCGCGGGAGGGTAGGTCTGCAACTGCTAACGGGATTTCGGGGGAACCGAGTCCCGCCCAGTCCGTCCAAATTTGGCATCTATGAAAAAGCTGATCCTTCTTTGCGCCGTGTCGGCCGGGCTGCTGGCCAGCGGATTTGCGCAATCCTCTCCCCCGCCCCAACTCGATCCCTATCGTCAGGCGGTCAACACCTACGTCGAAGCGGCGATCATCCAGATGCAGGCCTATCGTTCGGAACTCGACGCGGCGGTGAAAGCGGCGCCCAATGAAAAGGAGCGCTTTCAATCCGCGTATGCGTTGGTGAAGCGGGGCGAGGAACTGATCAACCGGCTCCGTTCCGCTGCAAAAACGGAATTCGATGCGGTGAAATCGATGTATGAGCGCAACCGGGTTGAACTCGACCGGGCGATGGGCAAGGAGCCGGCCAGCGGCTGATGAGTGCGGCGCGCGGCGGGATGACCGCCCACCGGGGCGGATCCGAGCCTTCGCAGGCGGCGTCAAGATGTTTGGCCTGCGACTCGACCGGAAGATTTTCGGGTGGCGGATGCCGCCCGGAACGGGGGCGCCGACACGGTGCTATTGAGCGGTCCTACAACGGCGTGCGCGGCATCCACGAAGAGCTGCGCGCCTTTGCCTGGGTGCCGACGGTAGTGGCTGATGAGGGCGATTTCGCGCGTCGGTGCTCCGCCGCTGAATTTGCGGTAAACGAGGCCCTCGGGGTCGTTGGCGGTGCGCGCGCTGCGCGGCAGGATGCTCACGCCGAGACCCATGGCGGTGAGGCTCTTCACGGTGGCGAGTTGGGCGCAGCGATGGGCGATCCGTGGCTCGAAATCGTAGTCGCCGCTGATGCGCCGGACTTGCGCGGCGAGGGAGGAGGCGTCGCCCAGAAGGATGAAATTCTCGTCCTTCAGGTCCGGAAACGTCACTTGCGGCGAGCTGGCGAGGGGATGCCGTGCGCTGACCGCCAGCAACAACGGCTCGGTGAACAACGACGTCTGCACGACGCGCGGCTCGTTGATGGGCAGAGAGATGAGCCCGAGATCGATTTCCCCTTCGAGAACGGCGGCGACCACGTTGGGCCGGAAATTCTCGTAGCTCCGCAGTTTCAACCGGATGTCGTTGGCCCGGCAGTGGGCGATCACCGCCGGAAAAAAGAAATGTGCGACCGTTGGAATCGCCCCCACTGCGACCCGGTGGCCGGAACCGGCGTCCTCTTTGATTTCGCGGACCGCATTGTCGGCCTCGGAAATGATCCGGCGCGCGTGCTCGAGGAGAGAGTGTCCTGCTTGGGTGAGCGCCACACTTCGGCCCAAGCGGTGGAAAAGCGCTTGGCCGAGCTCCGCTTCAAGGTTTAGAATCTGCTGGCTGAGAGATGGTTGGGAAACGAATGAGCGTGCTGCTCCCTTGGTGAAACTGCCCGTTTCAGCCACAGCGACGAAATAGCGGAGTTGGTAAATCTCCATAGGTTTAAACGATGCTTACGATAGAAACTAAGTATTTCTCCTATTGAGCAGTGTCGAGTATTCTCTGGTCCAACAAAACGAAAGCGAACCACGACTCTCCGCCATGAAATCCAACATTCTTCTCAAGTCCCTCACTGCCGCCGCCGCCTTCACCGCCATTTTCTTCGGCTTCGTGAAAATGGCGACCGGGCTCCCGCTGGCCGAACTCGCCATCGCCTACGTCGCGACGCTCGCGATCGTCGGTTTGGCCGCGGCGGACGATGACGCCAAGCGCGTCGCCTGATTTTTAGTCGAAAGCAGCATAGTGTGTGCAATGTGAGGCCCGGGCTAGGGGTAGCCCGGGCCTCTTTTTTTGTCGGCGCAGCGGGCGTTCCGGCGAACATGCGGTCGGACTAGACGAATCCGTCGCGACATGACGCTTTTCAGGAAACAACCACCCCGAACGACGCCGATGGAGGCCCGCTGTGAAACAACATCCTGGAAAGAATGGTTCGAAGCCTACGGGCCGAAACTGCTGCTCTGTGCGCGGCAGTGGACCCGTTCGCTCGCGGACGCCGAGGATGTGGTGCAGGAAGCTTTCGTCCGTTACTGGCGCCACCAGCGAAATCTCCCCGGCGATCCGCAGGCTCTGCTTATCACGTCCGTCCGACGCGCTGCGCTCGACCTCGCGCGGCGTGAGACCCGCCGCGTCAACCGGGAAGAGAAAGCCGACGGCGGCCTCGAGGAACGCGAGGGAATCTTCGATCCGCTGCCCGGCGACGGCGACGAGCGCCGCCTCGAAATCGAATCCGCGCTTCGCCGCCTGCCTCCCGAGCAGCGCGAAGTCCTCGCGCTCAAGATCTGGCAGGAACTCACTTTCGAACAAATCGGCGAGACGCTCGACATCTCGCCCAACACCGCGGCCTCGCGCTACCGCTACGCGCTCGCCGCGCTTCGCAAGGAATTAAAGCCGCTCAGTTATGGATGAATCGTTCCAAGATATCGAAAACGAGTTGAAGGCCCTGCGCCCGCGCCGTCCTTCGGTTCTCCTGCGCGCTCGCGTCGAACACGATCTCGCGACTGAAACCGCCGCCGCAGCGCGTGCCGATTCCTCGCTCGCTCCCACCGCGGCAACGACGCCGGTGCTGCGCGAAACCGCGCCGGCGCGCCGCTACACGACCGCGACGACTCTCCGTTCGTGGAAATGGGTGAGCTGGCAGATGGCCGCGGCCGCCGCGGTCGCGCTTATCGTTTCGCTCGGCGTCTGGCATTTTCAGCGAAGCTCGGGCGGTCGCACGGCGCTGCCTTCCGCGCACGAACTCGCCGCTACGCCGCAAACAAATTCCCCCTCGATCGTGCCTGAAACGGCCGTCGCTCCGCGCGTTGCCCCCCGCGCCGTTCAACCGTCGGACAGTGGCGAACGCCTGCTCGCCTCGACCACGCCGCGCGATGCTTATCGGCCGGTGAAAGCCGCCAACGTCCTTTACGACCTCCAAGACGAAGGGCCCGTCCTCTTGGAGGACAACACGCCGGCGCGTCGCGTGCGCGCCCGCTACGTCGATACCTACACGTGGAAAAATCCCGCGACCAACGCCTCCCTCAAATGGAGCGTGCCGCGCGACGAAGTCCGCGTTCTCCCCGCCCGCTTCCACTAACAAGTTCAACCTCCGTCTCCTCTCTCTCATGAAATCAAAAATGCTCTTGTCGCTCGCCACCATCTGCTGCGTCGCCGGCCTCGCCGCGCACGGCGCGGAGAAAAAGGAAAGCGAGACCAAGGAATCCAACAATTCCAGCAAGTCGTCGTCGCGTTCCATTTCCATCACCCGCCATGGCGAAGAAGGCGAAAAGGAAAAGGTCACCTACCTCGGCGTCGGCACCGGTCCGGTGCCGCGGGCCCTGGCCGCGCACCTCGGCCTCGATCGCGACTACGGCCTGGTCGTCAATTCCATCGCCGAAAAAAGCCCGGCTGCGGGCCAGTTGCAGGAAAACGACGTGCTCAAGAAATTCGAAGATCAACTCCTGGTCGATTCGCGCCAGCTCAGCGTCCTCGTCCGCGCCCGCAAACCCGGTGACGAGGTGAAGCTCACCCTGGTCCGCGCCGGCAAGGAGCAGGTCGTCACCGTCAAACTCGGCGAGCGCGAATTGCCGCGCGTATTCGGCTTCAACGTTTCGGATTTTGGCGGCGACGGGCAGGGCTTTCGTTTCTTCAACGGCGAAGGCGGTCCCACGATCGAGCGGCTGCGCGAACTGCCCGGTCTCGCGCGCGACGAGTTGAATGACGTGCTGCGCATCATCGGCCGCGAGCGCGGCACGTGGTTCGATGGTCCGCGCGTCCATGTGTTCAATCGCAAGCTCAAGGATGGCTCCACGATCCTCAACATGGCCGAAGGCAACTTCGCGTTCTCCGACGACGAAGGCGCGATCGAGATCAACGCCAACAACGGCGAGCGCCAGCTCACGGTGAAGGATGCGCAGGGCAAGATCCTCTTCCAAGGGCCGATCAACACCGACGAGCAGCGCGAGAAACTGCCGCCGGAAGTGAAGGAACGCCTCAAGAAACTCGACACCCTCACGATCGATTTCGAGGCCGATGAATCCCTCCAGCAGGAAGGCGCCACGGTGAAGCCGGCCGACAAAATCAAGACGAGCCGCGAGCTTCCGCGCGCCCCGCGCGCCCTCCGTCGGACGAGTCCGTTCTGATTTTAGCGCCGCGAGTGCGGCAAGTGTGTGTGCAAAAAGGCCGCCCGGTTTCGCCGGGCGGCCTTTCGCGTGTGCATGAATGCGGTGATGCTTAGAGCGGCGGCTCCGCGCCCGCTGGCGCCGGGCGTTTCACGAACGCCGCGACGATAAGTGAAATGACGAGACCGAACAAAATGCCCATGACGAGGGCGAAGCCGGCGGACACCACCGGCGACATGAACATCCGCGTCATGTTTTCGGCCTGCTCCATCTGCGCATCGCCCATGCCGGCGCTGCTCCAGGTCTGGCGCAACACTTCGATTTGGTAGTCGGCGAAGTTCGTGTTGATGAACTTGAGGTGAACCCACGTGTAAACCGCCGACATGGCGGAGGACATCGCGGAAATCACAAAACCCGCGCCCACGCCCTGGCCGTAGGTCATCGCCTGATGCGGATTTTCTTCGCGGACGGCTTTGAGCCCCATCCAATAGATGACGACTACGACCGGCAGCAGCAGCCAGTTGAAGTATTGGCCGGTCGCGAGCTTCTCGGTCTCATAGCCTGTGAAATACAACAGGAGTCGAAAAACCGCTCCGGTGATCGTCAACGTCAGTGCGTAGGTGAATTTTGTGCCCATGTCGCACCGTGGCAGACCGCGCGGGCGCCGACAATCCCACAGGGGACGGACGGCGTCAGAATTAGGACGAGCGGCCGGACGGCGTCAGCGATTGTCGCCGTCGAGCACGCGGCCCAGTCCCCCGAGGAGCGAACCTTCCTCGCGACCGCCGCGGCCGGTTTGCGGCGCGGCCGCGATGATGCGGCCGGCGAGGCGCGAGAATGGCAGCGATTGCAGCCAGACTTTGCCCGGTCCGCGCAACCGCGCGAAGAACAGGCCCTCGCCACCGAACAGCGCCGTTTTGATCCCGCCGACGAACTCGATGTCGTAATCGACGCCCGGTTGCAGTGCGACGAGACAACCGGTGTCCACGCGCAGCACTTCCCCGGGCGTGAGCACGCGTTCGTAGAGCGTGCCGCCAGCGTGGACGAACGCGAGGCCGTCGCCGCGCAGACGTTGCATGATGAATCCTTCGCCGCCGAACAATCCGGCGCCGAGACGCTTTTGAAATGCGATGCCGATGCTCACGCCTTTCGCGGCGCAGAGGAACGAATCCTTTTGCGCGATGAGTTCGCCGCCGAGCGTCGAAAGATCCATCGGCAGAATTTTGCCGGGGTAGGGCGCACCGAACGCCACGCGGCGCTTCTGCGCGGCGCGGTTGACATAGACGGTCATGAAAAGCGATTCGCCCGTGAGGATGCGCGTGCCCGCA
>PNJQ01000070.1 GCA_013821985.1 Opitutus sp.
ATGAACAATTTTCGACTGCAGCACGCGCTCGCGCACATTCTGATCGCCTGCAAGCAGGCGCCTACATTTTCGACCGCGATTTTCGCGGCGCGTCGAACGTCGCTCAAATATCCCAATCGCCCGCCTGGCCCGCGGCGAGTTGCGACTCGATCGAGGTGTCGCGTTTTTCCCGCGGCCGGATGACGAGACTCGCGTTCTTGTAATAAACGACGCTCGAAGGTGGCACTGATTCGAGCAGCCACACGTTGGCGCCGATGACGGAGTTGGAGCCGATGTGCGTCGCCCCGCCGAGGATCGTCGCATGCGCATAGATCGTCACGTGGTCGCCGATCTCTGGGTGACGCTTCACGCCCTTGATCGGCTGGCCATTCGCGTCGGTTTCAAACGATTTCGCGCCGAGTGTGACGCCCTGATAGATTTTCACGTGATCGCCGATGCGCGCGGTCTCGCCGATCACGACGCCCGTGCCGTGATCGACAAAGAAGTGCGTGCCGATCGTCGCGCCCGGATGGATGTCCACGCCCGTGCGTTCGTGTGCGTATTCGGTGAGCATGCGCGGCAGCAGCGGCACGCCGTGTTGGTAGAGGACATGCGCGATGCGCTGGAGCGACACGACGAGCACGGAAGGGTAGGCGAGGATGATTTCCTCGAAGCTGCGCGCGGCCGGGTCGCCCGCGTAAGCGGCGGCGACGTCGGTTTGCACGATGCGGCGAATTTCCGGCAGAGCGGCGAGCGTGGCCTCGGCGATGCGCGCGGCGTTGGCGGCGGGATTGGCGTCGGCGGCGAAGCGCAGGCTTTTCTCGAGTTCGGTGCGCAGAGATTTTTCGATCTGCGCGAGCAATTCCGCGAGCCACGTCGCGACTTCGGTTTGTTTCAGGGACGCCGCCTCGAAGTAGCCGGGGAAGAGCACGTGCATGAAGTTCTGCCCGAGCTCCGCGACGGAGTCCTGCGACGGGAGATTCGGTCCGTCGAGGTGGTTGATGCCGCCGTCACGGGCGTAGGAGGCGAGGAGGGCGTGGGCGATCGCGTTCGGCTGCATGGCGCGGTCCGGTAGCATTCGCCAAAACGAGCGCGGGTCAAACGCGCGAAAGGTCGGAGCCGGCGGCGCGAGAAGGCGCGGCGTGCAGAAACCGCTTCTTCAGAAACGCCTTTCCTGAACCCGTTTTGAGATAGTGCTCAAAAGCGTGCGCCGTCTTTTGCTCCGCGAAGGCAAAGTAGGCGACCAGGTGCCACGGGCGAAATTTCGAGGTGTGCGGCGACGCACCGCGATTGTGGTCGGTCAAACGTGATTTCAGATTCGACGTAATGCCGACGTAATGTCGCGCGCGATGGCGGACGCTTTCGATCAAATAGACGTAAGTCATGATGAACGGCCGCTCGCAAGCTCTGGCGGCAAGTGCATCGCGCGTCAATTTCGCAGCGTGGCTGAGAGCCGTCCTACGCCAAGGCTACGGACGGCAGCCTTCGCTTTCTTCATCGCACCTTCGATCCGCTGGACAAATTCTTCACTCGCTCCGGCTGGGCCTGCCAGCCGAAGCCTTGGCGAAGGCTGGTGCTCGGGGGGGGACTCGAACCCCCACGCCTTACGGCACACGCCCCTCAAACGTGTGTGTCTACCAATTCCACCACCCGAGCATTCATCCAAAGAAGGAAGGGCGAATTAGGTAAATCGCGCGGGGCATGTAAACATTGAAATGCGCTTGCGTTGAACTTTCCGCGTGGGACACTCCCGCCTCCCCGCGCGCGCGACCTAAGCTCGCGGAACACCAAGCACCTAAACCGACTCATATCCGGGTAACCACCCCCGTTTTTCACGCCGTTCATGGACGACTCCAAGCCCGCCAACGAAAGCAACGAAGGTTCCGGTCTGAACAAGATCGATTTGACCCAGTTGCAAGACTTCACCTTCGGCACGCAGTGGACCGAGGTCAAACAAACCGGTCCCGGCGGCCGGCGCGAGCGCGACTTCGATCGCGGCGGTGAGCGGCGGCGCGACGACGGCGGCAATCGCGGTGGCCCGGGCGGTCCCGGTGGCTCGCGTGATCGACGCGGCTTCCGCAAACCAGCCGGCGCTCCGGCGGGTGCGGGTGGCGGTGGCGAAGCCGGTGCGCCGCAAGGCCCGATGGGCGATCGCGGCCCGGGCGGCGCTCCGCGGGGCGATTTTCGCGGCGGTCCGCGACGTGATTTCCGTGGTGGCCCGGGCGGTGATCGCGGTGGTTTCCGCGGCGGCGAACGGCGCGACTACGGTGGCGGCGGCGAAGGTCGCGGCGGCTACGGAGACCGCGGCGGGATGGATCGTGGCCCGTATATCAGCCCGTATTTTGTGGCGACCTGTTACCCCGAGGATGTCGGCTTCGCCGCGATGGTTAAGGCCGTGCGCGCCTCCTGCCGCACGTTCCAGCTTTTTGAGATCACGAAGGCTGTGCTCGAGAAGAACGACCGCTTTGTCGTTGTGATTCAGCGCAAGCCCGCCGAACGCGCCGAAGCGCCCGCGCGCGCTCCGGCCGCCGAAGGCGATGCTGCTGCGGCGCCGGCTCCCGCGAGCGAAGCGACGAAGTCGGCGAAGCCTGCGCCGCTCTACATGTCGATGCCGGATCACCTCCCGTTCGACACCGAGGAAGCCGCCATCCAGCACGTGCTGAAGCATCACCTCGCGAATTTCTTCGAGACGCAGGACGTCGAGATCGACCCGCCCAAGGGCAACTTCCCGATCATCAACAAGTGCTCGATCACGGGCGAACTGCTCGGGCCGCCGAATTACCATAAGTATCAGCAGACGCTCCAACAGCACCACGCGACCAAGCTCGGTCGCATGCCGTTCGAGAATTTCCGCGATGCGATCGTCTCCGTGCGCGAGCCGGAAGTCGTCCAGCAATGGATGGACAAGATGAAGAAGGCCACGCGCTACACGTGGAAACCGCAGCCGGCGAAAAACGCCCCGGCCGCGGCCGGCACCGCTTCCACGGAAGCCGCCCCCACCACCGAGGCCGCGCCCGCCGCCTCGGCGGAAACGCCCGGCGTTGAGACACCCGCCGCCGAAGCGCCTGCGACCGAAGCCGCGCCCGCCGCTGCTCCGGCGCCGGACGCCCCCGCGCAACCGAGTTTCGACAGCCTGGAGGAGGCGCGCACTTACCTGCTCACGAACGCGAAGGAAAAAGTCGTTCGCGCCGTCGAGAACGTCCGCTTCCACGGCAAGCTCATCGAGAAGCTTCCGCCCGGCGAAATCAAACGCGCCGTCGAAGGTCACGTGGAGCGCCAGCGCCGCTTCCCCCTCGACACCGCCAACGCTCTCCGCGGTCGCCTGCGCCGCGAAGGCTTCACCATTTTCAAGAAGGGCTCGCGCGGCGTCTCCTACGTCTGCGCCGTCAAGCGCCGCTTCCGCGTCCCGGGCCAGGTGTTCTCCGAAACAATCGGCGCCCTGATCGATTTCATCGAGAAGAACCCGATGATTCACGTGAAGGATCTGCCGCCGAAATTCCTCGGCCTCGATTTGACGGTGGTCGCACCGGCTGCGGCGGTGGCACCCGCCGCCCCCGCCACCGAAGGCGCTCCTGCCACGCCGTCGCAAGCGCCGTTCCCAACGCTCACGCCGGAACAGGCCGAGAAGCTGCGCAAGATGAACAACGATCTGCGCTGGCTCGTGATGGAGGGCTACGTCACCGAGTTCTCCGACGGCAAACTCTTCGCCCCGCCGCCCATGGCGCCGCAAGCCGCCAAGAAAGCCGGCGACGACGAGCACGACCCGGAAGATTTCCCCGAAGCGCCCGCCGCCGAAGCGAAACCCGCCGCGGAAAGCTCGCCCTCCGAAGCCTCCGCCAAGGACACCGAAGTTCCCGCCGAACCGACGGCCAGCGAGTCCGCTCCTGCCACGGAAGCTGCTCCGGCAACTGAAACGACGGGCGAGTCTGCCGCGCCCGACGCTCCGGCGGGATCCGCCCCGACGCCGGAGACGCCGCCGAGTCCCTCGGACGAGCCGATCAAGCCTGAAGGTCAGCCCTAACCAATTCAGCCCGCTCCACCCGAGCGGGCTTTTTGTTGGCAAGAAAAGGTGGAGCGCGCCGTTTCGGCGCGTTCGCGACCCGCAACTTCGGAATCGCAAACAGAGTTGTCCGGCTTCAGCCGGACCTACTTGCCCAATCGCACGTGATGCCGGTCACCGTCGACGATCGAAAGCGTGAGATGCTGCGTGTTCGCGGGCAGCCACGGCGCGATCTTCTCCGGCCATTCGACCGCGAGCACCCACGGACTCACCAGAAATTCATCGAGCAACAACGCCTCGATTTGCTGCTCGTTTTCCAAACGATAGGCGTCGAGGTGCACGAGCGTTCGTCCCGTCGCCTGGGCCGCGGGCGCGCGATACACCGAGTAGATCGCGAACGTCGGACTCGTGACGTGTTCGTGCACGCCGAGCCCCTGCGCGAGTCCCTGCACGAACGTTGTCTTGCCCACGCCCATGTCGCCGTGCAGCGCGAGCGTCGTGTCCGGCGGCAGCGTGGCGGCGAATTCCGCGGCGAGCGCCCGCGTCTCCTCGGCCGCGTGCGTCGTGACGCCGGTGCGCAATCTATCGCAAATGCTCATAGCCGCTGTAGTCGAGCAAGCGCACCGCGCCGCCCGGCATTTCGTCGCGCTTCGCGAACGTGCCGATCTTCGTCAGCCGCACGCGGGGAAATTTCCTTGCCCACGCGCGCTCGAATTTCACCACGTCCACCCGATAGCACACGACGACGAGCAGTTCGTAATCCTCGCCATCGCCGAGCGCGTGGAAGAGAGGGGTCTGTTTGGTCTGCACCGCGCACTTGCGCGCGGCGGCGCTGATCGGAATGGCGCTTTCGCACAACGCCGGCGCGAGGCCTTTCGGCGTGAGCGAATCGAGGTCCTTCGCCAGTCCGTCGCTCACGTCCATCATTGCACACACTTCGGAACGTCGCGCCAGCCAGGCGCCCTCGGCGAGGCGCGGCGTGAACTTAAAATGATGCCCGAGCAACGAACCGCCGAGCGTGCCGGTGACGTAGATGCGGTCGCCCGGCATCGCGCCGCCCCGCGTGACGACGCGCTCACCGACGGCTTCGCCGTGCAGGGTGAGGAACGCGCCGAAAAACCCCGCCGGCCCCTGCGTCACGTCGCCGCCGACGATCTTCACCTTGAACGTGTGTGCCGCCGCCGCGAGGCCGAGGTAGAATTCGCGCAGCCACTGCGTGCTCGTGTCCGCCGCGATGGCCAGCGAAACGACCGCCGCCACGGGCTTTCCGCCCATGGCGGCGATGTCGCTCAAGTTTCTTTTCAGCAATTTCGCCCCCACGGCCCGGGCGGGCACACTGTCGTCGAAATGCTGCCCATAGATCACCGGATCGGTGGTGATCAGCATCGGTTTGCCGGACGACGGCACGACCGCGCAATCGTCGCCGATGCCGAATGGTGCGGCCGGCGACGCGGCGCCGAGCCAACGCTTGATCTCGGTGATCAACCGCTGTTCGCCGAGCGACACGACCGATTCCGCGCGGATGGGCGTAAAGATTCTCATGCGCTCGGCAGGCCGGAAAGCACGACAATGGTCGTGTTCAAGTTGAACAAACCGTGGGCGACGATCGGCACACGGATGTCGCCCGAATGTTCGTAGGCGAGGGCGAGGGCGACGCCGAGAAGTGAAAGCGGCACGAAGCCGGCCAAGTTTCCGTGCAGCAGGCCGAAGAGCGCACCGCTGACGATCAGCGCGAAGACGCGCCCGAAGCGTTGCCGACAGAACCGAAAAATCACGCCGCGAAACAACAACTCCTCGTTCAGCGGTGCGACTACGCACGCGACCACGAGCATGGCGATGAGCACCGCGGGCGATTTCACCGCGCCAAAGACGGCAATCAAATCCTGCGGCGCGTCCGACAGCCCAAGCGAGCGCAGCAGCAGCGACCAAGCCGCGCTCGACAGGCCGAGCACGGGCAGCGCGAGAATTACGGTGGCGACGCTTTTCCAGATCAGCGTCCTTCGACCGAGTTTGCGCGCGGTCGCGCTGACCGGCGGCGGCGCCCCGAAATCGGAATGCACGTAGCGCCGACCGAGCGCGAATGCCGGCCAGGCGAGTAGCGCGATGCCGTGAAACCCGAAACCATAGAGCGCAACCTCCAGCCCGGCGCGATCGGGATGCTCGACGAAGAGTGGTCCGACGAGTTGCAAGACCGCGCCTTGACCGATCATGCCGCAGAAAAATATCGCAAGCGCCAGCAGCGTCGCTTCGAAGCCCGTGATGTTCCAGTGCACGATCCGGTTTTGACCGAAGATTGCCGCGCGCAACTCCGGAAGAGCGATCGCGCGGGCGAGGACCCAGCCGCCGATGAGCAGCATCAACAACTCAACCGAAGCGATGAGGATCTGGTGCGGCGCAAACGGCATGTCCTGCGACTGAAACCGGTTCGCGCAGAGAGGGGAAGCCCGGAGTCAGCGGGAACCTGCTCCCTCGCTGCCGCGGGCTGGGACTTCCGAGGCCGGCGGGCCGATCGGTTCAGACGATCTTGCCGTCGGCGAACACCACTCGGCCACCGACAATCGTGGTTTTCACGCGGCCGGTGAGTCGTTTGCCGTGCCACGGGGAATTGCGGCTCTTCGACTGGCCTTTGGTGGCGTCGTAAGTCCACGCCTCGGTCGGATCGAAGAGGCAGACATCCGCGTTCGCGCCCGTCGCGAGCGTGCCGGCGGGGAGCTTGAGCAGCTCGGCGGCGCGGCGCGTCATGAGGTCGATGACGTGTGGGAGCTTGAAGCGTGCTTCGCCCACGAGGATGCCGATGGTGACCGCGAGCGCGGTTTCGAGGCCGAGGATGCCATTGGGCGCGTAGTCGAATTCGCGGTCCTTTTCGTCGGGTGAGTGCGGCGCGTGATCGGTGCCGATGCAGTCGAGCGTGCCGTCCTTGAGGCCGGCGATGATTGCCTGTCGGTCCGCCTCGGTCCGGAGCGGCGGGTTCATTTTGAAATTCGTATCGTAGCTCGCGAGCGCTTCGTCGGTCAGCGCGATGTGATGCGGCGTGGCCTCGGCGGTGATGCGGATGCCGTCCTTCTTCGCACGGCGGATCAATTCCACGGACATCGCGGAACTGATGTGCTGCAGGTGAATGTGCGCGCCGGAGTAATGGGAAAGGATGATGTTGCGTGCGACGATGATGTCCTCCGCGGCGTGCGGCCACCCCTTGAGGCCGAGGCGCGTGGAGACGTTGCCCTCGTTCATCACGGCCTTGTCGGTGAGCGAATCGTCCTGGCAATGGTCGAGGACGGGCAGGTCGAACATCTTCGCGTATTCGACGGCGCGGCGCATGAGTTCGTTCGACTGGAGGCAGAGGCCGTCGTCGGTCAGCGCCACGGCGCCGTTGTTCTTCAATGTGCCGTGCGGGGCGAGCTGCTTGCCCTGCATGCCGACGGTGATGCACGCGGTCGGATAGACGCGCACAGCGGCCTTGGCGGCGGCGGCGTTGACGAGTTGGAGCGTGCCGGCGTTGTCGATCGGCGGGGACGTGTTCGGCATGCACACGACGGTGGTGAAACCGCCGGCGGCCGCGGCGCGCGAACCCGTGAGGATGTTTTCCTTGTGCGTCTGGCCGGGCTCGCGGAAATGGACGTGGATATCGACGAGCCCGGGCGCGACGACGAGGCCTTTCGCATCGACGATCTTCGCTCGTTTCTTGTCCGCGGCGCTGAGCGAAGTGGCGAACTTGCCGTCCACGGCGAACACGTCGCCCACCGCATCGCGTTTCGCGGCGGGATCGATGACGCGGCCGTTTTTTATCCAGAGAATGGCAGGCATGGAGGCAGGAAGTCGTGCTGTTGTTACTTGGAACTTGTCACTTGTTACTTATTCGACCGGCGCGACGTGGTCGGGTTGGCCGCCGGCGCAGAGGTAGAGGACGGCCATGCGGACGGCGATGCCGTTGGTCACTTGCTGCAGGATCACGCTGCGATCGGAGTCGGCGAGGGCGCTGTCGATCTCGACGCCGCGGTTGATCGGACCGGGGTGCATGATGAGTGCGTCGGGTTTCAGCCACGAAGCGCGCGTTTGGTTGAGGCCGAACATGCTCGTGTATTCGCCGAGTGACGGGAACAGGCCGACGGCCTGACGCTCGTGTTGGATGCGGAGCAGCATCACCACATCGGCGTCCGCCAGCGCGCTGCGCAGGTCGTGCGAGACCGTGACGCCGAGCGGCTCGAACCACTTGGGAACGAGCGTGGCGGGGCCGACGATCGTCACGTTGGCGCCGAGCTTGGTGAGGGCGTGGATGTTCGAGCGCGCGACACGGCTGAAGAGAATGTCGCCCAGAATGACGATCTTGCGTCCCTTCACCGTGCCGAGGTGCTGACGCATCGTGAACACATCGAGCATCGCCTGCGTCGGGTGTTCGTGCGCGCCGTCGCCGGCATTGACCACGGGAATGCCGAGGCGCTCGCTCAGGTAGCGCGGCGAACCGCTGGCCGAATGGCGGAGCACGATCATGTCGGCGTGCAACGCCTGGATGTTCAGCGCGGTGTCCTTGAGCGTTTCGCCTTTCGTCGTGCTCGATTTATCGGCGTCGAACGAGATGACCTCGGCGCTGAGCAATTTCGCCGCCATCTCGAAGGAGATGCGCGTGCGCGTGCTCGGTTCGAGGAAGAGATTGACGATGGTCTTGCCGCGCAGCGCGGGGACTTTTTTCACGCGCCGATCGAGGATGCGGCGGAACGCGCCGGCCGTGACGAGCACCTGCTCAATCTCGTCGCGGCTCAGCTCTTCGATGGTCAGGAAATGTTTTCTCGTCCAGGGCACGGCGGGTCAGGGTTGGCGATCGGTGGCGACGTAGGAAGTGGTGGCGATGGAGTCGTTCGCACGGCTTTTCGGGTCGAGGCGCACGATGACCTTGTCGGAGGCGGGCACGTCGAGCGTGAGGCCGCAGTAGCTCGGCGCGAAGGGCATCCGGCGTCCGCCGCGATCGACCAGCACGGCCAGTTCCACGCTGTCGGGACGCCCGTGGTCGAAGAGTTCGTCGAGTGCGGCCTTCACGGTGCGGCCGGAGTAGAGGACGTCGTCCACGAGAATGACGCTGGCACCGTTGACGTCGTGCGGGATGACGGTGGGTGCGAATTCCTTTGGGATCGGGTGACGGCCGATGTCGTCGCGGTGAAACGACGTGTCGATCGTGCCGCGGCCGCAGGTCAGGCCGGCTTGCGCGAGGAGTTGTTCGAGTCGTCCCGCGAGTTCGACGCCGCCGTTGGCGATGCCGAGGAGCAGGAGGTTCTTCGTGCTGCGGTGGCGGGTGGCAATGGCAGTGGCGACGCTCTCGATGGCTGCGTTGATCCTTTTGGCGTCGTGCTGAATTCGTGTGCCCACGAGAACGTGGTTTTGACGCCGGCCCCAACAGCCGTCGAGCCGAGAATTATTTTATCTCTGCGGCAGCAGCGCGGCTGGGCCCAGGAATTAGACGCCGGTCCACATTGCGCCGGTTTTGGTAGGGACGCGGCACTCTCGATGCACGCAGCCTAGGCGTCCCCGGCGGCGACGGAGCACTTTGGGCGCGGCTCAGTCGAACAACGTCGGCTCGGGCGGCGGCGCCGTCCATGGAGCAATGCAATCCGGGCCTTCGTGGCGGGCGTGGTTCATCTTCGGGTCAACGCGGTGGCTGGCCATCGCGTCAGCGGGGAAGGGGGCGCACAGCGCAGCGAGTCGCTCCGGTGCGAGCGGAGTGTCGCCGAGCCACTCCCGGCTGGAGTCGCGCTCGAGCATTACCGGCATGCGGTCGTGGATGGGCGCGAGCAATGCGTTGGGTTTCGTCGTTACGATCACCGCCGACGCGGGTGCGGCAGGGCTTTCGGGTCGCCAGAGTCCGGCGAAGAAGAACGGCGCGCGATCGCGGCGATAGAAATAGTGCGGCAGGCGCGCCTTGCCCGCGTGTTCCCATTCGAAAAAACCGTCGGCCGGCACGAGGCAGCGCCGGTATTGCGCGGCTTCCTTGAACGCACCCCGAGCGAGGTTTTCGGCGCGGGCATTGCCGACCATCATGGGACGCTCGCCGGGTCCGCGCGGGGGCAGCAGCGCGCCGAAGGCCAGCGGCTCGAGCGCGGTCGTGCCGGCCTTTTTTGTGACGACGGGGACGGTCGCGGTCAGCGGGATGTTGAAGCGGGCGACCAGTTCCTCCGGGGTCGCCAAGCCCAGCTCCGCGAGCAATTGGCGGAGACCGGCGAGGTTGGAGAGGGCGTAGCGGTTGCACATGGTGGCACCATGTGAGTGAATCCGCGGTGGGATAGACGCGAACGATTTTACTCAAGCTGGAGGTCCATCGCAGTTCCAGAATGGCCTGCCCTCCGAAGCCTTGCCCGCCGGCGTAAATTCACGCCCACCTACGCTCAAGCTTCGGCGGGCATCCTTCGCCTCCGTTGCACTACGGCGACAAGCGAAAGTTCAGCTGAGGTCACATCATCGATTGAATGAAACGAAACGAGTTTCGCGCATCGCAGCTCGGGATGGCCTGCCATCCGAAGCCTTGCCCGCCGGCGTAAGTTCATGCCCACCTACGCTAAAGCTTCGGCTGGCATCCTTCGCCTCCGTTGCACTACGGCGAAGGATGGTGGACTCTACTGGACTCGAACCAGCGACCCCTTCCATGTCAAGGAAGTGCTCTAACCAACTGAGCTAAGAGTCCGACAGAAGGTGAGGAGTGAACAATTCGGACGGGGTGGTGCAAGGATTATTTGGAAACGGCGGCCCACGCCGTCCACGAGGGCGTTACGCCGGGCGCGAGGGCTCTTGAATTCGCGCGCGAACCCGTTCATTCGTGGCGACCAATGCTGCAGTCGCTCCGCATCCGCAATCTCGCGCTCCTCGACGAAGTGGAGCTGGAATTTGAGGGCGGCTTCACGGCGGTGACGGGCGAAACGGGCGCGGGCAAAAGCATTTTGCTCGGCGCACTTTCGCTGCTCGCCGGTGCGCGCGCCGACAAAACCATCATCCGCCAGGGCGCGGCGGCGTGCGAGGTCGAGGCGGCGTTGTTCTTTGCCGACTCGCGCAAGCTCGACCGGGCGCTCGAGACGCTGAATTTGCCGCCGTGCGACGACGGCGTGCTTATCCTCAAGCGCAGCCTCCCGCGCGAGAAGGCGCCGAAAATCTCGGTCAACGGCAGCCTTGCCACGCTCACCGCGCTGCAGGAACTCGGCGAACAGTGGATCGATTTTCACGGCCCGGGCGAACCGCGGCGGCTCTTGAAGGAAGGCTGCCAGCGCGACCTGCTCGATCTCTTCGCGAAAAACGAAACCGTGCTCGAGAAATACCAAAACCTCTACCGTGCGTGGCGTGGAGTGGTCGAGGAGCGCGAGCGGCTGCGCAGCGCGGAGAAACTTTCGCCCGACCAGATCGAGTTTCTGAAAGTGCAGCTCGCGAAGATCGACGATCTCGAGCTCACCGACGACGCCATCGCGACGCTCGAACGCGACTTCGCGCGCCAGCAGAGTGCGCAGGAAATCGTCTCCCTCGCGTCCGGCTTGAGCAACGGTCTGAGTGGCGAGGAAGGATTGCTCGGACGCGTCGCGGCATTGCTGCGCGAGGCGCGTCAGCTCGAGTCATTCGACGCCAGCAGCAAACCGCTCGCAGATCGGCTGCAATCGGTGTCGGTCGAGCTCGGCGATCTCGATGCGGAATTTTCCTCGCTCGCCACCTCGCTGAACTTCGACGCCGAGCAGGCCGAAGCGCTGCAGGAAAAAATGAACGCCTGGCTCGAGCTGAAGCGCAAATACGGCGCCAAAGTCGAGGCGGTCATCGCGGCGCGCGACGAGATGCGGCGCCGGCTGGAATTGCAGAGCGACGTCGAGGGTTCGCTCGCGAAACTGGACCAGCAGATCGCGGACGCGGAGAAAGCCGCGAAAAAATCGGCCGCCGAACTTCGCGCCACGCGTGAGAAAGCCGGTGCGAATTTGGAGAAAGCCGCCGCGAAAGTGATTGTGCAGCTCGGTTTCAAGAAAGCGGATTTTCGCGTGCGACTCGTGGCGGTGCCGGAGCTGGGACTGCACGGTGACGGCGGCGTGGAGTTTTTGTTTTCGCCCAATGTCGGCGAGCCGCCGCTGCCGCTCAACCGCATCGCCTCGAGCGGCGAACTCGCGCGCGTGATGCTGGCGCTGAAGGCCGTGCTCGCGCAGATCGACGACGTGCCGCTGCTGGTGTTCGATGAAGTCGATGCCAACGTCGGCGGCGAGATTGGCCGCATCGTGGGCGAGAAAATGGCCGACATCGCGGAGCGTCACCAGGTGCTCTGCGTCACGCATCTCCCCCAAGTCGCCGCGCAGGCCGCGAACCATCTCGTCGTCACGAAAGACCAGAGCGGCGACCGCGCGACGGTGGCGATCGAGCCGATCCACGCGAATCGCAAAGACCGCATTGGCGAACTCGCGCGCATGCTCGGCGACCGCAGTGCCAAGAGCGCCCTCGCGCACGCCGAGGAATTGCTGAAGCGGTGATTCGCGAGCGGTGGCCGTGCCGCGCACTAGCGGTGATTTTTTGCCACCGGATTACACGGATGGCACGGATGGCACGGATGAGACCGATGGGACGAATGGGCCTGATTTTGCTGTGTAGGGCGCCGGAATTTCAGGGGCTGCGCTCATCTGTGATATCCGCGCCATCCGTGGCTGAATTTTTTGCCGCGTGGCGTCAAAATCTGCGCATTACCTGACACTTCCCGCGCACGATTGCGGCTCGGGTTTTCGGAGGGGAATTCTAGTCTGCTGGCATGAGCTCAACCGGCCCCACGCCTGCTGGTTTTACGACTTGTCCCGTGCCGCTGTCGCACCGGACCGAGATTACCGTCGGCCACGGCGGCGGGGGACGGCTCACCCAGGACCTGATTAATTCGGTTTTTCGTCCGGCGTTCCGCAATGATGCCCTCGAAGCGCAGCACGACGGCGCGCTGTTGAAATTCCCCGGCGGCGGACGACTGGCGTTCACGACCGACTCGCACGTGGTGAGCCCGCTGTTTTTTCCCGGCGGCGACATCGGCAAGCTCGCGATCAACGGCACCGTGAACGATCTCTGCATGTGCGGAGCGACGCCGCTCTGGCTCAGCGCGGGCTTTATTTTGGAGGAAGGTTTTCCGGTCGAGACGCTGCGCCAGGTCGTGGCCTCGATGAAGGACGCGGCGGAACGCGCCAATGTCGCCATCGTCACCGGCGACACGAAGGTGGTCGAACGCGGCAAGGGCGACGGACTTTACGTCACGACGTCGGGCGTCGGCGTCATCGAAACGCCGCTGACGATTGCGCCGACCAGCGTGCGCGCCGGCGATGCGATCGTGTTGAGCGGCGATCTCGGCCGGCACGGCATGGCGATCATGGCGACGCGCGCGAATCTCAGTTTCGAAAGCGCGATCGAGAGCGATTGCGCGCCGCTTGTCGCTGCGGTGCAGGCATTGCTCGCGGCGGGGCTCGAGGTGCATTGCCTGCGCGACCTCACGCGGGGCGGCCTGGCGACCTCGCTGGTGGAGATCGCCGAGTCGGCGAAACTCGCGCTCGCCATCGACGCCGCGAAAGTGCCGGTGAGCGAACTCGTGAACGGCGCCTGTGAGATTCTCGGCCTCGATCCGCTCTACGTCGCGAACGAGGGTCGGTTCGTGTGCATTTTGCCGGAGGCCCAGGCGGCGCAAGCGGTCGAAATCATCAGCCGCATGCAAAGCGACCCGAGCGTGCGCGCGGTAATCATCGGCCATGTAAAGAGCGGTCCGGCCGGTCAAGTGACGCAACGCAGCGTGATCGGCTCCGAGCGCATCGTGGATCGCTTGAGCGGCGAGCAGCTCCCGCGAATTTGCTGAGTAGCGCAAGTAGGCAACCGGCTTGGCGATTGGCCGGGTTGAGGCTAGTGATCCGGAGTTCGATGATGCCTTCGAATTCGAAAGTAGAGGGAGCTTTCAGCTCCCTTCCGCAGCGCCGGGAGCAGGATGCTCCCGCTACTTTTTGGGAATACTTCAATCCGGAGTCGGAAATCGATATCCGCACAGGCGGCAATCTGCCGCATTGGCAGTAGGGCGCGGTGTGGTGCTTCGTCACGTTCCGCCTGGCCGACTCACTGCCGCGCGCCGTCGTGGACGAAATCCGACACCAACGCGAAGAGTGGCGACGCACTCACGATCTCAAAGAACTCTCCCGCGAGGAGCGCGCCGAATTTCACCGCCGGTTATCCGAGCGCTACGAGAACTTGCTCCACGCTGGCAGCGGCTCGTGCGTGCTGCGCGACCCGGTGAATGGGGACGTCGTGTGCGGCGCGCTGCGATACTTCGCGGGCGTGCGGTATCTCCTGGATGAGTTCGTGGTGATGCCCAACCACGTGCATGTTTTGGTGAAGCCGCTGCCGGGTCACGGCCCCGCGGAGATTTTGCACTCTTGGAAATCCCATACGGCCAATCAACTCAACTGGCGGCTCGGACGGACGGGGCAGCTCTGGCAGCACGAGTCGTTCGATCATCTCGTGCGCAACGACGCCGCGATGGAGGCGATCCGCCGCTACATCCGCGAGAACCCGCAACGGGCGGGAATGCGAAAGTAGCCGGACGGGAGGGTAGCGGGAAGGGAGAGTAGCGGGAGCTTCCAGCTCCCGTGGTCTCAGGCGGGAGCAGGATGCTCCCGCTACTCTCCTCCAACCGGTTCCAGCGCCCGGCTGCGGTAGCGGTAATAGGCGGCGCAGGCGCCTTCGCTGCTGACCATCGGGGCGCCGAGCGGGGCCTCGGGGGTGCAACGCGTGCCGAAGGCGGGGCAGTCGTGCGGCTTTTTCACGCCGCGCATGATTTCTCCGCTGATGCACTCGGTGCAGCCGTGCGTGGCGGATTTGGTCAGCGCGAATTTCTTTTCGGCATCGAACGCGGCATACTCGGCGCGGACGCCGAGACCGCTTTGCGGAATGACGCCGATGCCGCGCCAGTCGCGGTCCGTGATCTCGAAGACGGTTTCGACGATCTTGCGGGCGTGCGTGTTGCCCTCGGTGCGGACAGCGCGCGAGTAGGCGTTTTCGACTTCGGCGCGGTTGGACTCGAGTTGCTTCACGCAGAGGAGAATGCCTTCGAGGATATCGACCGGTTCGAAGCCGGTGATGATGATTGGCGCGCCGTGTTTTTTGGCGATCGGGCCGTATTCCTCGATGCCCATGATCGTGCAGACGTGGCCGGCGGCGAGAAAGCCTTGCACGCGGTTGTCGGGCGAGCCGAGGATCGCGCTCATCGCGGGCGGCACGAGGACGTGCGAGGTGAGGATGGAGAAATTCTTCACCTCGTCGCGTGCGGCGAGGAGGACGGACATCGCGTTGGCGGGTGCGGTGGTTTCGAAGCCGACGGCGAAGAACACGACTTCGCGCGACGGGTTGGCCTTGGCGATGCCGACCGCGTCGAGCGGCGAATAGACGACGCGGACATCGCCGCCGCGCGCCTTGGCGGTGAGGAGGTCGATGCCGTTGCCGGGGACGCGCAGCATGTCGCCGAACGAGCAGAGAATCGCGCCGCGGTGCAGCGTCAGCTCGACGGCTTGGTCGATGAGATCGGCGCTCGTGACGCAGACGGGGCAGCCGGGACCGTGGACGAGGGTGATGTTTTTCGGGAGGAGATCGTCGAGGCCGAACTTCACGATCGCGTGCGTCTGGCCGCCGCAGATTTCCATGATCGTCCATGGACGCGTGGTGGCGCGTGCGACGGCGTCGGCGAGTTTGCGGACGAGGGCGGCGTCGCGGTATTCATCGACGTATTTCATGACGCGGTGGGCGAAGGGTTGGACGTAGGGGCGCTTGTCCCCAAGCGCCCTGGGCCGTTGGGGGCAACGGCCCCTACCGTTGATGCGTTGGCGACAACGCGTTCCACCCGTGTTGATGGTGAGCCGGGCGCGGCGGGCAATTCGATGCCGTCGAGTTCGCCCATTTGCCTCAGGTATTCGAAAGTCTGCGCGGCCTCTTCGGGATCGACGGTGCTGATCGCCACGCCGACGTGGACGAGCACGTAATCGCCGAGCTTGGCTTCGGGCGTGCAGGTGAGGCTGACGAGTTTGACGACGCCGGAGAAACTGACTTTGGCGGAACGGAGGAGGGGATCGTCGCCGATGATTTCGACGACTTTACCGGGGACAGCGAGGCACATGAGGGAGGGGAGGGTGAGCGGTGAGCAGTGAGCGGGAAGCGGCGGATTGAGAGCCGCCGGGTCGGACGCGAAATTTATTGCGGGCCGCGGTGGGCTTGGTCCGCGACGACGAGGACGACCAGGAGGACGAGCACGAAGGGAACGAAGAGGGCGGCGATCATGACGGGCGTTCGACGGTGGTGAGGCCCCAGAGCGCGGCAAGGGCCTGGCCGGGTGCGATGGAATTGTCGTTGGGCGAAAGCCGGTGGTGCGCGAGCACGGTGAAGCCCGCCTGGCGCAGCGCGGTGCCTGCGAGATCGTGCAGCAGCGCGTTTTGGAAGCAGCCGCCGGTCAGTGCGACGGTGCTGACGCCGGATTGGATGGCGACTTCGAGCATCGCGCCCGCAAGTCCACGATGGAACTCGGCGGCGCGTTCGTCCGCGTTACGTTCCTCGAGAAGAAGCTGGTGGATGGCGGGCGCCCAATCGACCTCGAACATCGCGCTGCCGTCGGTGCAGGGAACGACCGCGAAGGGCAGGGTGTCATTGCCCACGGTCGCGCGCGCGGCGGCCGCTTCGACGTGCAACGGCACCTGACCCTCGAACGTGTTGCGGTGACAAAGCCCGAGCAACGCGCCGACGGCGTCGAACAGCCGTCCCCCGCTGGAGCAGAGAGGGGAATTCAGTCTGCGCTCGAGCATCTGCTCCAGCAGGAGCTGGTCGGCGGATTTGAGGCCCAGGCGGGCGGCGACGGCCGCGAAATTTCCCATCTCGTGCGCAAGCCCGAGCGCGACGCGTCGCGGATCTCTCACCGCGGCTTCGCCGCCGGGAAGACGGAACGGGCGCAGGCGCGCAAAACGGGTCGCGCGGCGCTTTTTCAGCAGGATGAATTCACCGCCCCAAATTGTCCCGTCCTCGCCGTAACCGGTGCCATCCCACACGATGCCAAGCACGTTGTCGGCGGGCAGGCCGTGCTCGAGCAGGCAGGCGAGGAGGTGTGCGAGATGATGCTGCACGCCGAGCGTCGGCAGGCCGCTGCGTCCGGCAAAGTGCGTCGAGGCGTAATCGGGATGCTTGTCGTGCACGACGAGCGCGGGGCGGGTGCCGTGCAGGTCGGCCAGCATGGTGACGGTGCGCTCGAAGACGGCTTGCGAGGCGGCGTTGCCAAGGTCGCCGATGTGCGGACTGACGATCACTTGGTCGCCCGACGCGAGGGCGACGGTATTCTTCATGTGCCCACCGACGCAGAGCGTCACCTGGGGAATCGCGCCGGGCAGCGCCAGCGGGGCCGGCGCGTAGCCGCGGGCGCGCCGAAGGAGAATTGTCCCGCCGGCGGGCGTTTCGCGCACGACGGAATCGTCCACGGGGCGAGCGATCGGCCGGTTGTGCGTGAGGAAAAATTCCGCGATGCCCGCGAGGCGGTCGCGCGCCTCGGCGTCGTCCGTGCAGATCGGTTCTTCAGAGAGATTGGCGCTGGTGGCGACAATCGGCCGGCCGAGGGCGCGCAGGAGCAACACGTGCACGGGGGCGTAGGGCAGGAGCACGCCCAGCCACGGATTGCCGGGCGCGATGCTGCCGGCGAGAGTGCTGTCGGAGCGACGCGGAACGAGCACGATCGGCGCGGCGGGGGAGTGGAGGAGGGCGGCGGCGGAATCGGAAACCTCCGCGTGCGCGCGCACGGCGGCGAGATCGGCGAACATGACGGCGAGCGGCTTTTCCTCGCGGTGCTTGCGGCGGCGGAGTTCGGCAACGGCGGTTTCGTTGGTCGCGTCGCACACGAGATGGAATCCGCCCACGCCCTTCACGGCGCCAATGAAGCCGGCTTGCAGGGCCGCGACGGCGTCGTCGATCGCCGTGGACGCATCACCGAGGAGCTGGCCGGCAACATCGGTGAGGCGGAGTTGCGGACCGCAGACCGGGCACGCATTTGGCTCGGCGTGGTAGCGGCGGTCGCGCGGATTGCGGTATTCGCGATCGCACGCCGGACACATCCGGAAGGCGCGCATCGTCGTGCGCGGCCGGTCGTAGGGCAGCTGCTCGATAATGGAGTAGCGTGGGCCGCACTGCGTGCAGTTGATGAAGGGGTATCCCGCGCGGCGGTTGTCCGGATCGAGCAGCTCGCGGCGGCAATCCCCGCACAGCGCGAGGTCGGCGGGAGTCGCGGTGTGCGCGGCCCCGAAGGTGAGTTCACTTTCGGAAATGGTAAAGTGCGCGCCGGCGGGCGGGTCGGCGTCGGTCGGATCGGCGCGCTCGACCCCGCTGACGTGCGCGGCCGGTGGAGCCTCGTGACGCAGCGCGTGCAGCAGGGCCTCGACCGCACCGGGGTCGCCGACCGCGCGGAGGAGGACGCCGTGCAGATCGTTGCGCACCCAACCGCGCAGCCCGTGCTGAAGCGCGACGCGGTGCACGAACGGTCTGAAACCCACGCCCTGCACGGTGCCGCGCACGCGGACGAGCACGTCGGTGAGAGCGGTGGAGGTGGTGGGCATGGGCGGGGGGATCTTGCTCGTTCTCTAAATCCTAATCGCACTCTCGATTGGTCTCCGAGTTGAGAGAACGAGAACGGTTGCGAGAGGAAGAACGCTCGGCGAGTCGTGTCGGGTCTTAGCGTTTTTTCGGCAGGCGCGCGCGGAGGTAATCATACCAGCGCTGAATGCCTTCGCCGCTGCGGCTGGAGAGTTCGATGATCTCGGCCTGTGGGGCGATGCGGCGGATGTTTTCGACGGCGACCTGGCGGTCGAAGCCGAGCGCGTCGGCGACGTCGGTTTTCGTGAGCAGCACAACATTGGCGGATTTGAAGATCGGCGGATACTTCAGCGGCTTGTCCTCGCCCTCGGTGGTGGAAAGGAGGACGACCCGGACTTGTTCGCCGAGATCGAACGACGCCGGGCAGACGAGATTACCGACGTTTTCGATGAAGAGGACGCGCGCGCCGTCGAGGTCGATGGATTCGGCGGCCCGCGCAATCATGCCGGCGTCGAGGTGGCAGACGGTGCCGGTGGTGATTTGCGCGACGGAGGCGTGCGGGCGATTGAGGCGGCGGCCGTCGTTGTCGGTTTCCAAATCGCCGACGAGCACGGCGCATTTCTCCTCGAGGCCGAACTCGTCGAGCGTGCGTTCGAGGAGCGTGGTTTTGCCGGCGCCGGGGGAGGAAACGATGTTGAGCGCGAGCAGGCCCCGACCGAGGAAGTAGCCGCGGTTCCGCTCGGCGAGGATGTCGTTTTTCTCGAGGAGCGGGATGCTCAGGTCGAGCGAACGCACCTGGACTTCGCCTTTCGGGCTGGCTTGGAGGGCGGCACTGATTTCGGCGGAGAGCGGGGCGGAGAGCGCGCCGGAGGGTTGCGCGCCGCCGTTCAGGGCGTTGATGCGGACGCCGGACGATGAGGATTCTTCAAGGTTGGTGGACATGGCGTGGAGTGGGGGACGTGGTGGTGAAGATGAGGCGCGCCAGCTCCAATTCGCGGCCGGAGCGGACATCGCCGGAAAACGCGGAGCAGCGTGGGCATTCGAAGAGGTAGCCGCTGGCGATGACGAACTCCTCCGCGCAGGCGGCACAATGCGCGCGCGCCGGCACGAGTTGGATTTCGAGTTCGGCGCCGGCGGCGACGGTTCCAGGGCTGCACGCTTCGAAGGCGAAGCGCAGCGCGTCCGGTTCGACGCCGGAGATTGCTCCGATGCGCATCACGACGCGTTCGACGTGGGCGGCGCTGTTCTTCGCCGCTTCGCGCCGGATCACGTCGAGCGCGGACTCGATGATACCGACCTCGTGCATAACCGCATTCATTGGACCCGGCAAATCGCCGCGTCGAGCGCGCACCGCAGTTTAACCAAGTCCTGCGCACAGTATGGCAAGGGACGCCTATGCACATTTTGCGGTGTCCGCTACTCTGGCGCCGCAGTCAGCAGCTAATGGTAATCATCAAAACTTAACGCGTCGCCTCCCGTCCACGCCGAGCGGCCCGCCCCACACATGCTCCAGGAAATCGAGACCCCCAAGACGGCGAAAAAGGACGAAACGATCTACGAATCCATGTTGTCGCGAGGCGTGAGCCGGCGCGACTTCCTGCAATTCTGCGCCTGGATGGGCGCCTGCATCGGGCTGGAAAATACCGGCGTCGCGCAAATGACCAAAGCGCTCGAAACGAAGAAGCGCATCCCCGTCATCTGGCTGCATTTTCAGGAATGCACGTGCTGCAGCGAGTCGTTCATCCGCAGTTCGCACCCGATCGTCGCCGACATCCTGCTCGACAAAGTATCCCTCGACTACAGCGAGACGCTGATGGCTGCGTCGGGTCACCAGGCGGAGAAGAGCCTGCGCGACACGATGGCGAACTACAAAGGCGAGTATCTCCTCTGCATCGAAGGCTCCGTGCCGACAGCGGAAGACGGCGTGTATTGCTGCATCGGCGGCAAGACCGCGCTGCAGATCGCCGAAGAGGTCGCGAAGGATGCGAAAGCCATCATCGCGTGGGGCAACTGCGCGTGCTCCGGCTGCGTGCAAGCCGCGAAGCCCAACCCGACCTCCGCGCAACCGATCCACAAGGTCATTGCCGGCAAGCCGATCGTGAACGTGCAAGGCTGCCCGCCGATCGCGGAAGTCATGGCTGGCGTGCTCGTGCACCTGCTGACCTTCGATCGCATTCCGCAGCTCGACAGTCTCGGCCGTCCGAAGGCGTTCTACTCACGTCGCGTGCACGACACGTGCTATCGCCGCCCGAATTACGACGCCGGTCTGTTCGTCGAAAGCTTCGACGACGAAAATGCACGCAAGGGCTACTGTCTCTACAAGGTCGGCTGCCGCGGCCCCTCGACTTACAACGCCTGCGGCACGATCCGCTGGAA
>PNJQ01000071.1 GCA_013821985.1 Opitutus sp.
CCACCAAACGGAGCCGCAGCCCGTCACGCGGACGCCGCAGCACCAAGGCGTCGCGCGCCGCCTGATCGTTCGCCTCGACCATGGCGCAGCGCAGCCGGACCAAATCGTCGCCGCGTCGCTCTTCGGCGACCCTGCGTGAGTATCACCGTAAGCGCGACCTCGGTGCGAGTGGTGAGCCGGGCGGCGCGCGCGTGGCGCCTTCGGCCGCGTTGCCGCGCTTCGTCATTCAGAAGCACGACGCCACCCGTCTGCACTACGACCTCCGCCTCGAGATGTCGGGCACACTGAAATCCTGGGCCGTGCCGAAAGGTCTCCCGGAAAATCCCGGCGACAAGTCGCTCGCAATCGAGGTGGAGGACCATCCGCTCGACTATGGTTCGTTCGAAGGCGTGATCCCCGCGGGCAATTACGGCGCCGGCACCGTCATGCTGTGGGATCGCGGATTCTACACGGTGGGCGGGGGCGATCCGGACCGCGCTCTCCGGCAGGGGAAGATCCACTTTGCCCTCGCCGGAGAAAAAATGCTCGGCGAGTGGACGCTCGTGCGCCTGCGCGGCGAGAAGGATTCCGCCAAAACCAACTGGCTGGTGCTGCGCAACCACGACGCCTCGCCCGGCTACAAGCCGGGGGTTGACCGCGATCGCTCCGTCCTCACCGGGCGCACGCTCGACGAAATTGCCGCGAGCCAATCGGGCCGCCGCAGTGCACCGCGGGCGCCGGCAAAGGCGGCCAAACGACCGCGCCGTTCGACGCGAGCGCAGCCCGCACGGGAAACAAACGGGCATATGGACGATCCCAGCGCAGGATTCGTCGAACCGATGAAAGCCCTCGCCGTGGAACGCGTGCCGGCCGGCGACTGGAAACTCGAGATCAAGTTCGACGGCTTCCGCGCACTCGCACTCGTGCGCACCGGCGCCGTGACACTTTGGTCGCGCAATCGCAAAAATCTCTCCGCCGACTATCCCGAAGTGACCGCGGCCTTGCGCCGCCTCCGCTGCGAGGAAGCGGTGATCGACGGCGAACTCGTGGCGCTGGACGCGCAGGGACGCTCGAGCTTTCAATTAATGCAGCAGCGCTCCCAGCGCGGACTGCGCCCTCCCCTGCACTTCTACGCCTTCGATCTGCTGAGCCGCGACGGCAAATCGCTGCTCGGGCGACCGCTCGAAAAACGACAGGCCGCTCTTGCCAAGCTGATCGGTCGCGGCACGGATGTCGTGCGGCTCTCCCCGGTGTTCGAGGTTTCACCCGAGGAACTGCTCGAAGCCGCGCGCCAGCAGAACCTCGAGGGCATCATCGCGAAGCGCTCCGCCTCGCTCTACGAACCCGGTCGTCGCAGTGGCGCGTGGGTGAAGTGCCGTCTCGCTGCCGAGCAGGAATTCGTCATCGGCGGATTCACGCCGCCGCAGGGTGCGCGCGCGCACTTCGGCGCGCTGCTGATCGGCTACTATGCGGGCGACAAATTCCTCTACGCCGGCAAGGTCGGCACCGGCTTCGACGCCAGACTCCTGCGCGAGATCTCCGCGCGCCTGCGCGCGCTGGCCGTGAAAAAAAGCCCGTTCGATAACCTGCCGCTCGCGAAACGCTCACGCTTCGGCGTCGGCATGACCGCCGCCGTGATGCGCACCGTCACGTGGGTCAAGCCCGAGCTCGTCTGCCAGGTTCGCTTCACCGAGTGGACCGATGACGGCCTGTTGCGGCATCCGGTCTTTCTCGGCCGGCGGGAAGACAAAAAGGCCCGCGACGTCCACCGCGAGAAACTCGCGAGGGAAAAATAGCGCCAACTCTGGGCCGGTGAAAGAGGACCTTCTTTGCGGCCCTACTTTCCGAGCTTCTGCTTCAGCGTCAGCACTGGTTCGAACAGATCCCCGAGTTTCGCCACGCGAGCGAGCAAGGCATCGGGTCCAAAGTAGAACGCCTCGCGCTTGGCGCGCTTGAGCAGGGTCTCGACTTCCTTCCACTCGAGCGGCGTCGAAACGGACGGCTGCTCCGTCGCGCGCAGCGAATACACGCAGACGGTCGTCTTGTGTTCGTCGTTCTGACTCCAATCGATCAGCACTTTCCCGCGCCGCAGTTCCTTGCGCATGTTCGTCACGACCTCGCCGGGTCGCTCCTTTTCCACCGCCTCGGCGATCAGTCGCGAGGCCGCCTTCGCTTGGTCAAAATCGACGCCGGCGGTATTGAGCGGCGCATAAACTTGCAGTCCTTTCGAGCCGGACGTTTTCGGAAACGACTCGAGGCCGATCTGCCGCAGTTTGTCGCGCACCGCCAGGCCGACGCGCGCGCAGTGCAGGATGTTCGTGCCCTCTCCCGGATCCAGGTCGAACACCATCGTCGTCGGCCGCTCCTGTTTCTTCGCCCGTGCGAGCGAGACGTGCAATTCGAGGTCGGCGAGATTCGCCATCCACACGAGGCTCGGGAGATTGTTCGCGAGGCAATACGCCATCGGCTCGCCGCGCCGCTTCGAGAACACCTCGGCCGTCTTCACCCACGTCGGCCGGTGCGCGGGGCAATTCTTCTCATAAAAAAAGAAACCCCGCACGCCCTCGGGGTAACGCTTCATGGTCAGCGCCCGGTCCTGCAAATGCGGCAGGAGCACGGGCGCGACGCCGATGTAGTAATGGATGAGGTCGCCCTTCGTGAAGCCGGCCGCCGGATACAGCACCTTCTGCAGATTGGTGACCGGGACCTCCTTGTTCTCGATTCGGAGCGTCGAGGAGGTGCGCTTCATGAGCGACGGAGCCGGAGCGGTGCGCCGTCGCCGGCGACAAGCGCGCTTAGTTGCGCGGCGCTTCCTGCGTCTTGACCGTGATGTTGTTCACCACGTTTTGCACGCCGTTGATCTGGCTGGCGATTTCGGCGGCGCGCGCTTTTTGGTCTTCGCGTTCGACGAAGCCGCTCAGCTGCACCGTGCCGCGGAACGTATCGACGTTCACGTCGCGGGCCTTGACGAATTCGTCCTTGATGAGCTCGGTCTTCACCTTCGCGGTGATGACACTGTCATCGATCATTTCGCCCGTGCTCGCACGGGTGGCGGTGCCGGCACAGCCGGACGTGAACACGGCCAGGCCGAGGGCGATGGCGAGAAGCGAGAGGAAGTAAGGAAGTTTTTTCATAGGGAGGTTGAGTTGACTTCGGCAAGATAGCGGAGCGCGCTCAACCGTGACAGCGGGCGCGCTGCGGGCGGCTTTATCGGGAATCCACCGCGCGATGCGCCGGGGTGCGCAGCCCATGCGATGCACGCGCGAGGGGAGGGAAAAATGCCCGATGCCACGTCCGGGATATTCGCCCGATGGCCGCGCGCCCGCGAGGTGGTCTAACGTCGCGCCATGCAAAATGAGACACCCATTGTGAATCCCGCCGCCACGCGCGCGTTGCCGCTGCACGACACCATCGCCGCCCGCGCCTACGAACTTTGGGAAGGCTACGGCCGACCCGCCGGTCGCGATGTCGCAATCTGGCTCGAAGCCGAACGTCAGTTGCTCGGCACCGATCCGCAAGTGAACCACAACGGTGCGCCGGGCGCCGTCGCCGCGCCCCAGCTGGCGGAGGCGACGGCCGGCGGAAAGAAAAAGCGCCCGCGCCAGACGCCCGAGCTCGCGACCAACACCGGACGATGAACGTCCTCCTGATCGGCGACGAAAAAAATCTCCCGCCGCCGACCGGTGGCGAACTGCTGCCGCGTTTTCTCCCCGCGCGCTCGGCGGCAGAAATCCAGCAGCGGCTCGCCGGCGAAACATTTCAAGCCGCCCTGATCGAACTCGATTTCGGCCCCAGCAGCAGCGAGTCGCTGCTCCAACGCGTGCATCGACTGGCGCCGGAACTGCCGGCCATCGCGATCGTCGAGCGCGACGAGCGCCCCGCCCGCGTGCGCGCCCTGCGCTCCGCGGGGGTGCGCGGACTTGTGCTGCGACCTTTCACGTGCGCCGAACTCGTGGCGACGCTCCATCGCCACGCGTTGCCCGTGCCGGTCGAATCGGCGGCGGCCACTGCACCGGCGCCGGATGCGTCCGTCCAATTGCACTCCGCGGACCCGCAGATGCGACGCGTGATCGACACGCTCCGCCGCGCTGCCGGCAGCGCGGCCACCCTGCTCATCACGGGTGAGAGCGGCACGGGCAAAACCCTGCTCGCCCGCGCGGTGCACCAGCAAAGCGCACGACGCGAGAAACCGTTCGTCACCGTGAGCTGCCCCTGCCTCAACCGCGAACTGCTCGAAAGCGAGCTGTTCGGCCACGTGCAGGGGGCGTTCACGGGCGCCGTTCGGGACACCTGGGGCAAGGTCACGGCCGCGGAGGGCGGCACGCTCTTCCTCGATGAAATCGGCGAACTCCCCTCGGCGCTTCAACCGAAATTGCTCCGCCTGCTCCAGGAGCGCGAATTCGAGCGTGTCGGCGAGACCCGGGTTCGGCTGGCCGATGTTCGAATCATCGCCGCAACCAATCGCGACCTGAAGGGCGCGGTCGATGCGGGAACTTTTCGCGAAGATCTCTATTACCGGCTCAACGTCATCAGCGTCGATGTCCCGCCGTTGCGCGCGCGCCGCGCCGACATTCTGCCGCTCGCGCGCGAGTTCCTCGCCGAGATCGCGCAGTCGAGCGGCCGCGCTGCGCCCGCACTGCATTCCGACATCGTCGCCCTCCTCGAAGGACACGCGTGGCCGGGCAACCTCCGCGAACTCCGCAACAGCCTCGAGCGCGCCGCCGTGCTTCACGATGAGCCCGTGCTGACGGCGGAGATGTTCGGCGAACTCGCACCGTCGCCCGGCGCCGCGTCGATTCGTCTGGGCGACCAGGTGAGTCTCGCCACCGTCGCTGAGGCACACATCCGCGAGGTGATCGCGCAGAGTCCGACGCTCGATCACGCGGCTCACATTCTCGGCATCAATAAATCCACGCTCTACCGCAAGCGGCAGCGGATGTCCCGCGGCGTGACACCGTTCCCGACCGACTCGCTCGCGGGCTGAGTCTGCGATTCCCGCACCGCGCCCCGGCAATTCGCGGATGCCACGTTCCGGCGTTTCGCAGCCAGAGCAGGATTGAAGCGTTTCGTTCGCTGCCGAAACTGCCCATTGGCGCGCGGCGCGCCCTCACTCCACACCCGCACCCCGATGAAAATCCGACTCTTCCTGCTCGCTTCGTGTCTGCTCGCTTTGGCGCCGCTGGCTGCCGATGCGCAGGTCACCGTGCTGACCGACTCCGTCACCGCGTTCGGCCATCAGCGCCCCGCCGTCGAGATTCCCGTGACGGCTCCGGCCCCGGCGACGGAATTTGCCTCGGGCCTCGGCGAACTCGATGCGACCTACGGCTTCGTTTCGGGCGTGGCGCTCGATCTGCTCGCGCGCCAGCCGCTGAGCGTCACACCCGTTTCCACCAGCGAAGCGAAGCTAGGCCTCGTCGCCCGGTTCGCTCTCGACCAGGAGCTCGCGAGCGGCGCATTCCGGCCGTTCGTCGGCGTGAATCTCGGCCGACTCTACGGTGACGCCGCGCGCGAAGACTGGGCCGCCGGCGTGGCCGCCGGCGCGCGCTATTTCGTTCAGCCCCGCACGTTCGTCCGCGCCTCTGCGGAATACGGATGGATGTTCTCGCACGCGCGCGGTTTCAACGACCGGTTCGCCGAGGGGCAGTGGACGTGGTCGATGGGACTCGGCTTCACGTTCTGATCGTCCGCGCACGGCGCGTGCCAACCGCCTCCGCGTCCATCGGCTGGTAGCCCTCCGTCGGATTTCGCCCCGCCCGTTCTCACACCATTTCTCCCCGGAACTTGGGCGCGCTGCCGCCGTCAGCAGGTGGCACCTGCGCGGCCGGGAATCACCCGCGTTCCGATCGCAACTCTTGTCCGTTCCAACTCAACCCACATCGATCATGGCGACCAAAACAAAGTCTAAGAAATCCAACGTTAAGCTGAAAAATCTCAAGGACCTCTTCATCGAACAACTCCAGGATCTCTACAGCGCGGAGACCCAACTGGTGAAAGCGCTCCCGAAGATGGCCAAGGCCTCGAACGACGAGATGTTGCGCGAAGCCTTTGAGGAGCACCTCGACCAGACCAAGGTCCACGTCGAACGCCTTGAAAGCATCTTCGAGCGCCTCGACGAAGATCCCAAGGGAAAACCCTGCAAGGCCATGAAGGGCCTTGTCGCCGAGGGCGATGAGATGATCGAAGAGAGCGCGCAACCCGCCGTGAAGGACGCCGGTCTCATCGCCGCCGCCCAGCGCGTCGAACACTACGAGATCGCGAGCTACGGCTGCGTGCGCACGTATGCCGAACTCCTTGGCGACCTCGAGTCCGCGCAAATCCTCCAGACCACACTCGACGAGGAAGGCGAGACCGATAAAAAACTCAACGACCTCGCGGGCTCGCTCAATCTCGAGGCGGATGAAGCCGACGAAAGCGACAGCGAGGAAGACGAGGAATAATCACCCGGCGACCGCCGCGCAATTTGCCATTCACGGGGCGCCTGGGCCGGCGCCCTTTTTGTTGGCCGAACGAGAGATCAGGCCGGCGGCACGGCGCTCCGTCCGTCCGGATCGCGCGGCGTGTCCACGCCGGGTGTTGGCTCGTCCGCCGCTGGCTGGCGGCGTTCGCTCACCGGGGCGAAGCCGTCCTTCCCGCTCGGACGCGGCCCGCGACCACGGCCCAGCAGGAACAGCACCAGCGGCAGCAAGACGACGACCGCGAGAATCATGAAGATATAGCCAAGCATGCCCCACGTTAGACCTTCGCCGCGGCAGGCGATATCGCCGCCCTTCCGCGCCACGGTGTCGGAGAATTCACCGTCGCGACGGACGGAATCCCCGGGGTTACGCGCGGCTCGCAACCTGATAGGCGGATGCCGGCCCATCCGCTAAAGTGCCGGACACCATCCCTCTCAACGAGACTTCTGCTTTCATGGCCACCACCACCCTTGATCCCGTCTCCCCGGCGTTTGCATCCACGAAGCTTGAGGAGTTGCAAAATGCCCTGGCCGAATGCCGCGTCGCGTGCGGACACTCCGCCGACACGTGGCTGGCGAATTCACCGCTCGCGCCGGACGCGCTGCGCTGCATTCGGCTGATGCTCGATTGCGCGGATCTCTGCATGGCCGCCGAGGAACTGCTGCCCTTTGTCCCCGAAATCAGTCCATCGCTTCTGCGCAGCCGGCTCAACACGTGCGCGGTCGCGTGCGAGCGCTGTGTGCGCGACGCCCAGCGTCACCGCACCGGCCCGGTCGCCGCCAGCATCGACGCGTGCCGCCGCGCGGGGCGGGCGTGCCAGGAAATTCTCCCCCTTCTGCCCACGGTTGCCATCGCCGCCGCCTGAGCCGGAGGCGAGTCCGGTGGCGGCAACCGTGGGCGCGAAGCGTGCTTCGCCCCACCTCTCCGCGGCGGCACTTTTTCCGCGCGGCACGGACCAAACGGGCAGGAGCGCCGCATGCTGCTGAATTCCAAACCGGGCCGCTATCTCGTCACCCGCCTCGCACGCGCCTACGGATTTCTCGATCCCGTGGCGCTGCTCGCGCGCCTGCGGGGCTTCGCGCAGCAATCGGAAGTCGGCGAACCGATCGAACTTCTCCGGGCCGGCATGCTCTTCCACGCGCGCGGCCTCGTGAACACGAAGGCCATCCAGCACAATCTCGACTGGGTTTGGCCCTATTGGGTCGAGCGGCAGTTCAATCCGCACGACCCGTCCTTCATCCCACGCGCGTTTTCGTTCAGCCACATCAACCTCACCCATCGCAACTGGACCGCCGTCGGCCTGCCGGGCGTCCCGTTCTACCCGATCGTCGATCCGCGCGGGCTCGTGACCCCGCAATTTGACGGCTGGTCGCTCGATGTGTGGGTCATTCCCGAAACCGGCCCGCCGCTCGCACCGTCAAAGCTCGCGGAATTTCAGCAGGACCTGCGACGCGACGGCGCGCTCACCGTTCATTCGCGCTACCGCATGGGCGACACGTGCGTCGGCACCAGCGTCGATCTCGTGTTGGATGACGGCGAGCCGCACTGCCGCGTGGTCATCGACGCGCAGGCGCCACCCGGCGCGCGCGTGGCCGTCATGCTGCGACCCTACAATCCCGAGGGCGTCAGCTTCGTCGAGCGCGTGAGCGTCTCGCGCGACGGCCAGGGCTGGCTCGTCAACCAGCGTCACCGGATCAATTTCTCCCGCACGCCGGTCAGCCACCGCCTTTCAACCTACGCCGACGGAGATGTCGCAATGCAGCTGCAAACCACCGCCCCGGTCGCGGGCGTGCGTTGCGTCGCCGGAATGGCGACGGCCGCCGCGCTGTTCGACGGTGCGGACTTTGCGCATGGCTCCCTCGAAGTGCGCGTCCCGATCCACGACGAACTCGAACCGGACCGCCGCCCGCATTACACCCGCCTCTCTTCCTGGGAGGAATCGCTCCGTCCGCTGGCCCGTCTGCGGCTCGCCCATCCCCGCGTGCAGCAACTCTACGACCTTGCCGTGGCGAACACCGTGCTGCACTCGCCCGAGGATCCGTATCCCGGTCCCTACACCTACAAGCGATTCTGGTTTCGCGACGCGGTTTTCATCCTCCATGCCCTGCTCGCGCTTGGTGACGTCGAGCGCGTGCGGCGCGCGCTCGAGCGGTTTGCGCCCCGCCAGCGCCGGGACGGCTATTTTCTGTCCCAGGAGGGCGAATGGGACAGCAATGGCGAGGCCCTCTGGTTCTACGGACGCTTCGCGGAACTGACCGGCGAAGTGCTGCCGCCGGCGTGGCTCGACGCGATCGCGCGCGGCGCGCGCTGGATCACACGCAAACGGCTGCCGCGCGACACCGCGCGCAAGGAAGCCGGTCTGCTTCCGGCGGGATTCAGCGCCGAGCATCTCGGGCCGAACGACTACTATTACTGGGACGATTTCTGGGGCGTGGCGGGCCTGCAAGCCGCCGGCCGGCTATTGGGCGGACGCCATCCGGCGCTCGCAACGGCCTGCGCGCAGGAGGCCGGAGAATTTCTGGCCACAATCGAGCGCTCCTTCCCCGCCGGGCCCCACCGCCGCTTCCCCGGCGCCATTCCGGCATCGCCGCACCGCCGGATGGACGCCGGCGCCGTCGGCTCGCTCGTCGCGGACTACCCGCTCCAGCTTTTCCCGCCGGGCGACGTTCGCATCCTGAAGACCGCGGATTATCTTTGGAATCACAGCCAGTTCGGCGGCGGATTTTTTCAGGACATGATCCACTCGGGCATCAACGTTTATCTCACGCTCCATCTGGCCCAGGTGCGTTTGCGCGCCGGCCAGCCCGAACAGGCGTGGCAACTAATCGAGAACGTTGCGGGTTTCGCGTCGCCCACGGGCCAATGGCCCGAAGCAATTCACCCGCGCACCGGTGGCGGCTGCATGGGAGACGGCCAGCACATCTGGGCCGCGGCCGAATGGCTGTTGATGGTGCGCAACCTTTTCGTGCGCGAGGAACGCGACGCACTCGTGATCGGCGCCGGCCTCGCGGTGCGCTGGCTCGACGGTGGTCCGGCGCACTTCGGCCCGACGCTCACCCCGCACGGCGCGGTGAGCGTCCACGGCGAGCGCCGTGAGGCCACGGTTCTCCTCCGCATCGAGGGTCTCTGGCGCGGTGGGCCGCCGCGCCGCCAGTTGCGCGTTCCCTCCTGCGAACCCCTCGACGTCCCCCCCGGCGATGACCGGACCGAATTCACCCTCCCTCTGCGCCCATGAACATTTGCATGATGACCAACACGTATCTCCCCCATGTGGGCGGTGTCGCCCGCTCGGTGAGCACGTTCGCGGAGGAATACCTGCGCCTCGGTCACAATGTCCTCGTGGTCGCGCCGGAGTTTCCGGGCAAACCGCCGCCGCGCCGCCAGGAGGCGATCGTCGAACGCGTGGCGGCCTTCCAGAATTTCAACGGCAGCGATTTTTCCGTGCGCCTGCCGCTCGCCGCGGCGCTCTCGAATCGCATCGAGGCATTCAAGGCCGACCTCTTTCACGCCCATCACCCATTCCTCCTCGGCGACACGGCGCTGCGCCTGGCGGCGAGCACCAACGTGCCGGTCGTCTTCACGCACCACACGCGCTACGAGGACTACACTCATTACGTGCCGTTCGACTCGCCGGCGCTGAAGCAGGCCGCCATCAACCTATCCACCGAATTCGCCAATCTCTGCGACGGGGTGATCGCGCCGAGCGCGAGCATCGCGCGCCTCCTGAAGGCGCGCGGCGTCGAGGCGCCCATCCGCGTCGTTCCGACCGGCGTCGATATCGAGGCGTTCGGCGCGGGCGACGGCCGGCGATGCCGCGCGAAGTTCGGCGTGCCCGAACGCGCGTTTGTCGTTGGTCACGTGGGCCGGCTCGCCGCGGAAAAAAACCTGGGTTACCTGGCCGAGGCCGTGGCGCTTTTCGTCAAGGACACGCCGGGCTCGCGCTTCCTCGTCGTGGGCGGCGGTCCGGCAGAGGAGGAACTGCGCGCGATCTTTCGCCGGCACGACGCCGAGCGCCGGCTGATTCTCACCGGCCCGCTGACCGGCCGGCCGCTGCACGATGCTTACGCCGCGATGGATGTTTTCGCCTTCAGTTCGCAGAGCGAAACGCAGGGTCTCGTCGTCGCTGAGGCGATGGCGGCGCACCTGCCGGTCGTCGCGCTGCGCGCCCCGGGCGTGCGCGAGGTGGTGCGGCACGAAAAGAACGGGCTCATCCTCCCCGCCGGTGCGCGCCCCGAATTCTTCGCCGCCGCCCTCCGCCGCGTGCGCGAGGATCGCGCGGAGCGTCGCGACTTCGCGCAGGCCGCGCGCACCACGGCGGAACAGCTTTCCCGCGCGCGCTGCGCGGAACAAGCGCTGGCCTTCTACGAGCGCATCCGGCGGGCCACGCGCCGCGAACGCCTGCTCACCGACCGCAGCGCGTGGGGCACGCTGCTCCAACGCCTCGGAGTCGAATGGGATCTCATCTCCCGCAACGCCCGCACGGTCGCGGAAGCCGTGGCCGCCGTCTCGTAAACATGTTCGCCAAGATCGAAGCCTATTACCACCGCGTCCGCCGCCGCCTCAGTCGCAACGAATGGGCCATCCGGCATCTCGGCCTCGCGCCATCCGAGGGCACGAGCGAGGAGCCCGGTCTGCTGCTCATTCAAATCGACGGTCTCTCCCGCACGCAGCTCGAGCGCGCCATCTCGGGAGGCCGCATGCCGTTCCTGCACCGCCTGCTGCGCCGCGAGTGCTACACGCTCGGCACGTTCTATCCGGGCCTGCCCTCGACCACGCCGGCCGTGCAGGCGGAATTACACTACGGGGTGCGCGCGGCGGTGCCGGCGTTTAGCTTCTACGACCGCGCGCAACACTGCCACGGGCTGATGTGCTTTCCCGACTGGGCGAAGAACATCGAGGCCATCTGCGCGGCGCAAGGCGAAGGCCTGCTCACCGGGGGCAGTTCGTGGTCAAACATCTACACTGGCGGAGCGAAACAGGAGGAGTCGCACTTCTGCGCAGCGAGCATCGGCGTGAGCGATATGTGGCGTGCCGGAAAAATCTCGGCGCTGTTCCTTTTCCTCACCCTGCATTTCTTCGGCGTGCTGCGCATCATCGCGCTCATCGTCGTCGAGATTTTCATTGCCCTGTGGTTCGTCGGGATCGGCCTCGTGCGCGGCGAACGGCTCGGAGCGGAACTGCACCTCGCACTCTCGCGCATCTTCGTCGCCATCGCCCTGCGCGATGTCATCACCATCGGCGCGTCGATCGACGTGGCGCGCGGCCTCCCGATCGTGCACGTGAATTTCGTCGGCTACGACGAACACGCGCACCGGCGCGGTCCCGGCTCGGCCTTTGCCCACTGGACGCTCCGGGGCATCGACCGCCGCATCAAGCGCCTCTACCGCGCCGCCCACGGGTCCGCGCGACGCGACTATGCCGTGTGGATCTTCTCCGATCACGGCCAGGAGCGCGCCCAATCGTTTGCCGAAAAGTCGCCCGGCGGCATTGAGCAGGTCGTGCGCGAAGCCCTCGAACTGGCGCAAAAACAGGACACGCCGTGGCGCCCGCGCTCGCAACGCCGCCCGGTGCCGCCCTGGTTGTTGCGCGCCCGCCCGAACTCCCGGCGCGCGCGGAGGCTCGCGGCCTCGACCGCGCTGAGCGCCGAGGAAGCGGCGACGTTCACCGTCGCGGCGATGGGTCCGGTCGGGCACGTCTATTTCGCCCATCCCACCCCCGAGGACCGATTGCGTTCGCTGGCCCGGCGACTCGTCGAACGACACGGAGTTCCGGGCGTCCTCTGGCGCACGGAAGCGGGACTCATCATGTGGTCGCACGCTCAGGGCGACACGCTGGTGCCGGACGAGGTCGCGCCGCAGTTGCCGCATCCCGCGCCCTTCCGGCGGGAGATCGCGCAGGATCTCGCGGCCCTCGCCACCACCGCACATTCGGGCGACCTCATCCTGCTCGGCTGGAGCCCGGGCTGTGCGCCAATGACGTTCGCACCGGAGCACGGCGCGCATGCCGGCATGGGGCCGGAGGAGACGCGCGGGTTCACGATTCTCCCGTCGCGCACGCGCCTGCCGCAGGGCAGCGAACATTTTCTCCGTCCCGCCACGATGCGGGCGGCGGCGCTGCATCTGCTCGGCCGCGGCCCGCTCGAAAGCGTGAAACCCGTGCCGGTCTCGGGCGACATCGTGAGTTTGCGCGTGATGTCCTACAACACGCACAGTTGCGGCGGCATGGATGGGCGCGTCTCGCCGCGGCGCATCGCGCGCGTCATTGCGCGACAGGATCCCGACATCGTCGCGTTGCAGGAACTCGATTTCGGCCACCGCCGCTCGCGCGCCGAGGATCAGGCCAACCTCATCGCGCGCGAGCTCGAGATGCAGGTTGTGTTCTGTCCCACGGTCACCCGCGGCGAGGAACACTATGGGCACGCGCTGCTCTGCCGCTGGCCGATCGAAGTCGTGCGCCGCGCATTCCTGCCGGGCGCGCCGGGCGGCTGGTGGCCCGAGCCGCGCGCGGCCCTTTGGGCACGCGTGCTGCTCGGCACGCGGCGGCTCAATGTCATCACGACCCACCTCGGCCTCGGCACGCAGGAACGCGTCAACCAAATGACGGCACTGCTCGGCCCCGAATGGATTGGCTCCATTCCGCCCGAAGAGGACATCATTCTGTGCGGCGACTTCAACGCGATGCCCGGCAGCCCGCCCTACAAGCTCGCCGCGGCGAAGTTGCGCGACGTGCAGGTCGGCCTCGAGGGTCATCGCCCGCTGCGCACGTTCAGTTCGAACCAGCCGTTCACGCGCATCGACCACGTTTTCGTCAGCTCCGCGCTCGCACCGCAGCGCGTGCTCGTCCCCCGCGGCGACCTCACGCGCGTTGCGTCGGACCATCTCCCGCTGGTCGTGGATCTCGCAACCGTTCCCGCAACCGTCGAAACGCAAATCCGCAAGCCAGCGTGACGCCCACCGCATACGCGGCAAAGCCCGCGACGGTCCATGGCGTGAGATGATCGCTGAGTTCCCCGAACGTCACGCCGACGATCGAGCGCACGAGATGCAGCGGCAGTGCCACGCTGAGAAAAATCCGCAACGGCACTCCCATGAGCGGCAGCACGTAATTCTGCGCGAAGAACGGCGCGCCGGGCAGCAGCAGCGTGAACAACGTCAACGGCCAGTGCGCCGCGTGCGGGAGCCGCCGGCGCAATGGCTCCAGCCGCCGCGCAAAGAATCCCGGCGCCGCGCGCACGAGCGCATAGCTGAGGAGCAATTGCAGCAGAATCGAAAGCGCGACGAGCGGCAGCGCGACCGCGAAGCCGAAGCGCACGCCGGCGACCGCGTGCATCACGCTCACCGGAAACCCGGCGAGCGGCAGCAAGGTCAGCGCGAGGAACACCAAGCCGCCGTTCATCCGCTGCGCGAGCACGTGCAGACGGTCGATGTCGATGCGGCGGTAGAGCAGCGCCAGCGCGATCGCCCCCGCGATCACGGCCAGGGCCACGAGGAGGCGTCGCCACGTCAACTCCACTCCGGCAATCTGCAGCGGCATGCGCCTCAGACCGCGACTCGGCCGTCCGGTTCGGCCGGCATAACCTCCCTCAAGCCCGCGCCGCCGCCGCAGGCCGCCCAGGCACCTCCGCCGGCGGCTCCATTGTCCGGGACGCACCGATGTCACTCCGGGGAAAACGCTCGGTTGCCGGCGCGGCAGGTCGCCCGATACCCAGCGCCGAAAGCGTCGTGCTAGGGTGGCTGGCGGCCCGGCGGGCAATCCAGTCACGCCCGGCCCGTGCATTTATGGCCAGAAAACCGACCAGTTCCCGTGGCTCCGCCACCCGCGGCGATCGCGCCCGCAGCGGCGGTTCGAGCGCGGCGGCCCCCCGCAATCAAAGCGGACGCTTCGGCGGCAGCACCGCCAGCCGCTCACGCGGCGAAAGCCAGTCCGCCGATCCCGGCGCAGGACGGCGCGGCTTCGCTTCGATGAATACCGAGCAGCGACACAGCGCCGACCGCCGCGCGGCCGACCGCGAGTGGGAAAAGGAGACGCGCAGCGACTCCGCTCCGGGCAACATCCGGTGGATGTCGGCCGTCGATCTGGTTGACACCCCGGCCAGCCGTCGCGCGCCGAAGGCCGAGGACAAACCGGGTCCGAGCGGTCGGCGCGGCACCCGCGGCCAAGGTGGCTGGGCGGCCGAGAAGAACGAACCGGCCGCTCAGCGCATCCCGCGCGAGGGCGATCCGTCTTATGAAGCGCACAGCCAACAAAGCGCGCCACGCCGCTCGCGTGCTCGCCGCGAGCGTGATGACGTCGCGCGGGATGGAAACTCCGCCCGTGGCGCCACCGTCATGGATTCCGGCGTGGGCCGGCGCGGAGCCGCCGGTTCGCAGGACGAGCGTCCCGCCCCGCGCAACCGCCGTTCCCCAACCTCCCGTAAAAAGCGCTGACTCGCCGCCCCGAACGATGAGCCACCGCCCTTCCGCCAAACTCTCGCGTTCCACGCGTCGTCCCGCCGGCCCGGTCCGCTACGCCGTCATCGGACTCGGCCACATCGCGCAAGTCGCGGTGCTGCCCGGCTTCGCGCAGGCGAAGAATTCCGTCCTCGCGGCGCTCGTTTCCGGCGACCAGACCAAACTCGAGAAACTCCAGCGCGAGCACGACGTGGCCGCGATCTACGACTACGACCATCTCGACGACTGTTTTGCTTCGCCCGACCTCGACGCGGTATTCATCGCGCTGCCGAACGACATGCATTTCGATTGCTGCCTGCGCGCCGTCGCCGCCGGCAAGCATGTGCTTTGCGAGAAACCGCTGGCGCTTTCCGTGCGCGACGCCGAGGAGATGCTCGAAGCCGCGCGCAGCAACGGCGTGAAGCTGATGACCGCCTACCGGTTGCATTTTGAGCCCGCCAATCTTTCCGCCATCGAACTCGTTCGCTCGGGCAAGATCGGTGAACCGCGCTACTTCAGCTCGACGTTCAGCTATCAGCTGACCGATCCCAACAACATCCGCACGAAGTGGGAGCGCGGCGGCGGTCCGGTGTTCGACATCGGGACCTATTGCATCAACGCCGCGCGCTACCTCTTCGGCGACGAGCCCGAGGAAGTCACCGCGATGCTCGCGAACAGCGGCGATCCGCGCTTCCGCGAAGTCGAGGAGTCCGCGTGCGCCATCCTGCGCTTCCCGCGCGGCCGCCTCGCAACCTTCACCGTCAGCTTCGGCTCCGCCGAGGCGGCGCGCTACGAACTCGTCGGCACCAAAGGCAGCATCGTGCTCGACCCGGCCTTCGAATACTCCGAGGGGCTCCGGCAGACCGTGAAGATCGGCGAGCGCGAATCGGAGAAGGTTTTTCCGAAGACGGATCAGTTCGCCGGCGAAATCGAGGCGTTTTCCGAATGCATCCTGAATGACACCGAACCCGAGGCTTCCGCGCGGGAAGCCATCGGGGATTTGCGCGTCATCGAGGCGATCTTCGAATCCGCCGAAACCGGTCGCACGATCTCGTTGGAACCTTTCACCAAAAAAACGCGTCCCGGTAAGGAGCAAGTGAAGCGCAAGCCGGGCATCGACGAACCGAAAACCGTCCGGGTGCGCTCGCCGCACGACTGAGCCATGAACCGCCATCCCATCAAAATTCGCCCGATCAAGCCGGTCGAGGCGACCGACCTGAAACGCCTCCTCGCGCTTCTCCCCACCGCCCCGACCGTTCCACCTCATCCGGAGCCACGCCGCGACGAATGAGCGCCGCGCGGCAGTCGGAAATTTCCCGCCGCCGGTCCCAAGCCGGCGCCTCAACGCCAACCTCAACCTCCTCCTCCATGAAACGTTCCAGTGCCGAAACCTCCACTTCCCCGGAAGAACTCGTCTCCAATCTCCGCTCCCTTCTCTCCGAGGCCGAAAAGCTCGTCGGAGAATCCGCGGGCGAATACGCCAGCGACAAGATGAGCGAACTCTACAATCGCCTCCAATCCGCGCAGGAACGGGTGCAGGAACTTTACGGCGTCGCGCGCGAGAAAGTCGCCGCCGGCGCACAGACCACCGACCGCACTATCCGCTCCCATCCCTACGAATCGCTCGCCATCGCTCTCGGCATCGGCGTGCTGCTCGGCGCGTTGCTCCGCCGCAACAGCAATCATTAAGCCGTCATGGAGGCGGGCCTTCCACCCCCGGGGTTCGTCAGCTCCCTGCAAAATCTCGGCGACGCCCTGCTCGGCACCGCGCAGGACCGTCTTCGGTTGTTCGCGGTCGAACTGCAGGAGGAGAAGCTGCGTCTGGTGCAGATTCTCCTCTTCACCGCGGCCGCCGTGCTCGCCGGCATCATGACGCTCACGTTCGCGAGCCTGACGCTCGCGTTCCTCTTCTGGGAATCCGGCCGACTCATCGTGCTCGTGGGCATCACCGTCTTCTACCTCGTCGCACTCCTCGCAATCGTGGTGGCGTTCCGGCGCTTCCTGAAGCGCCAGATGCCGCCGTTCGCCGCCACGCTCGAGGAGTTCAAGAACGACCGCGCGTGTTTGCGTCCCGACAACTGATCGCGCTCGAGACGCGCAAGGGGTTCCTCCGCGACCGCATCGCGCTCCGTCGCGCGCGCGCCGTGATCGAGGCGCGCCGTGTCGCGCGGCCGCTGCACGTCATCGAAGACCTCTACGCGCAGTGGCGCCGGCTCTCGCCTGTGCTGAAAACACTCGGTGTGCCTTTTGCCCTCTGGACGGGAAGGCGCGCCTGGAAAAGGCGCCGCGGCGTTCTCGGCACCGCGCTGCGCTGGACACCGATGATCATCGCCGCCGTCCGTGGTTTCCAGCAGGCGCGCCGCTGAGCCGCGTCCCCGGCATTCGCAGCGGCAACGAAGCGCGCGGCGTGCTGTCTCAGGTTTCATGTTCGACCGGCTGCAGAAGCAATGGGAACAACTGAAGACGAGCCGTCCCGGCCACCGCTTCCGCGACCGTTACGACCGCAGCCGGAAGTCGCACAATGGCCCGAAATTTTTCTGGCGCATCGTGCGCATCGCCGCAGCCGTCGCGCTGATCGGGCTCGGCGCCGTCTTCATGTTCATTCCCGGTCCGGCGATTCTCTTCTATTTTTTCGCCGGCGCGCTCCTTGCCACCGATTCGCTGCCGATGGCCAAGCTGCTCGACTGGACGGAGGTTCAGGCCCGCAAAATCGGTTCCAAGGCGCGACGATTCTGGCGCAAGCTCACACCGGGCGGTCGCATTGCCGTCGCCACGCTCGGACTCTGCCTGTCCGTCACCGGCACGCTGTTGTTCTACCGCGTCGTGGTGAATTGAACGCGTGGTCCGCCGGGACTAGTCCTGCTTCGGCTCCTTCGGCGGTTTCGGGCTTTCGCCCGGCGGTTCGATTTCCTCGGCCTTCACGCTGCGCTCGAGCTGCTCGGGCAGCGGACGGATGAAGCCGTGACGGAACATCGTCCGCAGCGTCGCGAGCAGGCCGACTTGCGCGTCACCGAATTCCCCGGCGAACGGCACGCGCGCGCCAAGCTGGTCGCGCGGCTTGTTTTTGAACAGACCCACGACGCCGCTGACGATTTTCTCCCAGATTTTTTCGGCCAGATTTTTGTCATCCCCGGCGAGATCGCGGAAGTCCAGGTCGGTGAGAAACGGTTTCATGTAGCCTTCGAAGCGCCCGTCGCGCGCCGCCATTTCGAAATACAAGTCGAGCACGCCCCGGGAGACATCCACGTTGCCGTAAGCGCGGAGCAGTTCGTTGAGGTCGGGCAGGTTCACGCGCTCGAGCGTCACGCGTAGTTCGAAGTGAGGCTGCGCGGCGAGCGGCTCGCCGCGACCGAGGATGAGCAACCGTCCCCCGCCGACGGAATCACCTTCAAGCAGCAGATCCGCAGGCAGCGGCGCGCCCTGCTCGTCGGCCGGCCGATTGCGCAGGCCGGTGACGATCGCGTGCATGTTCTTGACGAAGACATCGACGGCGACCGGCTCGGCCGCGCGATCGACGTAGTGGAGCGTGCCGTCGTTGATTTCGAAATACGTGATGTCGATCGGAAAGATGTCCTGAATCGCGTCCTGCCAGCGGCGGTCGGCGTCGAGTTGGCTGAATTCCTCCGCCGGCTCCTTGAGAAAGTTCAGCCGGCCGCGCGTCACGACGATGTCGCTCACCACCCGGCGACGGAGCAGTTCGCGCCAGGCGAGCGAGAAATCGATCCGATCCGCGGCGAAGAACGGCTCGCCCTGGAGCGCGTTGCGCTTGCGGATGATCACGTGGTTGAGCGCGTAGGCGCCGCGCAGGAGCGCGACCTCGACGGATTCCACGCTGCCGGAATATTCGGGGATCGCCTCGAGTCGCGCGTTGATCGCGCGCTGCAACAGGAACGGAAGCACGAGCCGCGCGAGAAGGATCAGTCCGAACAGCACTGCGAGCACGATTACCAGCACACGCAGTCCGCGCCCCGCGCCATGCCAGACGTGCCGGGCGCGTCCGGGAAGGTCAGTTGACGGGTGCAGGGCGAGAGCCATGGCGACAGCTACAGACGGGCGCAGCTCGGACGACGTTCCCGCCCGCCACGAGATTCCGCACGATTACCGCGGTGCGCACCGGATGCTCTCCGATAACCGCCGTGACCGGTGCGAGTCGCTGGCGGCCCTAATCTCCGGCGGACCGCGACATCATGCAGATGTATTCCGCCGGCCCGGAGAGCTCGCTGACGCCTTGGGACGAGACAATGGCGCCAACCTGCACGTATCCGACCTCCCGCAGTTGAGCGATCCGCTCCTCCAACTCCGCCCGACTCGGCGCCGACACGGTGATGAACACCGCGCGGTTCACCTGCGACCGAACCGAGCCCGCGCCAGGATGCGACTGGGAGTGCGGGCGGGCATGGCTCATGGCTTCACCCCATCTCTCCCGCCGTCGGAGCACGACCGTTCAAATCGCCTAATTTCAGGTGTGAAGTGGCCCCGGCTTGATTGCGGTCGGCGCTGCTCCTATGGGTGCGGCGTGCGAAATTCCGACGAAGGTGAAGCCGCACCCGGCCGGCGGGTCAGCGGAAAGGTGATGATCGTGGAGGACCAGCTCCTCGTGGCGGAGCTTTTTGCGGCGCATTGCCGGGGCATGGGCCTGGATGTCGTGGCCCAGTGCGATCGGCTGGAAACCGCCGCCAGCGTCCTCCGGAAGCACAAACCGGATCTGGTATTGCTGGATTTCTCCATGCCCGACGGCAACGGACTTGAGGCGGGAGTGAAATGGATGGAGGAAATGCCGCAATTGCGCGTCATCGGCGTGTCTTCGCATCGCGATCCCTGGACAATGCTGCAGGTCCAGCGCAGCGGGCTGCACGGTTTTGTGGACAAAAACGAGCAACGCCCCGACGTCCTTTCGGAGGCCATCGAGGCGGTGTTGTTCGGACGCACTTTCTATACCTCGATCGTGAGCGATGCGAGCCGGGTGCTGCGCCACGACCGCACGGCGTTCGTGCATGTGCTTTCCGATTACGAGATGCGGGTCCTCGCGCTGATCGGTGAAGCCAAGGACGACAACGAAATCGGCGCGATTCTCGGCGTGAGTCCCTCGACCGTCCAGTCGCGGCGCCGTGACATCATGCGGAAGCTCAACATCCACTCGACGCCGAAACTGATCCACTACGCACTCGCGCACGGTCTTGTCCGCACCGAACACCTCCGGGACAAACGCCCGCCTCAGGTCTGACGCAGGCGGGCGCGCAACGCTTCGCTTTCCTCGCGCACATCGCGCCAGAGTTGTTCCGCGCGCGGCCACTGTTCGGTGCCGACAGCATCCTCGAGTTGCCGGGCAAGGCGCTCCGCACGTTGATCGGCGACATAGACCAGTCGCCCGACGAGCCGGTGAATGGCCTGCGTGCCCGCGGCGGCGTCGCGCGCGGCAATGGCCCGCGCAATGTCTCCCGCTTCGTCGTCCAGGGTGGCAAGGAAGTGTTCCAATTCCTGTTCGAGTGAAATGCCTTTGCGCTCGGCCAACTGGCGCAGGGCGTAAAGCGGATCGGCCGCGGTTTCCTGCGCCAACTGCACCCGCGGCACCGATTGCCACGACGCGGTCGCTTCCGCGAGCGCAGCCCGCAGTTTTTCCGGCGTGAGCGGCTTCGTGATGACGGCGTTCATGCCGGCGCGCCGGCAGGCCTCGTGTTTGTCGGCGGTCACGAATGCCGTGGTGGCCACAATGAGCAACCCTTCCGTCTGGGCGCCCAGGGCGCGCA